>NZ_KV840153.1:746-127638 GCF_001839115.1 Staphylococcus sp. HMSC62B09
CTTGTACTAATTTTGACATTTAAATCGCTCCATTTCTTTTTATTTAAAGTATTTAAATCTTAATGTATAAAATTCAATAGATACATTAAGCTATTTCTTAAAACCAAAAACGATTAATTGGTAAGTTTTTGTTTACCTATCGTTTTGTTACTTATACTATATAGTGATTTATGCTATTTGCGTTCTATCTTTCTTAACTTATAAATTAGACATCAAAACTGTAGACCTTTGATTACATAAAACACACTTAGGCATTCAAATATGTTGTGCAAAATCTGACAATTCTGCAAACGTTTACAAGACCTTTACATTAGCTTTATATTTCTTTAAAATTCACCTTGTTTTATAAACCCTTTAACCTACTTAGAGACCATTGCAAGTCAAGGATTCTCATTACAACCATTTATCTAAACAGACAAGTGAATATACTCTAGTCCTTTTCAACTATTTAATTAATCGTAATGTTAGTCATTGCAATTTTATTAATTTCTGTATTTCACTATTTATCATGATACTTTTATTTTGTAATTGGATTGAGTATATGAATAATAGATGAGAATAATTTCAACACTTAGGATCTATTTATTACTTTATTCATTCATAGATGTTTATAGTTTGTTCATAGTTGTTTATAATGCCTCCCATTGGTTCTATATATTTGATTACTTCTGCGTCCATATGGCTTGAAGATATTCATTCAATTGCTCGACTTTATGTCTTATTGCACTTGCACATAATCGATATGAGTTACAAATACACATAATTAGTGAAAAATATAAACTTTTTTTATATTAAAGCTATTGCTAAATAAGGTTTCTTTAGCTATAATTATTCTTGTGTTAAAAATTCATGTCCTGGTAGCTCAGCTGGATAGAGCAATGGCCTTCTAAGCCATCGGTCGGGGGTTCGAATCCCTCCCAGGACGCTAATAAGCGAAAATTAAACACTTTTCGAAATCAAGAATCCCATAGCGACGGGGTTCTTTTTATTTTGCCTATTAATAACACACCATATAAAACGAATTTTTAGGGACTTTTTAGGGACCCGAGTCCCTAAATAAAAAACCACGCTCGTAAGAACGTGGTCAGTAGAATATAGTATTTGCCTCTTAAAATATAAAACTGTTAATCATCATAACTATCACAAATTGAGTATATTTATTATAACATAAAAATAAGGCAACCGTCAGTAACAGTTACCTCAAGTACACTCCGCAGATATGTACCGCAATTTCAATTTAATTATAACATAAAAAAAGAGGGTAGCCATAGTGACTACCCTTGTGTAATGTCGTGGTAATTTAATTATATCATTTCCAATCTATCTTGCCCCAGTATTTCTCATTTTTGATTTTTTGTTGTTTATCTGTAATTTTACAAACAGCGCAATAGAAATCTTTTTTGCTTGAACCGGGTGCTTGATATTTAAAACGAAGCCACCAATATCCATCTTTTTTAATAACTTGGTCGAATTCAACCCAATCTGTCTTTCCGTATAACCACGAGCCGCTTTCAACAACAGTACCATTGATACCCGGCGACCTTCTAACTCTAATACCACTTTTAGGTGCGTTAGGATAGAAAATGCCTCCCCAGTTCCATGTTGTCTTTTTGCTGGAAGGTTTGCTCTTAGGTGCATTGATTTGTCTACCATTGATAGCCTCTGCAATTCGCTTAGTAAAACTGTTGATGTTCTTAGTGATATAGTCCATGTCTTTTTTACTAGTGATGAAACCTAACTCGATTAATCTATAATTTAAATTAAGTTGACCTGTAACGTTAGCATTTAATAAATCGTTTCTAGGTGTCACACCTCTAATTTTACCTACTGTTTTACCTAATGCACTAGATAACGCCTTGTCAATATCATCTGCCGGGAACTTATTACTGACAATTACGTGACCTCCACTGGCTTGTGGACTAGCAGCATCTAAGTGGAACTCTACAATTACATCTGGTTTCACGTTCTTTTTAACCCAATACAAACCATAATCTGAATAGTTACCTACACGTTGTCCGTATAATGTGTCTTGATACAAGTCTTGGTTCATTGATTTGCCACCGTATAAAACAACGTTATTACCTACACTTTCAAGATACTTCTTGATTCTAGGTATAATCTCTTTTCTGTTAAAGTCACGCTCATTATATCCATTTGCTACTGCACCCGGATCGTTTGAATAAGCACCTTTACCATGTCCAGCTACAAGTAATATTTTCTTACCTTTCTTAGCTTTCGCTTTCTTAACTGGCTTAGTTTTGCTTTTAATTTTGTTTTTAGTCGTTGCTTTAGCATAGAACGGTCTAATAAACCACATAGGGAAGTCGTAACCATGTGTGCGTCTTGTTGTTACTTCTGGAGGTGTCCAATATGCACCACCCAACCAATTTTGCTCAAGTATCTTTATAGAGTTGGAAGTAGCAGAGACGACGATACCAACGTGGCCATAACCCTCGCCATAATTTCTATTGAAAATTACAACATCTCCGGGTTTAGCTAAGAATGATAATGTATTTTCATAAACAGTAGCTTCACCAGTAAAATTGTTCCATGTCGGAATATCCGCAGCGCCTACACCTTTTAAAGTATGACCGAATAGGTACAACCAATATTGGTTGGCTACATCAAAGCACTGGTAGCCATACGCTCTGTCCGGGTTCCACGCTTTACCTTCAAGCGATTTCAAATAACGAATAGCTTGTTTATACGTTCTAACAGATACCATTAAAAATCATCTCCATTCATTCTAGGTGCAGCACCTGTTGTGTCTGTACCCGCTTTAACTTCACGCAATTTTTGTTGCCCTTTTTGTGCTGCATGAGAAAAATTATTATTCTTCCACCAAGTCCACAAGGAAACTGCACCAGTAATAATAGAACTGATAGTCACTTCGTCTACTGGAATAGGGGATATATGTTTCGTAGCTAAAAATTGGTTAACCCAAGCTAAAATAAATACTATTGTTCTAACGATTGAACCTACATCTGTTTTCATGTATACACTCCTTTTAGTTAAAATAAAAAGTCGACACATAAAAGCGCCGACTTAAAAGAATGCAGCTGCAAAACCTAATGCTCCGACAAGTACCGAAGCAATACCGCTGATAATTGCAACTATAATCTTTACGTTATAACCTTGTTTTTCTTTAATGACTTCACTAAACGTTTCAAGTTGTTTGCTATGATCCTTAACTTGATACTTAACATCAGTGAACTCTCTGCCAAAGTTGCTCATTGTATCTGAGAGTTTTTCCAAATGTTTTTCTGAGCGTTCTTGACTTTCAAATGCTTGTTTTTGATAGATGATTTGTTTATCTACCTTATTATTTAAATCTTTCAATTCACTTGTGTGTCGTTTATCATTCTCATCTATTTTATGATAAATTTCCCTGTTATTATCGATAAATTCTTCTCTTAAGACGAAACGTTCATCTTTTTCTTGCAACGTCAGCACCCCCGTTAAAAGCAATCAACGCATTAATCATCGCTAAGGTTGCAAACTGTACTGGAGTTAACCAATTAATCGCATTAAATATACTTGCAGAAGTTAATAAAAAATAATAAATAGCGTTGCCACTTCCACCTACAATTAACAAGAAATTAAATTTATTGCTTATTTGTTGTTTAGGTAAGAATACAGGTGCAAGAATGATAAACAAACTAAAAATCATGCCTAGAACGCCCCATAACCAAATAGGCATGACTTGATGAAGTGTTATATAGAAGTCGCTATCGCTTAATACAGTGCTTTGTTCTTTAGTCCAAAAGAAACCTCTTTCAAACATGAGTAGACCAAAACCGAAAATAAAGATAGCTAACACTTTGTAATTAAATGAATTTTCTTTCACATTTTCAACTCCTATTCTGCGTCAGTTTCAGTTGTTTCTTCCACGTACTCTAGTGAAGTTGTTAACTTTACTGGTTTAACTGTCACTTTTTCACTAATAATACCGAACTCATAATTTAATTCATTTAGACTATTTAAACGACTAGCAAGCGCTTTAACTTTATCTAAATCATCAAATTTAGTTGCGATATTCACATTATTAGTTGGGTAGAATTGACCTCTAAAGTCATTATCTAAAACAGCTTCTTCTCCTTTTTCATTCACTTGTACTAAGATATAACTTTCTGTGTTTTTTACGATTTCATTTGCCATAATAATTTCCTCCTAAAATTTGGTATAAAAATAGTGCTAAAGGTTACTCTCCTTCAGCACTTACAGTATCTTTATTTTCTTGTTCTGATTGCTCTCTAATTACTGCTCTTAACATTGCATTTTCTTGTGAAAGTTTAGCGTTTTGAGTAACTAACTCCTCAATAACATAATTTGGATTAGCTTGTAATTGGTTGTTCATTTAATTGTTCCTCCAGTGTATTTATTTTTTCGTTTAATTGTTGTATTGCTCTTAACGCCCAAGATAGCATTTCGTTAGTATTCACACCACTATTAAAAACAAATTCTACCGGAATGTCGTAGCCGTCGCCAATTACTGGTCCGTGATGTATTATTTCTTTTTCATCATCGTTGTATTTGTAACTATATAGCTGCAATTCGTTAGAAATAACATTTAATGCGTCATAGTCCCATTTTTTAATATCATGCTTAAATTCAGCGCTAGACGCTTTTATAAAGTCACTCGCTCTGACTGGTTTGAACCCTGTATTTCCACCGTTATAACGTAAGTTGTTAGTTACCCATAGTTCATTGGTAGATACTCCAATATAAAAGTTTTGTCCAGTATTTACACGAACTGAATTTGCTTGTATATCGTCGCACTGCAAATCTTTGTATTTAGGGCTTCCATTATTATATCCATTATAATCAGTTATTCTTAGTTTGCCTTCTTTCGGGTCTACTAAAGCATATAAATTGTTATTTTTAGCCCACCAATCTCCTAATAAATTACGAGCATAAAAATCTCCAGTACCAATATTACCGTCTTTATCAGTTGCGTAGATGTATCTTGATTTAGGCGATTTATCAAATCGTATTCCAGAACCAAAACTATAAGACGCTGGCGCTTTTTCTACTAATTCAGTTATTGTTCCATAAGATAAAACGCCGTCTGTATCTGCGACGCTGTCATTCAGTTTAGTCCAAAATCTAAATTCATTTGTACCTGCACGATTGTTTTTCATTGGTCTAATATAAACGGAACTTGTTTCACTCTCAATGTTTACAGTGGCATTGGCGTCTAACACAATACGGTTGCGTTCAGAATTTAAGGCGATTGCACCACCCGCACTATTTAGCGTTACACCTCTAACACTGTTAGTAGGCGAATAAGTATAATCAAAGAATTGTAATGTACCAGACGCCTCGCTACTATCTCCGTCTATATATGTTGATATACCAAAGTCAGAATAATAAAGCGAACGATTTTGGTTATTGTTTCTAAAACGTAAAAAACCTCCTTGCGCTCGCATAAATACATTATCTTTTTGAGTGTTTCCTCTAAAAGTACGTTGGAACGTACCAGCCATTTCGATTTTATCTTGACTTAAATAAATATAATTCGTACTGTCGCCACCACGTATGCCAACTTTGTTTACATCAATGTCTAAGCCTTCTGGACTTAAATTTAAACGGTTGATAATTTCATCTTTACCTACTTTGTCATTTACACGATTAGCCATAACATTAAAATCTTTATTAACCGTAATATCTACTTTATCGCCTCTAAGTTGGATACCATTTCTATCCATTGTATATGATTGGATATTACCGTTTTCATCGTAGCTTAAATTTATTCCCTTAGTTGTTGCTGATATTTCTGCAATAACTTGAGATAACGTTTTACGACTAGCATTGAACTTTTGTTCATCAACTTTTAACGCTATTTTATCGCCATTTTGAGTGATTGATGTTTCTAGTTTAGTCATGGCTACGTCATTAGATCGTTTATAATCGTCTGTGTAATTTTTAGCGTTTGTTTCAGCTTGTTGTATATCATTTTTTACATCTTCATTAGCCGGCGCCCAACCTGTAACCTTGTCGCCTTCAACTAGGATAGCTTTTTCGATTGTTACATTTAAATCTACGTTAGATTGTCCTGCTACATCTTTATAAATTAAAAATTGTGTGCTTTCAGCTTGTGCTGTAAACGTATAAATAATTTTACCGTCTTTAATATCTACTGTATCTCTTGTTCCTGAAGGGCTATATGGATAAACGCTAGTTTTGCCACTTTGTCTTTCATCAGTAGTAACAACATCCGCTTTTAAAGTATAAGTTTCACCTACTTCTAGTGGGTGTAATAAATAATATCTTATATAAGAAAAACCTTCTCCGTTAGATCCATCACTTCTTCTTTCACTATCTAACAGTAAGTTCTCGCTTCCAATATTTAAATTGTTGATTTGATTGTCTGTATAGTTCTCTGTTTCTTTTTTTATGTTATCTGTATAATTTTTAGCGTCAGAAATACCACTCTCAAATTTAGTTAAAGTAACTTTGTCTGTGATTTCATTTGAAAGTTGTTTTCTTTCACTATCAGCATTATCTAATCTTTGAACTATATTATCTTTATCCAAAGTATAATCTTGTTTTGATACCTTACTTTCTATTTGTGTAGGTAAGATGTCGAGTGTGGCTTTATTATTTTGGACTGTTGTTTCTAAAGGTGTAAGACGTCCGTCAACACCTTTCAATTTTTGCTCTACATCATCACTTTTAGCCATTGCACTAATTTGACTATCTAATTCTGTGATGTTTGTTTCGTTAGTAGTTACGCGTGTTGTGATAGGCTTTAACTGATTAGATGTGTTTTGGTTTGCTGCCTCTTGCGCCTCTTGTGCTTTTTGCTCTGCGTATTTTTTTGCTTCATCGCGTTTGGCTATTGCATCAGCTATTGCTCGTTTTTCTTCATCTGATACTTTTCCGTCAGCGTATGCTTTTAATTGCGTTTCTTTCAGATTATCCTGTGCATCTGCATATGCTTTAGCAGCATTTTCTGAGTCTTGTTGTGCTTGTTGTGTTTGTCTTTGTAAATCTTCTGGTGCTTGTGCATAGTCGCCTATTTTATTTCCCTTCACCAGAATTGTGTTTTTAAATGTAGTATCTAACTTATCAGATGATTGTCCCGCAATATCTTTATACAATAATATTCTTTCACTAGGCACTTTTGGTTTAAAAGTTAATTTAATTTTATTGTCGATTATCGGAACATTTATTAGACCATTATCTGGGAAATAACCTCTAATTGACACTTTTCCACTTTGTTCAGGAGATGTAGTATAAACTTCACTCAATATAGTATAATCTTCGCCTACTTCTAAAGGTTGCGTTAGAAAATATGTTATATAAGCGTGAGTATCATTAATAATACTATCGCTACGTTCCTCTGAATTTAACAGTAAATTTCTAGTGCCAATATTCAAACCATCAATTTTACTTTCGACACTTTTAACACTTGTACTGATTTCATTTTTTGCTATATTTACTTTACTATCAACACTATTATTCAAACGTTTTTCTAATTCTTTTATATTACCGTCGTAATAATCTTGCAGTGTTTGTCTTAAATTATTTAGTTCTTCCTTATTAGGAATATCTGCATATAACTGTTGGTTTTCACTATCCCAACGACCATTAGGTAACGTTTGAGCTATTTTATCCATAGCGTCATTGAATTTCTCATCAGTATATTGTGATTGAAGTAATTTCAAACGTCTATCAATAGAAAATTTAGCCTCAGTAACATATTTATATAATGTTTGTAGCTTTTCTCTATATACTGTAAATAAAGTTTGTGTATCAACTAATTTTCCTATTGTAGCTGTATCTTCATCCATGCTATCTAAATTTGTCTTGATATTTTGATACACACTGTCTACATCTGATAATGCTTGATTTAAGTTTGCTTTCAAATCATCATCAACAAGATACTCATTATTTAACACATCGTACACATCATTTTGTAACTTACTGTGTTGAATAGTTAAATTGATGAAACTATTGTTTAAATCTCGATACATCACTTGCTCACGTCTTAAACCACCGATTTTTTCTACATCATCAGCTGTTTGAGTTATCCATTTACCATTCCAGTAACGACGTAGTACTGCAACGTCAGGATTAGACGTGTCGTACCATAATGTATCATTTTGTGGATTTTCTGGTGGCTCTGCACCTTTAAATATCTTACGTTCGTAGTATTCCATTTCCCCAGCTACAACATCACTCACGATTGTGTTTACGTTGGAAATATTATCATTAAGTTTTTTAGTAATTTCATCAAGTTTCCTAGTAAAGAACTCTCTTAGTTTGGTTTCTTCGTATTCAATGACATTGCCAAAAGTAAATTCACTTTCATCTGCTAGCCAGTTGTACTTAATACCTATAACTTCTGCTTCTATATATAACGGTGGTCTGAAATCTCTATCTTTTACCCTTACGATATCTCTAAGATGTACTGTTACATCGTTATAATATTTATGAATATCAGTGGAAGAAACTTCATAACTTATCGCTGCTTGGTTACGTTTGTTGAGTTCTGTTTTAGCAAGTGTGGTCAAACGTTTAAGTGTCATATTCTCATCGTTACTTTCAGGCTCATATACATCCCAAATATAACGATTAGGAAGTCCGAAAATCTCTTGTGCTTCATCATCTACTACAACAGTTTCAATTCTTGAGCCATCTTCTTTTTCAGGACCAACTGCAAGTAAAGCAGTTTTCACTTCAGATAGATCAATCGTTCTTGTCATACCTGTTAAGTCTTTACCTTTAGTAATTTCCTTACCTTTGAATAAGTTTTTAGGTTTAGTAATTGATACATAACGATGTTCGACAGTATGTGCGCCTAATTCAATATAAAAACTAGGGACCATGTCGTAAGTAGTACAAAGCATGTAAATTAATTCAAACGGGTTAGTATGAGAAGTCCATGATGTTGTTCTATTACCACCATATTCTGTATCATCAGATACTTTCCAACCTGTATCAGCAAGTGTTTTAAGTAACGCTTGTGTTGTTGTATGTGCTTCAAATTTACCAGGTTTAATAGGTTTAGCTGTTTTCAAATCTTCTAAATAACTAGCATTACATTCGATTTCAGTTGTACCGTCAAAGTTATCTGCAATGTGGATAATAATAAATTCTCTGAATATACCGTTGTTGTCTTGAGCGATAATTCGATTACGTTCTCTCAGTTTCTCTGCTCGAGTATTTTCAATCGTAAAATCAAAGGTTTC
This sequence comes from Staphylococcus sp. HMSC62B09, assembly GCF_001839115.1. NCBI lineage: Bacteria > Bacillati > Bacillota > Bacilli > Caryophanales > Staphylococcaceae > Staphylococcus > Staphylococcus sp. HMSC62B09. The sequence goes on from NZ_KV840153.1 coordinate 9,944, forward strand.
TGTTTTTTCTTCTACATTCATACTCATTTCAGCATTAATCAATGCACCATCACTTTGACTAATGAAGTCAATGATGTTGTCATTAAAATCAAGTACATGTATTCCTACATTCTTCACTTTTTCACCTCCAATCTATAAAAATCTGTCTTGCCAATATACTGTCGTGTCATATGTGTTTTCTGGATAAATCATACATTCATTCATCCCTTTATTTATATTGAAGAAGTCACTACCAAATGTTTTTAAATCGAGTGCAGGCTCTTCATTAATTGTCACTGTCTTTTCTTCCATATTGATATTAATCAAATCGCCTTTTTTAATGATTAAATTTCTTGCTTTAGGTGGTTTAGGTAATATTTCATGATTATAACTACCTAAAATTGTTGTAGGCATATGATAGTTACTACCATTTTTAGCAATGTAAATACTTACTGATGATATAGGTCGTTGATAGAAGTTTCCTGCATCCACAAATACTTTTTCAGTCACATCTACTGGTGTAATTCGTTTAGGATAGTCCACTTCATCATATTTCCATGTTTTTATATAGAACTTATCTCCAATACGTTTTAAACGCATATAAATTACTATATGTTTCCATGTATAAAACTTAGGTGCGTTTGTATAACTGTATATCTTCTTTTGATTACCGTTTTGGTCGAATAGTGTTACATAGATTGTTCCGATGTTTTGCGTTGCTCTAGGGTTGCTATAACCAATAGAAGCAATCACACGGTTATCTGTGTCATATATATACTGTGTTGCATGTGTTGCACCTTTTTTACCTTGATTAACGTGTATTTTAACTGTCGAACTAAAATCTTGAGTACTTTTACCGAATGAGTGCTTATATTCTGCACCATTCCATCCACTTGTACTTGTAATACTACTTTCATTGAGCATAAAAGCGTCTTTTGAAGAACTCATTGTCATAGCACCACCAACTGTTCCGCCAGTTACATTGTCGTTAATAGTACCGTTAGTGACTTTAGTCCATCCAAAGAAAGAACGCATCTCATCATTAAATAAAGTTGGTGTATAATCTTCGACTTTCTTATCTAAATCATCATCGCCAATCATGAAATAATCTTCATTATTCTTGGTGATAGAGAAGTAACTCGAATTCTTTAATGCTGTTGCTTGCACAATAATAGGACTGTCTGCTGTTCCTGTACTTACCACTGAAACTTGGTCAGAAATAGCTGTGTTTTTAGTACCTTCTACTGCGTATTTGTAAGGATCAGTTAAAACTACATTAATACTGAATTGCCAAAAATTTCTATTATACTTTTCTAATTCAATAGGTCCTTCAAAGTAAGCGTTCCAGTACCAGTTTTGTGATTTAAATTGGAGTGGTACTGAACGATCATAGTCAAAAAACTTAACAAGTTCATTCAACACATCATCATGAGTTTTAGTACCACCAGATGAAAGATAATCGTTTCTGATGATTAGTGGAAGTTCGAATTTATATTCTTTAAGTTTTCTTTGTTTAACTACACTTCCACTTCTACCTAATACTTCTTCAGTTTCAATACCAAAATTAAAAGAGGGTATTTTAAACCCTCTTTCAACTACTAACCATGGAAGTGTTTTGTTATTAACTTTTATAGTATCAATCAATTATGTGACCTCCCCTGGTTTAAATCTTGATTTTCTTTGTTTTTGTCTATTGTATTTATCAATAGAATTAAAAACTTGTTGTTCATGTGTATATTTATCAATCGTTGGTTCAAAGTTTTTATCTGCAATCGTTTGATTACTTGTCACAATTTGAGTTAATAAAGCAATTTGTTGTTGTTGTGCTTGTAGCATTTGTAACAACACATCATTATCGTTACTTCCACTTGGTTTAGGCAATGAATTAGGTCGTTTATTACCTCTAGTGCTACTTTTTCTATCAATATCTTGTGCAGCAAGTGCCAACATCTTCATAGCATCATTGTGTCTAGATGGATCAGTTGGAATTACCCACTCAGGATAACCACCTTCTGCTATGTTGTACCAACCAGCAGATTTGATTAAGCCACCAGTGGCGTATTTTTTACGTCTACCAGTTGGACCCCAACCAGTTAAACCACTAGCCATTCTACGTTTCCAGTAAGATAAGTTAGCTCGCCAATCTGTATTGTTGAAAAAAGCAAGTAATTGGTCATAACCGTTTTTAATGTTTTTATGCCCTCTAATTGCGTAACTGTTAAATGAGCCTGGTGTATATTGTAGTAAACCTTGCGCTTCGTTACCGCCACTGTTCACGTCTTTTATGCCTTGTGTAACTCCAGCATTACCACTACTTTCTGTTTGGATAAGTCGAGCAACGTCATTCACATCAGCGTTAGAAACTCTTACTCCTATTGCTTTAGCTGCACGTCGAATATCTGGTTTCCATGCGCTTGCAGATTTAGAAACACTCTTACTACCATTATGTGATTTCAACCATTTAACTGGATCAATAGAATGTCCTGTCATTGAGCCAAAACCGTGTTTGTTCATTTCATAGTGTAAGTGAGGCCCACTACTTGAACCTGTGTTACCAGAAATACCAATAGCATCACCAGGTTTGACATGTTGACCATTTTTAACAAGCCATTTACTTAAATGACCAAAGTAAGCGTCATAAGGTTTTGCTCTTACGATAACATGCTTCCCAAAGCCTGATGCTGTATGTCTTGTCTCAACTTTACCGCCCATCGGCGTTAGGACTTTTTCATAAATATATGGTAAGTCAATACCTGGATGCGCCCAGTTAAACGGATAGCCTGGTGGTGGACCGTTCGGACTGTATCTTGTAGTAATGTTATCAAGATACTTAATAAATCGACCGTCGCCATCGCCACCAGAAACGTCATCTAACCAACCGCCAAATAACGATTTAACGCCTTCTTTTAGTTGTTTCCACATTGCATCCCAAAGCATTTTAGGAATTTCACCATTAACCATGCTAAAGTCAACGCCAAACTCTTTTAGAACTTTATCAACAAGTTTTCCAGGTTTACCAACGTAATCAAGTAAGTCTCCTGCTTTTTCTTTAGCCCATGTTCCTGCAGCACCTAAAGCATCTTTAGAAGTATTAATCATTTTTTTAGCGCCATCTGACAATGATTTCGCTGTTTTCTTAGTACCTTTACCAATATTTTTAGTTTTATCAGTAACATACTTCCATGCTTCTTTAAATGCGCCACCAGCTCCACCTGCACCAGCCATCATTTCTCCAGCATCAAATGTAGGATGATTATGTTTTTTGTGTTTTTTAGCATCTTTAAGCATGCGTTTTCTAACATCGTCTCCACTTGTACCTACGGAAAATTTAGGAATAAACCCTTGATTTTGAAGTTTTTGAGTAGTTTTACCGTTGATAACCTTATCGCCTTTGCTTAATGGAACTATAACATCTCTACCTTTTGGCGCAAAGAGAGAGCCATTTTTACGTTGAATTAACTCTTGATGACCATTTCTACCTTTACCATTGCCCTTACCTTTATCGTTAACTGTAGCTAACGTAGGTCGATTGATTGCACCGTTAGTTATAAAATTTTGTGTATGTGTACTTTCTGTACCTGTAGAAAGTTTAGGTATTTTACTATCTACACCTAATTTACCGCCTACCCAGTTTACAGCACCAATCAATGAGTTCAAACTTTTCTTGACCGCGCTTACCATTCCAGTAATATGACCTTTGATTTTTCCAATAATATTTTTAAGTCCACTATTCATATTATTGAACACGTTTCGAACACTATTCCATAAACCTTTTGCCATATTAACAGTTGTGTTCTTAATATTGCGCCAAGTGTTAGACATGAAGCTTTTGACGCGATTAAAGATATTACGAGTACCTCTATAAAGGTTGTTAAACGTGTTACGAACACCTGTCCATAATGATTTAGCATAGCGAACAGTTGTGTTTTTAATGTTTCGCCATATATTACTCATAAAGTTCTTAACTTTATTAAAAATACTACGCGTTCCTCTTGATAGGCTATTCCACGTCGATTTTACGCCTGACCAAAGACTTTTAGCGAATTTAACAGTTGTGTTCTTAATACTACGCCATACATTAGACATGAATTTTTTTAGTTTATTAAAGATACTGCGTGTTACTTTAGACAAAATGTTCCATGTAGCTTTAATACCGTTCCACAGACTTTTTGCTAATTTAATAACAGTATTTTTTATGTTGCGCCATACACTTAACATAAAGCTTTTCAGTTTATTGAAAATGCTACGCGTTACTTTAGACAAGCTATTAAATATATTTTTAACGCCGTTGCTTAAAGCTTTAGCTAAAGAAACAACTTTATTTTTTATAGAAGTCCAAATCTTATATATAAATTGTTTTAAAGCACTGAAGATTGTATGTGTAATATTCTTAACTGCAGTAAACCATCTTTTCACTCCGCTAAAGATAGCTTTCACTGAATTTACTACAACATTTTTTATTGCATGGAAAACAACGCTTATAAATCGTCGAACTGCACCAAATATTGTTTGAGTTATTGATAAGATTTTTCTGAACACTGTACTAATAATGTTCCATATAAATCTTAAAACATTACCAATGATGGTTTTTACACCATTAAATGATTTACTAATAACCGACTTAAAGAAACCACCAAATATTTTTACAACTTTCAATATTTTTCCGATAAACCATAACTGTATTAAGTTCCAGATTAGAACTAATGCGCCTTTAAATACTTGTTTGACACCTTCCCAAACTAATTTCCACTGACCTGTGAAAATACCTGAGAAGATTTTAACAATGCCTATTATTACATCTAATGCAGCTCTAATAATATTTTTAATATTATTCCAAGTATCTACTATAAGAACTTTAATAAAAGGCCATACAAATTTCATTATGCCTAAAATGATATTCATAGCGCCCTTAATAACTGGAACAAGAACATTCATAAATATCGATTGAACTAAGTTACCTAAATCTCTCAAATTTGGTCCGATCAGTTCTTTAAGATATACAAAAAAGTCAACGAAGAAATTACCGATATTTTTTAACGCTTGTATAACGGTATCACCATTTTCAGTCCAAAAATCTGTTAACTTTTTCCCGATCTCTTTGACAAAATCAAATATAGAATTAAAAGCATCTACAAATAATTGGCGAATTTGTAACAATCTCATCGTTAATTTAGTTGCTGTTTCTTTTGGCATTATCTTTGAAAGTAAATCAAGTGTTGGCAAGAAGTTTCCAGATAATAATTGTTTCATTGCACCGAATATAGATTTCACTACATTCCACATTTTTTTGAAACCGTTAATGACTGGTTCTATTACAGAATTAACAATATTTCTAAATGTTTCTGATTTTTTATAAGCAACTACAAAAGCTGTTCCTATTCCTGCAATAGCTGCAACTGCGATACCAACTGGACCTGTTAATGCAGTCATTAAACCACCAATTAAAGGTATCTTAGTAAGTAGTTGGCCTATCTTAGGTAAAACTCCTTTAATTCCACCATTAAATAGGCTAAAGAACTTAGCCCCACCTTTAGTATCGTTTAACAATTTCATAGCTTCTGAAATACCTACGATGCTATGTGCTAATACACCAGTTGCAACAATGAGCGGAGGTATAGCAACACCTAATAAAGTGAATGCTGCGATTGCTATCTTAGTAGCATTACTTGTCCCTTGTAAGTGTTCGAATAGTCCAGTCAACTTATCTGCTAAGAATGAAACGATAGGTGCAACTGCATCTCCAATTGTTCTAGCAAAGTTGATGAAAGTATTTTTTAACATTTTCAACTTACTACCCATTGTTTCATAACGGATGTTAGCTTCATTAGTTAAAGCGCTATTTTCTTTCCAACCTTCTGAGCCTGTTTTCAGTGCTTTATCTAGAACTTGATGATTGTTAGCCATACGTCTAATTGTATCGGCTTCTCTTATCCCTTTGATACCTACATCATCTAAGGCTTTTAATACACCTTTTGCTCCGCCTTCAGTGTCGCCTAACCCTTTAACGAACATTGATAAAGCTTTACTTGGGTTATTTTCCCAAATTTGCGCAAATTCTTTACCGCTTACACCTGCTGTTTGTGCAAAACTATCTAAAGTGTCGCCACCTTCAGCGACTGCTTTTGTCATCTTATTCCAAATTTGTGTCATTGCTGTGCCGCCGGCTTCCGACTCTATCCCGACGGATGACATTGCAGCACTGACTGACATAATTTCATCAGAACTAAATCCTGCTTGCGCACCAGCACCAGCTAAACGTTGTGCCATGTCAACAATTTCTTTTTCAGTTGTGGCTGTACTGTTACCTAAAGCAACAACGGTTGAACCTAATCTATCTACATCTTTGATTGGCATATTTGCAGCATTAGCAAATCTTGCAAACTCTGTTGCTGCTTCATCTGCAGTAAGGTTAGTAGCAACGCCTAAGTTCATCATTGTTCTAGTGAATGAAGTAATATCTTGTTTCTTGATACCTAGTTGTCCTGCAGCTTCTGCTACACCTGCTATTTCTGTTGCAGCGAATGGCATTGTATTACTCATTTTAGTAATTTCATTGCCCATTTTATTTAATTCGCTACCACTCATATTTGTTGTTTTAGCAACACCCGCTAAAGCTTGTTCCCATTCAATTGATGATTTAATAGCTGTTCCCATACCCGCAACTGCTGGCATAGTCATATAAAGCATTGAAGTAGATCCTACACTTCTCATAGTAGAGCCTACATTTCTAATTGAATCTTTATATTTATTGACACTTTGAATACTTCTGCCAAAGCCAGTTGAAGATAAACGTTCTGCGTTGCGTTGTTCTGTTTCTAATCGTTTATAACTTTGCGTAGTTTGATCTAGTTCGCTCTCAAGTTCATTCATTTTAATTTTTTGTTGAGTGATAGCACTAGATAATTCTCTAGCTTCTTGACTGTCGCGTCCTTGTGCAGTGGCTACATGATTGTATTGTGCAATTAATTCTCTTAACACTACACGTTGCTCTGACATATTAGTTTTAAGAGTGTTTAAATGATTACCATAAGCTTTTACACTTTCTCCTGCACGAGCAAGATTACTTCTTGATAGAGATAGAGTATCGTTAAATTGCGACATCTTCGCTCTGATTTGAGTCATAGAAGAGATGCCTTGTTTTTGTTCCATTTCTAAACGATTATGTGCTTGTGTTGTTTGATTTAATTGAGTATTTAACTCTTTTAATTTCAAACGTTCTTCAGATAACTTTACGTTAAGCTGTTGTGCTTCTTGGCTTGTAGCACCGTATTGTTTTTTAGCAAAGTCATACTGTCTTGATAAATTTTGAACAATAAGTTGCTGTTGTTTCATTCCGTTGTTTAATTCAGAAATACGCGCTTTATATGCTTGTGCAGTTTGCCCACTCATCTTAAATTTATTAGCACTAATTGTTAAAGATTGTGCTACTTGTGACATTTTTTGTCGAATTTCAGACATTGAAGCAGTTAATGTTTTTTGTTCAAATGCAAATCGTTTAGCTTCCATAGTCGTTTTCTTATATTGATTGTCTAGTTGTCCTAAAGTTGCTTTTTCTTGTAAGATTTTCTCTTTTAACTCTAATGCTTCTTTACTCATAACGCCTTGTTCTCTAACAACCTTTTGATAACGAGCTTCTAATACTCTAATTGTATTTTGATGTTTTTGAATAACTGTGTTTAATTGATTTAAATAATTCTTATAACTACTTGTAGATTTTTCTGTACTTTGAAATGCCATATTTGCAATATTAAGTTGACGTTTCATTGTACCTAGAACATCATTAATCTTTTTCATTGAGAAAATTGTTTGTTTAGTCGTTGTACCGAATTGTTTCATCTCTTGTTCAGTTGAATTCAATTGTCGTTGATACATTTGTAATGCTCTATGTTGCTTACTGTATTCTTGACGTAACTTTTCGGCTTCAACACTAGAGCGTTGTTCTTCTAAAGTCATTTTCTTTAACTGATTAGAAATATCTTTCATAGAATTTTCAGTTACATCAATCGCTTTAGTTAATTCTTTCGTTCTTGTTGCATAAGACTGCATGTTTTTCTCTGAGTGTTTGAAATTAGCGTTAGATCTACGCATTTCTGAATCTAACGTTTTGAATTGCGCTCTTATTTGTTTCATTGTACGTTCAATACCAACATCACGCATATTCATTAAGATTGATAAACCTTTAAATCTTGATTCAGCCACTTACTGTCCCTCCTTCCTTATTTAGGTATAAAAAAAATAGCCTTAGTACTAATGACTAAGGCTATAATGCAGAGAATAGCGCATCGGCTTTTTCATCAGTATCAACAGTATTTAGATGACGTTCATCTAAAATTTGAAGTATATAATAAAATGGCATTTCAAGAACTTGGTTTGCTGGTGTACCATTTTCTACCATATCTTTTACGACTTTATCCAAATTCTTCAACATGCCATTGTAAGTTAATTCTTCTTTTTTTAATTTGTTTAGCTGATGCTCTGAATAAACTTTTTTGTTTCCTCGTCTTGTTGGCCATTAGCAATGAATTGTACTTGTTTTTGTAATGTTTCAAGTGCGTCAGGCGCATGTAAACGATTTCTAATATCTTTAGCAGTGAATTGTTTACCATAAATTTTAACTACTACATCGATTAATTTATCTAATTGTTCTTTGAATGATAATTCAACTTCTCCATTTTCTGCTTTCTCTAATTCAGCCATGATATCCACTGATTCATATAAAACATCTAATGGAATAAAATGTGGTGTTAAGTATGTTTCTAATTTAATTTCTTCTGCTTCTGGGTTTTCTACTAAACGAATATAGTTACGTTTTAATTTGTTTGACATGTCTTAATATCTCCTTTTATTTCGAAATAAAAGGACGGCATTACACCGTCCTAAAGATAATTTAATTTTCTTCTACTCTTTCAAAGAAAGGTAACTTATAACCTTTTTTTTTAAACGTTTTTCAAAGTCGTTGACTACTTTTACTTTTTCTTCTACAACCTCATCTTTACGATATTCTTTACCAGTTTTAAGGTCTTTAGCATCTTTTAAAACTTTATATTGAACCATGGATTAACACTCCTTATGCTTCAGCAGCAGATTCTCCTGTTGTACTATCATCAGTATCTACTTCTGTTTTACTGTCATAAGCACCATTTAATAATTCCTTGAAGAATGAATCGACATTTGCACCTTCACGAGAACTATCGAATAAGATTTTACGTTTACCGTCAGCTACACGGTGCATTGCAGTACCTTCTGATTCTTCCGAACTGAATTCCCAATCTTCTTCGGCAGTTTTACCTTCTAAGTTTGGATCAGCAAACATAACTTTAGTTAAACCAACTTGTTGGTAAGAACCGTCACGTCGTTCACGTTTAAACCATACTGATACGTAGTTGTTTTGTTTACCACGTTTTTCTGCGTACACTCCGTTTTCATCGTAAATTTCATTGAAGATTAACTCACGAATTTCTTGTGGGAAAGCATGCATTGTCATTGAAATTTTACCTTCGCCATCAGTAGTACCTGATTCAATGATTGAACCGTCAGCGTAAGCATTAGCAATTTCTCCACCAGTTTCTACTGAAATTTCTTGTAAACCACGAGTTTGTGTTACATTTGAATATTTGATAGTGCCATCTAATTCATCTGTTTCTAATAAAGCGAAACCTAAATCTTTAATATTAATAAATGATTTTGGTGTTTTAGCATATTTAACCATTTAAATTTTCCTCCTCATAAAAAATTGCTTCATATCGTCTTGTTGAGCGATACAAAGCAAATTCTTTGTTATATTCATTTCCTAAATTACTTACTTGCCCTGCTTTCAATTCTTTCCAGAGCAAATCACTAATACGTTGTGATATTTCGTTTCTTCTTAATCGTGCATTGTAATCTGCATTAGCTTTCACAAATACATCTATTTGAACAATATAACTATACGCTGCACGTTCTCCGTCATAATGTACTTCGGGAATAGGATCATCAAAATCATCTAATACGACATAAGGCTTTGTGATGTCTTTAACGTCAGGATAGTCATTGAACTTTACATTCTTGATATCTAGTATTTTCATTAGTTTTTCGTCATCTTTTAGGACGCTGTATATTTTATTTAATATATCAATCATAGTAACTTCTCCACTTCTTCCTGCACCGTTTTATAAAACTCTTTCTCAGCTGTACGCAACGCTTTATCTATCGCACCAAAACCTTTAGGTCGAATAAACTTACCATTTCTAGCGTGAAAGCCTTTCTCGTTTAAATGAACAATAGAATATCTATGATGTGGTCCTTCCCAATATACTCGAACAGAACGAACGCCTTTATCCCAATAAGGCGCTGATAGCTTAGCCTCTTCGTATTCTGCGCCAGTATCTCTAAAGTAACGAATATTACTTTTGATAGCGTCTAAAACAATATTTCCTGCCTTAATCAACGCCTTATCTATAATTTTGTTCATTCTTTGACGACTAAATTTATTCTCCAAATCTTTTTGAAGTTGTTTTAATCCATCTGCACGAATACCACTAAAATTATTACTCGCCATTAGATACCACCCCTGCAGTTAACATTAAAAATTGTTCGTTCTCTACATCAGGTTGTACTAATTTAATATTCAAATCTTGATGAATATATGGCGAATCTATTGCAACGTAATGCTTCTCGTTTGGTATATATTGCCCGTGTGTTTCACGTATAAATATCTTCACATCATGTTCTGTACCATTTGCAATTGCTTGTTGTAATTCAGTCATTTTCCACTGTGGAACGTATGCCCAACAATGATATAAAACTCTTTTACGTTTTACACCTGCTTCTGGTCCTTCGTTATCTTGATACTCATAAAAATGAACACGCGTATTTAACTTTTTTGTTGTAATAAATGGTTTTTTAAATTTACTTTTCATTTACATCACGCTCTCTTAATGTCAAAAATCCAAAGTGTAACAAATCATCTTGATAATTGTCGTTAAAGAACTCTAATAAATCTTCATAATCATATCGAGCGCGTGCAAAAACTAAGTTTTTACCATTCAAATTACTATTAATATCAAATGCACCAAAACGTGTTTCTAAGTTCTCGTAAGACATATTTAAAACACGTAATAAGTGTTCATCTTCCGTATCATGAGAAATCTTAGTGTATTCTTTAAATTCATCTAAAATTTCATCCGATATCTTAACGCTTGGCATTAGTATCAACTACTTTCTTAGGCTTGTGCTGCACCGTCTGTAGTACCACCTGCAGGAGTTGAAGTACGAACTGCAGTAGATAATTCTAAGTCATACACGCGTGATGCATTGTTATCAGCTGGTTGACCATAAGCAAATGTTTTAGCAGTGTATAAAATACAATCTTCTAAAGCTAAAGTTTGGTCGAATTTTTTTACTGTTAATCCGCCACCACGTACTGCATCATAACGATCAGTTACAAAAGCAACTAATTTATTTGTTGGAACAAATTCAGATGATACGATTTGTACGTTATAAGGTAATACAGTTACAAAACCACCATTAGCAGTTAAGTAAGTGTAACGTGCTTGTACATCCCATGAGTCTTGTGGGTTAACTACTAATACAACTTTACCGTCAATGTTTACTTCTTTACCGTTTTCTTTAACAGATAAGCCTTTTAATACGTCTTTTAATTCATTTACAGTTGTGTCTGCATCTGCAAAAGTTAAAGTTCCAGATGTTGTTTTATCAACGACACCGCCATTTTCTTGGATATCTTTCATCAATCCAACTGGTTGGTCTTTAGATGCACCTTCACCAGTTAAGAAAGCAGCTTCTAAAGCAACTGAAATAGCTTCTTCAATTTGAGTACGAACAAAACGCTCTACCCAGTTAGGACCAAACATTTTTAAATCATCTGGAATAACTACGAAACAAGTTAATTTAGATTGTTTGAATTCTTCTTCATCAAATGCAGCATCTAATTGACCTTTGATTTCACCAAAGATTTTACCCCAAACAGCTTGACCTGTTGGTTCTGCTTTAATGATACGTGTTACTAAACCTGCGTTTTGAATGTTGATTTTTGAAAGTAATGGATGTTCTGATTGTAAATCATCAAACACACGTTCAATAACTGTTTCAGGTAATAATTTTTCTTCTTTATATCCTACTTCTGTATTGATTTCATTAAAGAATTTACGTTCTTCTGAAGTTAAAGGATCTTGTGAACGTTTAGCTAAAATACCGTTGTCTACTACACGATTATTTACTTCCGCTGAAATTTCTTCTTGTAAATCGTTTGATAATGCATCAAACATTTCTCCGAATGCTTTTGATTGTTCTTCATCACTTGCACCATTGCGAACTAATTCTGCAAAGTGTGTTTTGTGATCTTGATAGTTTTTTAATTTTTCTCCTACTTTGATAGGCATTAATATTCCTCCTTAAATTTATGCATAAAAAATAGCCATTAACATCAATTGCTAATAGCTACTTAAAATGCAAATCTTGAAAATTTATTTTCTTTTGGTGGTGGATTAGTACCTCCGCCTTGGCCTTCGCCTTCATTACCTTCGTCATCGCCTTTTTCTAATTTATCTAGGCGTGACTTAATGTTTTTAACTTCGTTTTCCAAATCTGCAATACGTTTTTTATTTGAATCATCACTTGAAGGTTCATCTGGTGTTCCTTCTTCTGCTTCATCAATCATAGAATTAATGATTTGCAACTGTTCCTTCAATTTTGCTACATATTTTGAATTCCCCACGTTCTTTACACCTTCTTTCTGCTTATCAACAGATTTACGAGATGATTTCTCATCTGCAAAACCTTTATTGATTGCCTCATCTGCAGTTAACCATGTTTCATTAGTGATTAGATTAACAATCTCATCACGATCTAAACCTGTTCTATCGTGATATATATCAACAATAGATGTATCAATTGCAGTTAAAGCATTCAATGTTTTCTGAATGTCTGATTTGTTACCAAAAGCCATTGTAGAAGCTTCATGTACCATCATATTTGCGCCTGTTCGGATAATAATCTTATCTCCTGCCATTGCAACTAATGATGCAGCACTTGCAGCTAATGCAGTGACTTCAATTGTAATGTGATTTGATAAGGACTTTAAGTAATTATAAATTTCTATCCCTTCAAACACATCACCACCGCCAGAATTTAAACGAATAACAATATCTTCTTTAACATTATCAAGCGAATCTTTCACAACTTTAGCGCTGATAGTGTCGTCAAGAAAAGATAAGTTAGCAATAGTACCTGACAACGTTAAAATGTGCTTGTTATTCTTAGTTTCGTTTCTAAAAACTGGCGTGACATTTCTCACAATTGGATTACTCATTATTAGTCTCACCTCCTCCAACTGGTGAAACTGATTCGTAGTTTTTAGTTAATACGTATTCATCTAGGTGTTCATCATCTCCTGGTTCATCACCAAGCATGACACGAATTTGATTACCAGTATAAGTACCAGAAGAACGCAGTTTATCAATCGCTTCCGCCAATTCGATTGGTTTTTTCTTATCTATACCAACAATTTCAATGCGTTTATTTTCTTTTAAATACTCATCTTTAAAAAATAATTTAGCATTTAATTCACGCTCTAATTTCTTAGTTAAAGGTTTAAAACAAAATTGATTAGTTGCTTCAATCGCTTTTTCTAAATCTGCATTTTCTCCCAGAATTAGAGAAGGTGATACACCGACAATGCGTGCAATATAGATGAGAATATCTTCTATTGCTTGTCGTAACTCTTTGAAATCTGATCCATTCGCACTAGAGTTATTCGTTGAATGTTCTTCGTATTCCAAACCTTTCGTCAAAGGTACAACTGCAACTTGATTTTTCTCAAAGGTATTAAAAATCATATCTATATAATCTTGGATACCTTTCGTACTTAATTGTGTTGAACCTATATTCAAAACGCCTCGTATTTGATTTTTCTTGAGTTGCATATTTAACATGCGACCAAATACTTCGCCATAATCTTCAAACAATCCTAATGAGAATTTATCTAGCTTTTCATTGGCGTATTCTAAATAAATTACATCATCCATTGAAAAGTAGCGATTATATTTATAGTCGTTAACCATAACTGAATTAAAGCGATGTGGTAATAGTCCTAAGTCTGTTTCATGTTCGAAATCATCTGCCACATATAAATAATCATCATCCGATTTAATGATTAAAGCTTCGTTATCGACAAGAAGTTTATAAATAAATTTCTGCCAAAACTGTGTAGCATTTTGATTAGGGTTTGGTCGAACATTCAATAAGTAATACATATCATCTTTAGTGACATGATCACTTTCTTTCACTCTAAATTCAGATTGAGCGATTGTCCTTGCTACATACTCAACTACCACATTTAAAGCCATTCTTTTGATATAGGCTTTTGAACTTGTTTCTTGTAAAAGTTCTAAGTCATACATCCATGAAATCTCTTTATTTTTTTGAAATATCTTATCAAATAGCCCCATAACTTACTCCCTCCTTCCTTTAAAATCTCAAGCCCCTTAACAGATTAATTTCTTCTTCTAAATTAGAATCTTTCAAATCATCTGCTCTATACAACGCATGTATAAGAGCTTGGAAACCATCAGTTTTACGTCTTATTGGTTCTTTCTTTTCATACTCTTTATTACCGTCCTTGCGTATCTTAACAGCTACATTTTGCGTATACCAACGCATTAGAGGGTTATCACCAAAGATAAGATGATGTTGCGCGAACATATCTTCAACTCTTGGTGCAAGTAATGATTGAATTGCACGAGTGTTTTTTATTACTTCATATTCGATACCTGCATCTTCAAATAAAGGTCTAAGTAAATCCATACGGAAGTTGTCGGCTACGACTTTTTGTAGTCCATAATTCTTTTGCGCTTCAATAAACCAATCAATAATATGTTTAGGGTTTATTGTTGGCTCATCTACAATTGTGAGTAAACCTTTTTTCTCCCATTCATGAATAGGTGGCTTTAATTTGTATTTATCAAGAAATTCTTTTCTAGCGAATGAGTGAGTTTTCCAAATATAATCATCACCAGATCTAAACAATAAGCCGACTGCTGCAAAGTCTTTTAAACTCGCATAATCAAGCCCACCAATACATTCATTGTTTTCAAGTGGGGGTATAGGTCGATTTGTAGCCATTATGTCATCCCACGGTGCTACAACACTTTGAGTATCAGTTTCAGGCATATTCATTCGTTTAGTCATAAATTCCGGTCGATTAGATGGATTAAACTGAAGTCCTAGATATTGTTGATGGACTTCTTTAAATAATTGAGCGCCATATTCACTTTTAGGGTTTTCAAACATTGGGTTTGCTTTTTCCCAAAGTTCCGGTTTATCTATTTCTTCTTTATCATCAATTTTGCAAATGAAAGGGAACAATCTATCTTTTGGATTAATACCTTTTAAGACATTGTCTGCTCTTTCTTTTAATCTATCTAAAAACCCTTCTCTTACATATCCGTCTGTACCTATGTAGAAAGTACGAGGGTGTGCAACTTTACCTAGTCCACTTCGTTTGATATTAATAATCGTATCTTTTTCGTAAGCATGGACTTCGTCAAAGAAAATACAACCTTCACGAGCGCCATCTTTCGTTTTCTCATTAGATGTATCAAACAAGAACTGTGATTTGGTACTTGTACCTTCCACATAAACCTTACTTAAATAAAAAGGGTTGTTAGGTCGTTCGCCTGTAATATATAAGTTGTTACTTTCTATCATTTCATAGATTTCCCTAAAACTTACTAGCGCCTGTTTCTCACTATTAGCTACTACTGACATATTATATTTAGGAATACCATGTAATGGTGTCATAAAGAATGCTGCTAACGTACTAATATAACCGTTCTTGCCACCGCCACGAGCCATTGATATGAAGAACTCCGAAAAATAAGGCGTTTTAGTATCTTTTTCATATAAGAAAACAAAACATGAAATGAACTTTTGGAAGTCTTGTAGTTTGAAAAACCATTTCTCACTAAACTTGATGTAATCTTCTATTTTTTGATCATCAAAATAAAGGTCATCACGTTGCAAGATATTATCTTCTAAAAAAGATACAAGTCTAATGCGCTCTTTGTTAAAAATAACGTTGCCTGATTTATATTTTTCTATATAATCTGTAACATGTTTAGGTATCTTCATGTTAAATCAGGTCCTTTCGCTTGTTCTTGTCTGCGTCTTTCTTCGGCTTTTCTTTCTAAATGAAACGATTTCTCTAAAGCTAACAACGAACCATTCACTTTGTTCTTCTCTGCTATTGCAGGATTAGGTTTGATGTACTCTTGTGAAGCGTTTTTTACTACTGTAATCGGCCCAGATTGTTCGATATAAACATCTAATGCGTAAAATAATTTAAGTAAATTGGTATAGCGCTCAACTTTTTCAACTTCTATATCATTATCTGTATCTATCTGCTTCATTAGGTAATCTTCTGAAGCATTAATTCGTTCAATTTGACTGGGTGTTAATTTATCTTTGAGGTATTTATCCTTTTTCAATCCCCTCCCCCCTTTGCTTATTTTTTATTTTTTTCGAAATGTCAAGCCCCCTTACGTATCTTTTTGATGAATAAATCTGCAGAGTTGACCCAAGCGCCGGTTTCCGCGAAGCCTTTTGTGGCGCGATTTATTTAGGTGGGGGGTATTTGACACTTTTTAAACTTTTATTTATTTTAATTAAACAATATTTTTATACAATTTTGTTTTACCAATTTTCATCATTAAATTTATTCTTTCTATTGTTTGGATTATGTTCAAATCTTCCATGACGTTTATTGTGATGAAATTTACATAGTGTTCTTAGGTTAGAAAGTTCATATGCTAAATCTGGTCGTATTTCTAACTCTTTGATATGGTCAACTTCCAGTGATTGTTTTTGATTAATTGTCAATCGACCTTCAGCGTTACACATCACACATTCATAATGATCACGTGCCAACACCTTCAGTCTTGTCTTGCGCCATCTAGCGTTTGAATAGAAACCTTTGTTCTTGGTTCGTTGTTCTATATAATCTGCATATGCTTTACTCATCTTCATTTACTCCAAACAAAAAGACACACCACCTATGTGATGTGCCTGTATATTCATATCGTGTTAACTCAATTATAGACTTATATAAATATATTAAAAATTAGTGTTGATGTTGCTTATCTTGTTGAAGTTGTTGATTGTGTTGATGTTGTTGTTTGTGTTGTTCTTGTTGATTGATATAACTGTTCACAATCTCATCTATCCTTTTGTTTAAGTTATCTCTTCCAATCTTCATTATCTTTTTAACTTGAGTGAAGTTCTTTCCCTTCTTGAACTCATATAAGATGTTGAGGTTCATATCATCATTTATCTTATGTTCATGTTTATCTATAAACTCTACAACTTCTATATGTTTGTACAACACTCTATACAATGTGTCATTACGTGTAACGATATTCAATACTTTGTTTGAAGTATGTCCTTTACCTTTAGGCATAGTAGCCTCTATACCATATTGAGCAGTACCGTTACTCTCTTTGGTATATCCCTCATCTACTAATCTGTTTCTACGCCAATGGTATTCAAATATCATATCTCTTATTTGTTCGTGTGTGTACAAGTGATTACCTCCATTGTTTATTGTTGGTCAAAAGGTGTGCGTTCCACTTTAATAATTTCTAATGCTTGCTCTTCTGTAAAACCTTGTTGTCTTAAACTTGTTAATCTCTCGTGTTGGTATTCAGATTTCATCTTAGCAACTTCAAGTATTAAAGGTAACATTGATTTCAATTCATATATTTGGTTTTGAATATTAACGCCTTCTTTTTTACTGCCGTCCATATTAAATATATTATCCATTACATTACCTCCATTACTTATACTTATCTTCCATACATTCTTTAACATTGTGCAACAATAATTCATTAGCATACTTATGTGCCTCTATCTCCTTACGTTGCTCATGTTGTACACCTAAAGAGACAAGACAAACAACAGCTAATAGTATTGATATGATTATCCACATATTAATCTATCTCCTTGTTTAAATGGATATGATCATGCTTATTAAAATCTTTAGGTGCTTCTATATCATCTTCGCTCTGCAACTTAACGATAAGTTCGTTAGTTAGATATTTGCTTAGTTCATACATTCCGATAATGAACCATATTTTTAGTATGCGTTTAAACATCTACATCATCTCCATGTTCGATATATTCTATAACGTGTTCCAATGCTGATTTATAAGTAAGTGTTATTGAATCTTCCTGCATTGATTCTTCAATATCGCTAATTACACTTTTTAATTTTTCGACTACTTCTTCACTACTTTTCATTCTGTTCACTCCTTATCCCAATAAGTCTTGCAAACGATATAATTTTCTAAGTTGTAATCTATCGTGCTGACTTAATATACACTTTGCTTTCTTTTCAGCTTCTTCTTTACTTTCTGCTTCTACTACACGTATGTGTTCATTCTCTCTAGGTTGTTCTACATTTACATGCGCATGACCTGTGCTATCTGTGAATTCTCTGATTAGGTATTGTTTCACTTCCCCAGCACCTCTTTTACTCTTTCTAGTATGTCCTTAGTATCCTGTTGATCCAAACCCGTCTGTCCCTCTCTCTGACACATAACTAAACTCCTCTACTTCTTTTAACTCTGGTGTCCAAATAGGTACGATAACAAGTTGTGCGAGTTTGTCGCCTTTTTTGATAACATAACTTGTGTTTCTTGGTTTAAAAATATCTAGCGGATTAGAGCTTTGCTCATCAATTGATTCATTAAAGCTTCCATCGTCAATCACTTCACCTTTTATATCTACATAGTAAAATTCATCTGCATTTACTACTTCAATATCATTCTTAATATTAATCTTCATATTACCTTGAAACCCTGCGTCTATCTTGCCTGTTTCAATCACTAAATGTGTTTTACTACTTACACCACTTCTTGATGTTAATAGCCCTACATAACCCTCTGGAATGTTCACAGCGATGTCTGTTCTAATCGTTGCCTTCTCTTGTGGCTCAAGTATTACTGTTTCTGCTGCGAAGATGTCATAACCAGCATCTAATCGGTCACGTTCTGGTGTAGTTGCGTCTTTCGATAACTTCTTGAATTCTAATCTATTTTCCATTTCCTTATCCTCCAATTGTTCTCTTAATTTAGCTATATCCTGTATTAGTTCATCACGTTGCTTACGGAAACTCTCACATTCCTTTCTAACTTTCTTCAACCTAGCGTCCATAACACTAGATACAAACTTAGCTTCTGCGTTCATTTACTCGTCCTCCAATAACTCTGGGTTTTCGTAGATTCTTTGTTTTATTACCGTCCAATCACAATTATATATTCTGGCTATTTCGCTAATACTCAGCCCGTTTTCTAAGTGCTGTTTCAATTCCTTTGGGTCAATATTATATTTACGTTTCATTTTCATTCCTTTTCTTTTCTGATTAGCTTTAGCAATTTTACTTCTATGGACTTCTGTAAAAGCTTTTCCTTTGTTATGATTTGACAAGTGTTGGTTTGCTATTAAAATGGTAAGATTTGATTTTGAAGCATCTAATTTATCGCCATTGATATGATGAACGTGTTCATTTCTTTCTAATTTTCTGTCTAACCAATACATCATTAATAATCTATGTACATGGTATTTTTTATCGTGTACAGAAACACAAGGGTAAAAACCATGTATATAAATTTTCTTATTACTTGAAGTGGGTTTGCTTTGTACCCATAATATAGCTTTTTCTAATTCCTTATAATCGACTTTACAATTACATTCATTTCTAAAATTTATGCTTTTTTGTGAATTAACAATCAATATTTTTACTCCTCACTTAATAAGTTCTTATCTTCAAACACATTGCCAATAACTTCATATTCAGTCGAATCATCAATGTTATAATGGTCGTAGCCACCAATATAAAACTCAGTTAAGACAAATCCTCCGTCTAACCATTCAATTAAATATTTATCTCCATAAATATCTCTGACAATATCTTTTTCGTATATTTCGACACCGTTTTTGTCTTTCAAGCCTGTTGATTGCATGAGTTCAAAACAATTTGCATCATAATATTCTGAATGACTGTTATCGACTTCTCCATAACCTGTATCGTCTAATACGTAATTAAACGATATCGCTGAAACATTTTTATCAATTCCGTTGAATTCAATAACGCCTATGTCATATCTCATTCGGCCATCTATTAGATCCCACGCTCTAAATTTAGGTATCATCTCAAACACTCCCTGTTCCTTTTTATGTCACACTCACTAACTTTCATCGTCACTCTACTTCCTGCTACCTTAACCACAAAGCCTTTGACACCTATCTCACGTAACTCATGCTGTATTTGTGTAGGTGTCTTGCCTTGTGTAGCATAGCGATAGCGTTGGTTAATTGTGTTGGATAATATCATGTGCTAACCACTCCGGTATTTCTTTAGTCTGTCTAATATCTGGGTATTTATGTTCAACAAATTTAATATTGAGCATTTTCTTTGTACTTTCTGTATAAGGTAGTCTATTCAAACTACTAAAACCTAAATGGTCGTTAGCGTCGTTTTGTATAAACCATGCACCGTATGCCTCTCTAGTAAGTACATCGCATTGAATAACTAGACCATTCATTCCACGAATAAGCATGTTGAATAGTAAGAAAGGAATAGTACGATCGCTTAATTCTTCTGCTGTATAGAAGTACATTCTAGGCTCATAATCAAAAGGTGAGTGTTTCATTCTATCCTTATTCCATTTCTCGATGATTATCCCACCTGTACCTGCTGCTGGCTCGTAGTAACTACCATTAGTGTCATCTACCATTTCCACAAGTAGTCTACTAATAGATTGTGGTGTAAAGTCTTGCTTATGTTTCTTTCTATTAGCATGTTCATCTTGAAAGTATTCGTGAAACCAGTCGTAATTGACATCTTTATCAAATGCCTCGAGAAATTCCATAAATATTTTGTTACGTTCTTCTATATCTCCGTACAGAATATCCATAATGCGTTGTGGTGCTTTATAGCTGTCGTTTATGTTTAATATGTCGTTAATCATTCTTCCACCAACTCTTTGCATATCTCATCGAATTCTTGAATGCCTCTGCCATCAGTGACATCCATGATTACGCCATAGACATACTGATTAATACTGAACTCTGCTCGGTCCTGTTCGTCTGAAATATGTCCAGTTCCTTGTCTGATGTCAGTACATTGAACGTAAATTTTAATATCCTTCTCACTAGCTTTTTTTAGGTGCTGTGCATACCCCATTTCGCAAATTGTCCCTTGTGCATGAGGTAAGTAGTCAAATATCATTACAGCGCTTGTTTCCATGCCTAGTGTGTCGTTAAACACAATACGTTCTGCTAATTTATCTTGCTTAGCATTTGTTTTATCATTTATGTCTTTGTCGTCATGTGGTGCGTAGACTTTAAAACCTAATCGCTGTAACTCTTGCTTTTCCCACTCTCTGCGCATTTGTTGCCCAATACTAAGCATATCGCCACCTAAATAGATCATTGTTCTACCTCCATTTTTTCGATTAATCTATCTGCGTAATCTCTAGCTTTTTTAATATCTGCTAGTTCATCATCTTTTCGACCTGCACGAACTGGATATTTAATCATATTGCCTTTCATAAAACCTTTGAATTGTTCAAATGGTAATTGTTGATACAAGAAGTCGATAACATCTATATTTTCACTACCTTTATAATGATCAGGTATATTATTATCTTGTTTTTTCTGCTTTAAATTAACTTTACGTGTGAATGGCTCGTTCACTTTCATAAAGTCGTCACTATCAGTAAGTGTGAATTTATAGCCTGCTTGGTTTTCTACTTCTGCTTTCCATACCGTTTTTAACAGTATTTCTTCTGCGTACACTCGGTTTACAATCGCAGTTTGAAAAGCACTAAACTTTTTATTAGCACATTGGAACTGAACGATGTCATTTCGGTTAAGTTCTACTATTCTCAAGTTTTCCATTTACCTATCCCCTTACCTTTGGAAATATGTCATTCTCCACTAAGTATCTAAACCACTTACTACTCACTCTGTGCTTAGCGACTAATTCTTCTGAACGTCTTGCTCTTGCGATACGTTGTTCACGTCGTTTACGTTTCAATGCTCTTTCGTGTGCTACTCTGATATGCATAAGCTGATGGTATTCTCTTTCTGATAATCTGCCATACTGCTCTTTATTGCTTAATCGTTGCTCTTCTTTTACTAATTCATCATTATTAATCACGATACTCATATACTCCTTTTCCGTATAATAATTCTGGACCACGTAAACCTTTGTTGTATCTCCCACGTAAGGTAGTGAGTGGTACGTTATATATTTCTGCTACATCTCTTAATGCGATACGAGTGCCATTGATATAAACACGTGTTGCAGTTTTTTTGCGTTTTCTCATACGATCACTTCCAATACGCTTCATATATTTCTATATCTTTGACTTCCACATCTTCTAATGTGTCGATAGGGTTTTTCTTCGCTTGCTCGATTCTGTATTCCATTTCTTCTTCAGTTTCTTCGGTTGCCGGTAACTTAATCGTGCCTCTGATTAACACTTCAGCTTTGACTGTTGCCATTCTTCATCTTCTCCTTCTTACGCTTTCTGCGTGCTTTAATTAGTTCTTCATATGTTATCCACTCAAGGCCTGTGTATTTAGGCGCTTTGTATATCCATGTGAGTTTGATTTTCGGATATTTATGTCTAAACATTTTCGCTTTCAACTTCGCTACTTCTGTTGGCATTCCTTTTACGTCTATCACTTCGACTAGCACATCATTTTTGAATAGTGCAAAGTCAGCGATATATTCCGTTTTACGTTGCTTATCGAGTTTAGGTATTAATTCATATCTAGGTTGCAACTCGATGCGATCATACCCATCACCTAAATTACGTTCTAAATAGTGGTAGTAGTCGCATTCGACTTTGCTATCGAACACGACACCTTTATATTCAACTTTCTTAGCATTGTATTTACTCACGTTGTCACTCCTACATATCAAATATCGTTGCTTGTAACCCTAGTTCTTCTTCGTATAGAAGTTCATACACGCCTTTGAAATGTTTCAACTCACTATCAGTCATTTCTTTATATTCTTCGCTAAAATGAGCGCCTGTGAGCGTTTTAACGACATTCACATTAGGCTTACGTTTCTCTACTTTTATTTCTTCTGTTCCGTCAGGTCTATAAAGGTAATACTTTTCGATAATTGCCATTAGGACACCTCCACGATTGCATGCCTGTTGTCTTTTTCTTCCAATTTGTCATTGATTAATTTGATAAGTGCAGCTTGATTACCACTGCACCAATCAATCATTTTTTGAGCATACACATCGGAACACTCAAGTATTTGCTTAATATTGTCTACCGTCACCATGCGTCACGTCCTCTGAAATCATCTCCTAGCACTCGAACCGTTCTTGCATTTTGTTTCATACGTGAATTGATCCGTTGCCAGTTCATGTTTTGATTTAATTCTTTATCGCTAAAGTTAGTAGTAAAGATGTTGTTCTTACCTACTCTGTTATCTACAATTGAAAATAGTTTATTTAATGTGTGTTCAGTGTTTTCTACACCTATATCATCAAGTACAAGTAAATCTATGCTGCTTAATAGCTGTACAAGTTCGTCTGTCGTTTCAGTAGCATTACGATTATATGTTGCTTTAATGCGTTCCATTAACATTGGAATGTGCATGAATGCTACCGAATGCCCTTGTTGCTTAATTGCCTTTGCTATGGCATAAGCTAAATGGCTTTTTCCAGTACCATACGAGCCTTGTAGTATTAATGACTTAGGTTCATCTAGCGAGAATGTTTTAACGTACTCAATAGCTGTATTCTTCGCTTGTATTTGATATTCGTTTTGTGGTTGGTAGCTATTAACTGTTGCATCACGTAAAGAAGCGTTCACATTAGATTGGTTAAAGATACGATTAAGATACTTTTGCTTTCTCTGTTGCTCAGCTTCTTTACCAGCTTGTATCATTGAGCAATCACAACCATGTCTGAACTCTTGACCATTACTAAACTTGTAATAGTCGTAGGTGTTGCCACATCTTTCACATTTAAGATTATGTTCTTCTTCTACAATGTTTTGGTTAGGCTTGATATTTCTTGCTAAACTCCCTAATGATTGCACTACTTATCACTCCTAGTCCCAATAACTTTCGTCATACTTCATTCTGTTAAGTTGATCCATGCCACTAGGTTGTAGTTCTTCACTAAAGTCATTTAAATAACTTTCTTGAGATAAAAATGTTTTAGGATATTTTTGATATTGTTTATTGGTAATAGTTTTTAGATATTCTCTAGTTCCGTTCATGATAGTTTCAAATTCATGTTTTTTAAGCGCTGATTTGAATAAACTGAAAGCCTTTTTCTTATCTAACTTTTTATCGTAAAGTTCCCACCATTCTTCAAAACGTTCACGCGTAACGTCAGTTGCGCTATTATCTGTTCTATTTATATTATTTATACTTGTATTATTAATACTTGTAATATTCTCTTTAACATTTGTGATAATAGGGGTATTAACAGAATTGTTAATAGGGGTATTATCATTTGTGTTAATAGGTCTTAACATTTGTGTTAAGGGGTATAGCTTTCTTTTTTTAATCTCATTACCTTCTCTAATGATTTCAACATTGAGGTAACCTCTGTCTTTTAAGTTTGCTATCCTTCTTGATATTGTTACTTTAGTTACTTCGTACAATTTCGCGAAGTAACCATTACTCGCTGTACAGTAACCATACTTATTACTTAACGAAGTAATCTCTGCAAATAGTAGCTTTTCGCTATCGGTTAGCCGATTATCATATCTTACGTTTGCAGTAATAATTGAGTAGTAACTAGGTTGTTCACTCATTGCTATCACTCCCGTACAATATCCATTCAGGCGTTGTATTAAATTCTTTAGCTAACTTTCTAATAGCTTCCATTTTTGGTAGTTGCGCTCTATTTTCCCAACGTGTTACAGCAAGTCTCCCTACACCTACACGTTTTCCGAATTCAATTTGTGATAGTTCAGCATCAAGTCTTAGCGTGTTAATTCTACGAGCAATGTGCATTCTATCTTCATACGTGATCTTTCTTGATTTCATTGTTTAACTCCTTTCAGCATGGCGTTTAAGAAATGTCTTTCAATATTCTGCCTACCGTCGTTATAGAAAGACCTGTTTTAATAGATATTTCTTTATTAGTTATTTCTGGATCATTTTTGTAGATAGCTTGAATCTCATTTATGATTTTTTCATTTATAATTTTCGGGTAATTTCCTGTTCTTTGCTCTTTTAATTCAAAACCATTTTTTAGTAAAAGTTTTTTCAAATCACGCAAATCCACATGATATTTTTGGGTTAATTTTGTTAAATTAAACCCTTTACCATAATCGTTTATAATATCGTTTTCGAATTTTTGAATGTTAGTGAGTTTTATCTTTGATTCAAATACATGTCTGCAATTATCTCTAGAGGTAACGTATTCCAAATTCTCTAATTTATTGTTATGTTTATCTCCGTCTATATGATTAACAGTTAATTTTGACTCGCCCATAAACGCTAACATTACAATTCTATGAATTGATTTAGTTATACGACTTTTATCTTTCGATAATGTTATAGCTAAATAGCCATTAGGCCTTCTTTGAGGTTTCAAAACCCTTTCGTCAGGAACATATTTACCTTTCAATCGTTTTATTCTCCCTAAATTACTAGCTTGATAATACCCCTCATAACCTGGTATATCTTTCCAAATTTCTTTCATCTAACTACGCCCCTTTAACATATCGTTTAACCTGCTATCTACTGAAATCCATGAGTTTTCTAATTGATACTTTTCATCAAACGACTTAACACCAATTGCATGCTGTTCAGTATGATGTTTACGACACAACGCTAAAACGTGCTTGTCATAGTGGTCCATCTTATTTCTATTCATCCCTCTACCTACTGTTTCTAGGTGTGCTAGGTCTGAATTAGGTTTGCCACATATGACACAATGTCTTGTAATAGTTGCCCAATAGAGATAATTTTTATCTTCTTTCATCATTTCGCTTGTTTTGTAGTTAAGTGGTATTCCATTAGTGAATATCCATTCGAACATTACATCTATAATTTGTTTAGCAATCGTTCTGGTACAATCAGCTAATGAAATTCGCTGTTCATATCCATATAAGAACTTCACATAATCTTGGAACATTTGCCTCATATAATCTCTAGGTTGTCCAGTATGTGCTTCTATATCGTTACATAATGCGAATATCAACCTACGTTGTTTGCTAGTGATAGAGTTTGGATCTATCACTGAACAATCAACATTAATAGGTTTGCCTAAGTTCAATAAATCAATAGCTTGTTCAGGTATCTCTACATCAGTAACAATCACTGTGTAAGTGCCTTTATTATTCTTTTGATACTTAATTATTTGCGACATCTAACCACGACCTAGAAAGGTAAATCATCATCAGATATATCAATTGGACCGTTAGCGTTTGCGAATGGATTATTTGGACTGTTCAAACTAGATTTACTTGTTTGTTGTTCATTATTATTATTCTTTTGATTATCTTTAATTTCATGTTTTTCAAATACTGGCGTACCATCAAATTTCCAAACACGTTTTAAAGAAGTGTTCCATTTATCTGTGTAGTCATTGTATTTACGTTCTAATTCGATATTGATTGGTTTACCGATAACATCTCTTTCTGTGAAATTAAACATTCCGTTATCACTTTGAATACCTAAGTCATCTAAGAATGTGTACATCCAGTTTCTAGCAAACTCATTTTCCATATCAGCATTAGCATAATGAGTGAAGTCTCCTTCTTCTCTGTGAGTGAATGTGATAACAAATTGAGGATGTCCATTTTTAGAATTTTTACTATCGAAGTTTTTTACTTTCACGCTATATTGACCAGGTTGCATATAGTTACCTAATTTTTGAGCATTTTGTAAGTTTAAATTGAAATTCATAATTGATTACCGTCCTTTTAATTAATTTTTAGTTTCCGTTTCTAATTACTTCTACTACGTCTGTAATACTAGGGTTAACAAATCGTTTATCATTAATTGTTACGTTACTTGCATGTCTTATCTTTGTTTCAAATAAGCTGGAAGGTTCAGCATTCAATACATATTCATACGTTTTCTGACCCTCTTGCTCGTGTTCTTCTATTGTCATTCTTGCAAGTACATCAGATTGACTGACAACTGCCTTCCGAATTTGATCCTGTGCTTCAATCGTTATAGTTGGGTTTATCGTGCTACCTTCGTCGTCTTTATCTTTATTGATACCTTCATGACCACTTATCGCTAAGTGGAATTGATGTTGTTCTTGTAACTTAGAGATAAAGCGATAAATACTTACTATTCGAGTTGCACATTCTCCCCAATCATTGAAAGTAGGTTTACGATTTTTACCATTCATGATGTCTTGAATAGTGATGTCACGTAATTTCTGAATAGTTTCAATCACTACTACATCAATCTTTTTACCGTTATCTCTTAGCTGCTTAATAATGAGTGGTAAGTTTTTAACTACTGTTGCAAAATGATTGTAATTGGCTATTGATACCACAGCGCCATTTGACGCTACTGTCGTTCCATCTTCGTTAATATCAAGTACAAGTGCGTTCTCATCTTTAGTTAAGAAAGTTGTTTTACCAGTACCGAATTTTCCGTAGATAGCGAACTTGTAAAACTTGTTAGCATTCTGTTTACCAATATCTTTTACACCGAGTTGTTTAAGAATATCTACTTCTTGATTTTCTTCACTCATCAGCTTCGACCTCCTTCAAGTCTTTCATTTTCACTTTTTTGCGTGTTTCTTGTATTTTGTAAGTTGTTATTTCGATATCATGTTTCTCCCAATCGATATCAATACCATCTAATCCACTAATAACTGCTGCTCTACTTCGCATACCGTTGTAATTTGCGAAATCTTGTGAACTAGGTTTATTTGTAAGCCACCAGCCATGATGTTCATCTTGTATGCGATACTCGATTTTGGTTGTTTCTTTCATCAATCAAGCACTCTCCTTTAATCACTTTTTTAGCTAGTTCGAATTTGTCATGAAGTTCTTCTGATGTATGAAATTCAGCGAACATAATGTTCTTAACATCTGTTTTATACTCGTCTGAGTGATGAAAGAAGAATAGGACTACTTCGTCATCACAAATTCCTGTTCCGAATTGACATTCAACACTTTCTTTGCTGTGCATAATTAATTCATTCAATTCATTAACTATTTTTAGTAATTTGTGTTTCAACTTGACTACCTCCTTATTTAGTTGTAAATTTTAAGTACATATAATTTTAAAAGTCTCCGACTGTTTGCTATTTGCCGATAGCATTCAGTCTTTTATTTTGTAGTAACATTGGTCGAAAAATACATAAGTTGCTAATGCTGCGAATAGTGCATATCCTGCTGACTTAGTGATGACCACTTCTGCTAGCATGAGCAAGAAGAATACTGCGTTGAACAACATGCCTGATATTAAGAATGCTTTATCGTGTGATTTCATATTTATCTCCCCTTTCCATAAATTTCTTCGAAATGCTCATCGATGAATTTATTCATCTTTCTTGCGTTGATTCTCCAACGATTTAAATTTTCATCTGGATAATGTACGATGCCTTGCTTTTTGAGTAATTTCTCAAATTTTGGGTGGGTTAATAATCTGTCTTTAATCGTGTCGTCAGCTGACATTTTGAGTTTCTTTTTCAATTCTTTTAAGTCCCAAACTGGATCTAATGAATAATTTATTAACTCTTCATATTCATCTTTAGAAACAAGAACATGTGTGTCCGGTATTGGAACAGTTACGTTTAAAGTTTGCGTCATCTTAGATACTCCTTTCGTGTATAATTTGGTTATCTTCAAATGAAAGTGAGGTGACATAAATGTCTAAGATATATTTCGACCCTCAACAGTTTGCAAATGCTTATTTAAGCACTCAAGAGTTCAAACCGAGTAATTACGAAAGTGAACAAGAAATGCTTGACGAAGCGTTTGCCGTATATTTAATGGCGTTTGAACACGCTAGAAAATATGTCGAGAAAACCCAAAATGACGGTTAGTATTTAAATCTTTTTTATCGATGTAACTAATTGTCGTTTTCCTAGTGTTTATTTCAATTTTGCAAACCTTCCAAGTCACAACCGCCATTGTGATGAGGAGGGTTGTTTTGTATAAAATGTTCATGTTTTGCCTCCTTTAATTTGTTTGTTCGATTGTGGGTTAAGCGAGTCTTTTTAAAATTCCGAAATCTCCATGTCTTTCAGCAACATCAATTTGATGGTCTGTAAGTCTTAAATAATTTTTAGGTAAATCGCTTAAAACCAAACTTTCTGTAAACGCAATAGCTACTTCACATTCCACACGTTTTACTTGATTGTATTTATTAACTTCAAATTTCTTTCTAATAGCTGTGTAAACACCTTTCACAAGATGACCAAACTTTTTAGAATACAACTCTTGAGACACTTCTTCTCCAAAATATTGTTTAGTGAGTTGGTGACCTTTTCTTGTACAAACTGCGTATAATCTATCTGCTTGTGGCCCAGTTAAAGGTACTGTGTTTTTGAAATCTTCAAATTCCTTTTTAATTTCTTTGTATAAAGATAAAAGTTCATCTTTTGTATGAGCAATATCTGCTTTTGTTTCTCTAATTTCGTTTTTTGTTTCCACAATTTCGTCGTACATTTGTAAAATTGAATTTGCCTGTGTTACCATGTTTTCCATTTGGCTTCTTCTTAATTCCATTACTTGATTAGACATCTATAACATCTCCTTTTTTTAATTGTTTTCTTAATCTGTTTGCCATATCAGTTAAATCTTCGATAATTTTTTCAATAGGTTTTCTTGCATAATCGTTGTCGATAATATCTTTTGAAAAAGCCAGATAACAAAGTGGTGCTACTTCCCTGATGACTTTCTCACTACCTTTGACCAAATCATAAATTTCTTTTTGAGCTTTTAACCTTTGTTGGCCGTCATTCAATTTGGCGTTCATATCATTGATAGCTTTATTCAACTCATCATATTTCTGTGATTTCTCACTCACTTCATCTCTGCGTAGTTCCATTTCTTTGATGTCTTTTTCTAATTTTTCGTTACGTTGTTCAATGAGTTTTTGTTGGTGTCTTGATTGCGCTAGAGCATTTTTAGTTTCTTGATAATCTTCTGGCTCCATATACTTCTCAATCACTTCTGGCTCTCTACTCTCTGCATCCTCTAGTTGTTTCTTAGCAATCTCTTCGGAACGTTGTGCTTGTTCTACTTGAGATTGAAGTTGAGCGTTTTGTTCGTCACGTCGTTTGAGTTGTTGCTCGTATTCTTTAGCTTTGCGTTCCATTTCTTTATACTCTTGAGAAGTTTTAATATTGCCATTGAATACTTCTTGATTAATTTTTTCTTTCGCAGATGGTTTTGACATTGCATATTGAAGTGTCTTAGGTTGAGATAAAAACGTATCTTTTTCTTCTGGTTTGTCCAATCGTTGGACAAACTTATAAGCGTTTATATAGTTATATACACTTGCTTTTTTTATCCCTTTACTTTCAGCCCACTTGATAAAAGTTCCATCTCCGTAATTAGATAAATCTTTATGAGCGTTATATAAGACTTCTCCAACCTCTATCGAATAACTGTTGTAAATTCTATTAAGTTGTTTTTCATATTTTTCTAATTTAGTTGCCGTTTCGTTGTCTACTAACGAATAATCAAATTCTTGTTGTTGTAATTCGTTCAATCGTTTATACTCCTTTCTGCTATACTCCTTATGAGGAGGTGATTTTATGGATAAAAATCTATTTGATTAAAAATTTGATGAGTTGAAAGAATTCCTAGAAGTAGAGTTAAATGTTGAAAGCGACTATTTCAAAGAAACTCAACAAAAATTCTATGAATTCAACCCTGAAATGAGCGAGGATATGAATTTCTATTTATCTCTTTATGAGCTAAACAAAAAGTATTCTCAATCTATCACTTACAATACCGCGATGCTGCTTCTACAAGACGACGAGCAGAATCATTAGCCGATTTTGAGCATTTAGGTATAACAAATTTTTCATTTGATAACTCTGAAAGACTCTTAGGTCGATTAAGCAATTGTTCTATAACTGTTACAGCAGCATATAGAATGATTGCTTTTTTAATTGGTTTTAAATCTTGCATGTTCATTCCTCCCTTAAGTTGTTTGTTCGATTGTTTTGGTATAATCACCTGTGGAGGTGATAATTATGAACGCTAAATCAATAAATGATTCATTAAATGATAATTATGCTGTAGTGATTAAATACGTTAATGGCAGACACACTACTGTAACTCATTCTGAAATCATTGATGAATCAACTATCTTTGCAAACAAAAATCAATTTATAAATTTGAACAATGTTACGAATGCAATTCTTTGCAAAGATGAAAATCAAGTAAGTAATGTTACACGCTAGTAATTAAATGCTGTAGCACGTACAGCTTCAACCAGTTTCGCAGCAGCCTCAATCTGTTGGGGAGTTGGTTGTTGCTTCGTTCTTTCTAAAACTACTTTCAATGTTTCTAATTCTTCTATTACTACTTCTTCATTCACTTTTTGTAATTCGTTCATTTCAACCCTCCTATATCACGTTTCGTGATATTAATAATTAAAAAAAATATCTTCGACACTAACATCGAAAGTTTTAGCTAAGATTTCCATTTCATAATCGTTGAAAGGATATTTACCTTGTTCTTTCTGCTCATACTGCCTACGTTGTAAACCTATCAAATTAGCTACATACTCTGTGGTAAACTCTTCAGATAATCTAAGTTTACGCAATTTAGTTTTAGGTTTTAAATATTTTTCTTTAAGCATTTTCTTTTTATCTGTCGCCGTCATTTATTATCACCTCCGATGACTGTATATAAACTATATCACGTTTCGTGATACATTTCAAACATTTTTTATCACATTTTGTAATATTTTTTATTGTTTCCTTATTATAGATGTGTTATATTTATCTCAAGGAGTGATACCAAATGAGCAAAAATGTGATAGGAAAAAGAATAAAAGAACTAAGAAAACAGAAAAAACTAACTCAAAATGATCTAAGTAAGTTGACTGGATACAAACAAAATACTATTTCATCTCATGAAAATGGGACTCGAGGAATAGACGAGATAGATATAATGAACTATTGTGAGGCTCTCGGTGTGACTCCGACAGATTTATTTCAAAAACATGAACAACCTCAACTAGAAACCCTACCAGTCAAAAAGATTCCAGTTGTTTCAAAAGTATCTGCTGGCTTACCTATATATAGTGAAGAAAATTTAATAGATTACATATACTTCGCTACTAATAAATTTAATTCTGATAAAGAAGAATTTGGTTTAAAAGTGTCTGGCGATAGCATGGATAAGATTTTCCAAGATGGCGATATCGTTGTAGTAGAAAAAGATTCTGTTGTTGAAAACGGTCAATTAGGTGTCGTTATGATTAATGGTTATAACGCTACTATTAAACGTATTAGATACAATGGCGACCAAATTATATTAATTCCAGAATCAAATAATTCTAGCCACTACCCACAAGTGTATGGCAAAAATGACGAAGTAAAAATAATTGGTAGAGTTGTAGCAAGTCAAAAACTATTTTAATAAGCGCCCAAGCGGCGCTCTAATATAATTTTATTTTAAGGAGAAATGTAAAATGAAAAAGTTTTTAGTTTTATTATTTAGTAGTTTATTAGTATTAGGCGCTTGTGGTAACGATGACACATCTAACAACGATTCTGATTCTAAATCAGAAACAAAATCGAATGATCCTAATAAAGATAAAGACAAGTCAAAGGATAAAGATAAAAAGAAAGAAGATAAAGAAAAATCTTCAAATGAAGAGAATCAAAATAGCCAAGAACAGTCACAAGAACAGCAAACTAACACACAAGAACAACAGCAGACACAACAAGCGACAACTCAGGAACAACAAACACAACAAGCTAATAACAATCAACAAAATGAACAAAGATATGACTATGACCATAATGGCGTTTATAGAACCCCTGCAGAACAAAAGGCTCATGAAGATTGGGTTAATGGGCAAATAGAATGGAATAAGAAACAAGAAGCTAAAGAACAAAAACTTCAAGATGAATATTTCGATTTAAGCGATAAAATGTATGAAGATGGAGTTAGTGAATCTGAATATAACTCTATGGAAAAAAGACAAGAAGAAATATTAGACGAAGTAGAACCAATTAATTAATTTTCAGGGTAGTTCGCCTACCCTTATTATTTTTTTACCTTTTTAGGAGGGATAACATGCAAACACGATGTTATGACGGTAAAAAATGGCAATATGAATTTAAATATGAAGGCAAACGATATCGTAAGAAAGGTTTCAGAACCAAACGTGAGGCAAATTCTGCAGGGTTAGATAAGTTAAGTGAGTTAAAGCAAGGTATTGAGTACGAACCTGATTTAACACTATGTGACTATTTTAAAACCTGGTGCGAAACGTTTAAAAAATCGACGGTGACACCTAAAACTTACAAGTCTTATACTTCTGCTATAAAGCATATCAACAATCATTCAATTGGCAAAAAGAAATTGAAAGATTTATCACGATATCACTATCAAGATTTCATCAATGAATTTTCAAAATACCATTCTAAAGAATCTATTAGAAAGCTAAACGGTTATATTAGAACATCTTTAGACGACGCAGTATACGAGGGACTTATTGCAAAGAACCCTACTTTTAAAGTGAGTTATAGAGCTAGTAAACCAAACAAAAGTGAAGATAGTAAGTATATCAACCTAAAAGACTATGAATTGTTAAAACAGCATTTGATGACTAAAGACAACGCATCATCACTTGTACTATTCATTATGATTTGTACTGGTTGTCGCATAAGTGGTGCTTTGAATCTAAAACGTGAATATATTAACCAAGTTAAAAGTGAAATATATATTGATGAGCATAAAACAGATTCTTCCCCTCGTTATGTATCTATCAGTCAAAAAGATATGAATCATATTATTAAGTCTGTTGATCAATTACCTAGAACAATTGACGGAACTGTATTTGGCGAACTAACAAACAATGCGGTTAATAAACGTTTAAAAGTATATTGTAAAAATCTAGGTATCAAAGAAATTACTTCACATGCACTACGTCACACTCACTGTTCATATTTATTAGCCAAAGGCATTTCTATATATTACATTTCGAAAAGACTAGGACACAAAAATATATCAGTTACTACTGAAGTTTATTCACATTTACTTGAAGAAACATACAAAGAAGAAGATGAAAAAGCGACACAAATAATAAGTGCAATGTGATTTTTAGGGACCCATTAGGGACCCGAAAGCCCATGAAACCCGTCGTTATAAGGTTTATAGTATCCCTCCCAGGACGTCATTAACTAAAAATTACATATATTTTTAGGTTGAGAACGCTGTTATGACGGCGTTCTTTTTATTTTGTCTTGTAACTAAGCTAAACTGCACCAAAAATAGAAAAACCCGCCATGTTATGACGAGTTTCTAAGATAATATTATTATGTTGTTAGTTTAAAAATTTTTGACACGTATTTGACACGTGATCAACAACTTTTTTACCTAAAAAATTTAGTTTTTAAATGTAAGTATTAAATTAATTATTGAAATGACCAAAATGACTATTGCAAAATAAAACGTTAAAGACGTTAGTTTTTCACTTCTCAATTTAAAAACTCCATTCAATATTAATATTCTATTAACCAATATTATATGTATTGGAATAAACACTTAGGAGTTAATTAAATGCTTAAGTGTCTATATATCAAAGTTCAAATTCAATCGTTTCTATAATATGATTATCTCGATTTCTATAATTTAGAATAGCCCTACCATTCACTTCATCAATAATGAGTTCGGCAAACGTTTCTTCAATACCACTGCGAGATTGTGATATACTGCCTGGATTTATGACATGTACACCATCTAAATGCTCATATTTTGCAACATGAGTATGACCATAAAATGCAAATTGACATCCCTGAGATTTAGCTTTTTGTGCTAAATGCATACGAGTTTGATTTACTGAATACAAATGTCCATGAGTATATAAAGCCTTTAAACCTTTAATTTCCACTTCTTCTTCATTAGGAAATTCAGGATAAAAGTCACAATTCCCTTTTACTCTTCTATATAGGCTTAGTTCAGTATCATTATATTCAAATTCTGAATCCCCTAAATGTAATAAAACATCAGCATCCTTATGCGCTTCATATAAGTGATATAAAATACCAGATTCTGTATGATTGTCACTGACGATAAGCCACTTTGTCATTACTTTTCACTCTCCAAATAAGCATTCAATTTTTTAATTGCATTACCTCTATGACTGATTTCACTCTTTTCTGTTGCTGTAAGTTGAGCCATAGTTTTACCTTTTTCAGGCACATAGAAAATAGGATCATAACCAAAACCATGCTCGCCCTGTCTTTCAGTAGTAATCACTCCAGAAACAGTACCTTTGAAAGTTTGAGTAGTTTCATTAGGTGCACTCATACTAATGACGCAAACAAATTGTGCATCTCGATTTTCGATACTATCTAAATTCTTTAATAATTTATCAATATTAGCATCATCACTCTTATCTAATCCTGCATATCTAGCTGAATAAACGCCAGGTTCGCCATTTAGAGCAAATACCTCTAATCCACTATCATCTGCTATCACACGTTTATTCAATACTTTTGCAGCTTCTTCAGACTTTAATCGTGCATTCTCTTCAAAAGTTGTTCCCGTTTCCTCTACATCAAAGTCTTTTATTAGTTCTGATATACCTATCACATTGTCATTGGGAAAAATTGATTTAAAATCATTAATTTTACCTTTATTATTTGTAGCAATTACGATGTCTGTCATTCATATTCCTCCTTGATTATTCATCTACACTGATGCGTTCAACTTCAACATCTAATTTTAACCATTGTAGAATGATATTTTTAATATGTACTGTATCTCCAGTAGCAAAGAATCTATGCTCTGG
The DNA here is from genome assembly GCF_001839115.1 of Staphylococcus sp. HMSC62B09. Lineage (NCBI taxonomy): Bacteria > Bacillati > Bacillota > Bacilli > Caryophanales > Staphylococcaceae > Staphylococcus > Staphylococcus sp. HMSC62B09. The sequence goes on from NZ_KV840153.1 coordinate 45,930, forward strand.
ATGTTGTGTATAACTCGCATGTTCATTACTAAAAGTTAATAAAGCACTAACTTCACGTGCTGTTTCTAATCCAGAGGAAATAACTTTTTTCTCTCCTCCAAAATAATCATTTATAGGCTTATATAACAATGGATAGTGTGTGCATCCTAAAATTATCGTATCTGCATCAGTATTTCTCCACTGTTTTAACGTTTGATGAATGACAATACTTGTAATTGTAGGGTCATCGTAGCGCATTTGTTCAACTAGTGGAACAAACCCAGGGCAAGCTACACCATAAACATGTACGTTTGGGTTAATGCGCTTAATATGATGTCTATACGCCTCAGATTTAATTGTTCCTTCAGTCCCTAAAATTAAAACATTTTGATTTTTAGTAGTCATAATGGCTGTTCTTGACCCTGGCTCAATAACTCCAATAACTGGAATAGGCAGCAATTGTTGCAAATGTTCTAATGCTACAGCGGTAGCTGTATTACAAGCTATTACAAGCATTTTAATATCAAATTGCATTAATTTATTAGCAAGTTGAGTAGTAAATTGTTTAACTTCATCACCAGGTCTTGGACCATAAGGACATCTTGCAATATCCCCTAGATAGTAAATTGTTTCGTTGGGTAATTGACGCATGATTTCTTTAGCAACTGTCAAACCACCTACACCTGAATCTATAACACCAATTGGTTTGTTCATCTTCATTCATCCTTATAACACATAATACATTTATTTTATCATATACATGCTAAGAGTTTGACTAATCCGATTAAGCATTCATATACATACCTTAAAAAGCTTTATAAAGAAAAAAGTAGTTAATCAATTCAATTAAGAATCATTAACTACTTTTCAAATTATAATTAAATGTATATATTAATCTACTTTGTGGTCTGAGCCGAAGAATGATTTAAACATATGGAATGTTGTTTCTCTATTCATAGCTGCGATAGAAGTTGTCAAAGGAATACCTTTCGGACAAGCATTTACACAGTTTTGAGAATTACCACATTCTTGCAAACCGCCAGCACTCATTAAAGCGTCTAATCGTTCGTCTTTAGTCATTGCACCAGTTGGATGTAAGTCGAATAAACGAACTTGAGAAATTGCCTGAGCACCAACGAATTTATTATTTTGAGTAACATTAGGACAAACTTCTAAACAAACACCACACGTCATACATTTAGATAACTCATAAGCTGTTTGACGTTTTTTCTCAGGCATACGTGGTCCTGGTCCTAAATCATACGTACCATCAATAGGAATCCAAGCTTTCATACGTTTTAAGTTATCAAACATTCTAGTACGATCCACTTGTAAGTCACGAATAACAGGGAAAGTACTCATTGGTTCAAGACGTATAGGTTGTTCTAATTGATCAACAATTGCTGAGCATGATTGTCTAGCACGTCCATTGATGACCATTGAACAAGCACCACAAACTTCTTCTAAACAGTTCATATCCCATGTAACAGGTGTTGTTTTTTCACCTTTATTATTTACTGGATTACGTCTGATTTCCATTAAACATGCGATTACGTTCATATTTTCTTTATAAGGAATTTCAAACGTTTCTTCATACGGTTTAGAATCTTGATTATCTTGTCGTTTGATAATCAACTTGATTGATTTTTGTTTTGGTTCTTTTTGCTCTTTTTCATTTGTATTATTATCGTTTTGGCGAAGTTCTTCGGGAGTGTCTTTTACTGATTGATTGTCAGCCATTATTTTTTACCTCCTTTAGACTTACTTGTATAGTCACGTTTACGTGGTGGAATTAAACTTACATCAACTGGTTCATAAGTGAATTTAGGCGCTTCTTCTCTACCTTGATATTCAGCTAATGTTGTTTTTAACCATTCATCATCATTACGGTCAGGGAATTCTGGTTTGTAATGTGCGCCACGAGATTCGTTACGATTGTAAGCCCCAATTGTAATTACACGTGCTAAAACTAACATATTCCACAATTGACGAGTGAAGAATACAGCTTGGTTACTCCAAGTTTGTGTATCTTCCATATCAATATTTTCATAACGTTTCATTAATTCAACGATTTTTTTATCTGTTTCTAATAATTTATCGTTTTCACGAACAACTGTTACGTTCGCTGTCATAATTTCACCAAGTTCACGGTGAAGTTTATATGCATTTTCAGTTCCACGCATATTTAATAATTTATCAAAGCGTTCTTGCTCTTCATCGACACGTTTTTGATAAATGCTGTCATCTAATTCAGTATATGTTGTTTCTACATTCTCAACATATTTTATTGCATTAGGACCAGCTACAGTACCACCGTAGATTGCAGATAATAATGAGTTGGCACCTAATCGGTTACCACCATGTTGAGAGAAATCACATTCCCCAGCTGCAAATAATCCTTTAATATTAGTCATTTGATCATAGTCTACGTATAAGCCACCCATTGAATAGTGAACGGCAGGGAAAATTTTCATTGGAACTTTACGTGGGTCATCACCCGTAAATTTCTCATAAATTTCAATAATACCACCAAGTTTAACATCTAATTCGTGTGGATCTTTATGAGATAAATCAAGGTAAACCATGTTTTCCCCGTTTATACCTAATTTCTGATTGATACAAACATCAAAGATTTCACGCGTTGCAATATCACGAGGTACTAAGTTACCATAATCAGGATATTTCTCTTCTAAGAAGTACCAAGGTTTACCGTCTTTGTATGTCCAAATACGACCACCTTCACCACGTGCTGATTCACTCATTAGGCGTAATTTATCATCACCAGGAATAGCTGTTGGGTGAATTTGAATAAATTCACCATTTGCATATTTAGCACCTTGTTGGTATGCAATTGATGCCGCTGAACCTGTATTAATCATTGAGTTTGTTGTTTTACCGAAAATGATACCAGGTCCACCAGTTGCCATAATAACGGCATCTGAACCAAATGATTTAATTTCAGAAGTTGTCATATTTTGAGCTACGATGCCTCTTGCAGCATTGTCCTCATCTTTGACAATTCCTAGGAATTCCCAACCTTCATACTTAGTTACTAATCCATCTACTTCAAATGAACGTACTTGTTCATCAAGCGCGTATAATAATTGTTGACCAGTAGTTGCACCTGCAAAAGCAGTTCTGTGATAAAGCGTACCACCGAAACGTCTAAAGTCTAATAGCCCTTCTTTTGTTCTACTAAACATAACGCCCATACGGTCCAATAAATGAATGATTGATGGAGCAGCTTCAGCCATAGCTTTAACAGGTGGTTGGTTTGCTAAGAAGTCCCCACCATAAACTGTATCATCAAAGTGAATCCAAGGAGAATCCCCTTCACCTTTGGTATTTACCGCACCGTTAATACCACCTTGGGCACAAACAGAGTGCGAACGTTTAACAGGTACAATTGAGAATAAATCTACATGCGCACCTTGTTCTGCAGCTTTAATTGTTGACATCAGACCGGCAAGTCCTCCACCGACAACAATAATTTTTTTCTCTGCCATAGAAAAGTCACTCCCCTAAAATATATCGATAGCTTAACGTAATTGCTTAAGCTCATTTGATAAGTACGTGATATAAATACTTATCTAAAATTCAACGTACTATATATGATTACAAATTGTGTTTTATACAAATGCGAAAATTGCAGATACTCCAATGTATCCTAGAACTAAGAATACGATTAAAGAGATCCAAGTGAATACACGTTGTGATTGTTTAGATTGTAAGAATCCCCATGTTACAAAGAATGACCATAAACCATTTGAGAAATGGAAAATAACACATAATACACAAACGATATATACGATAACCCAAATTGGATTTTCAAGTGTTTTGTGCATCAATTCAAAATCAACTGCTTTACCAAAGAAGTATTTTTGAATTGTAGTTTGCCATAAATGCATGAAGATAAATACGAATGTCACAATACCTGAAAATCTTTGTAATGCAAACATCCAGTTTCTAAATAAAGAATAATGACCGATATTTTCTTTAGCTGTAAATGCAATGTGAATACCATACAAACCGTGATATAAAATTGGAATATAAATTAATAAAAATTCAACTGCTAATAAAAATGGAATTGATTCCATAAAGCCAGCTGCCTTATTAAAAGCCTCTGCCCCTTGTGTTGCTTGATGATTCACAATTAAATGAACAACTAAAAATGCACCAATTGGAATAATACCTAGTAACGAGTGAACACGTCTAAGGTAGAATTCATTTTTAGACTTTGCCAAAAGGAGTCCCCCCTGTAAAACTATTGATTTAAATAGTTTATTTATAAGAAAGTCTTTACAATCAAGAAACATCATAATGATTTACTATTTTATTTAGTACTTGTTCATTGTTAAATTATTGTGACAATAATCAATAAATATCGGTTCTATTAAGAACTATGTAAACAAGTAGGACTTAAAAAAGTAAATAAATCATATTTGTTTTAATGAGAAATGTTAGTATTACATTAATCATTAATAAAACCACTTTAATGATAATGTTTCTCAATCAGAAAACGCTTCCATACTTTCTTAAAAAAATAAACTTTTTGTTAACTGTATTGTAACATTTTTTATATGTTTTTGGGCTATGAGAATAATTCTCATAGCCCTTTTTTTAATTAATCATTTGATAATGCTTGCTGCAAGTTTAGTGCAACCTTTTCAGGAAGTCCTGCTTTCTTCAAATCCGCTACACTCGCTTCCTTCATTTTCTTAATCGATCCAAATGTTCTTAACAAACTTGTCTTGCGTTTGCTTCCAATTCCATCAACAGTGTCCAATACTGATTGTAATCCTGTTTTTTGACGTGTTTGACGATGGAATGTAATTGCGAAACGGTGTACTTCATCTTGAATTCGATGTAATAAATAGAATGCTTGACTATTCTTCTTCAATGGTACAACTTCTGCATTTGTTCCATAAAGTAACTCTGACGTTTGGTGTTTATCATTTTTTCTTAATCCAGCGACCGGAATATCCAGTCCTAGTTCATTCTCTAGAACATCTAATACACCCGACATATGTCCTTTCCCACCATCAACTATAATCAAATCAGGTAACGGTAAGCCTTCATTTAGAACACGTGTGTATCTACGACGAACAACTTCTCTCATTGATTTGTAGTCATCAGGTCCATCAACTGTTTTAATTTTATATTTTCTATAACCTTTTTTATCTGCTTTTCCATCAACAAAGGTTACCATAGCAGACACAGGGTCTACACCTTGTATGTTTGAGTTATCAAATGCTTCAATACGAATAGGTGTTTGTATACCCATTCGTTCACCGAGCTCCTCTATTGCCTTTATCGTACGTGATTCATCTCTAGCAATTAGCTCGAATTTATTTTCAAGAGCGACTTCCGCATTATGGTTTGCTAAATCTACCATTTCTTTTTTTGCGCCACGAGCTGGCTGTACAATTTTAGTACCTACTACAGATTGAATCATATCTTTATCTAAATTTTTAGGAACATGTACTTCTTTGGGTAATATATGCTGATTTAAACTATAGAATTGACCTATAAATGTATAAAATTCTTCTTCTTCAGATTGCTGTTGTAAAGGAATCATTGTAGCATCTCTTTGTATCAAATTACCTTGACGAATAAAGAAGACTTGAATGCACATCCATCCTTTAGAGACACTATAACCAAACACATCTCGAATCGTATTATCAGATGACATAATTTTTTGTTTTTTAGTTAAATTATGAATATGTTGTATTAAATCACGATATTCTTTTGCACGTTCAAAGTCTAATTTTTCACTAGCATCCATCATACGATCTTCTAAATTTTTAAGTATAGTTTTATCTTCACCATTTAAAAAATCACTTATTTCACGAGTCATTTGTGCATAAACTTGTTGATCAACATCATATACACATGGTCCCATACACTGTCCAATGTGATAATAAAGACATAATTTATCAGGCATTTTATCACATTTTCTAAAAGGATAAATACGGTCTAATAACTTTTTTGTCTCTTGAGCTGAATAAGCATTAGGGTATGGTCCAAAATATTTTCCAGTACCTTTTTTAACTGTACGCGTAACAATTAACTTTGGATGCTTTTCTTTAGTAATTTTTATAAATGGATAACTTTTATCATCTTTTAATAGAATATTGTAGCGAGGCTGATATTGTTTAATTAAATTTAATTCTAAAAGCAAGGATTCAGTTTCACTTGAAGTTACTATAAATTCAAAATTTCGAATTTCTCCTACCAACCGAGTAGTTTTTGCATCATGTGCACCTGTGAAGTATGAACGTAATCTATTTCTTAAACGCTTGGCTTTGCCGACATAAATCACTAGATCATTACGATCTTTCATTAAGTAACAACCCGGTTCAAATGGAACTACACTTAATTTATTTTTAATTTTCTCTTTGTAGTCTGACAACATTTATCCTCCTTCCCATAAAATTAACTACACATAAAAAAGACGGAGCTATTACATTCTATGTAATGCCCCAGTCTCATATACGTTCAAATTATTCTTAAAGATGTTTATCTAATACTTCAGCTAAGTTTTCTTTAGGTTGGAAACCTACTACTTTATCAACTGGTTCACCGTCTTTAAATACGATTAAAGTTGGGATACTCATTACTTCAAATTTAGCTGCTGTTGATGGGTTTTCATCAACATCTAATTTTAAAATATCAGCTTTTCCATCATAATCTCCAGCTAATTCTTCTAAAACTGGTGCGATCATTTTACAAGGTCCACACCAAGTTGCCCAGAAATCAACTAATTTAACGCCTGATTGAATATTTTCATCAAAGTTTGAATCCGTTACTTTTACGATTGCCATAAATGCCAATCCTCCTTAAATTTTGAATGATGAGCAAATTATAACAGACTTTAGTAGTACGTGCATTGCAATTGCTCACTTATTAACTGTCTGTCAATAATTGTCGAATCTCACTCATTTCATTTCATTTTATTTTCACTGGCTTAATTGTACGTTATTTTCTAAAAAAATCAACAACACTGCTTACACTTTATTATGCCTTATTTAAGTTCAGCTACTGTCACACCAAAACCACCTTCACTTGGCATACCACCACGATATGATTTAACACTTTTATGTTTTTTCAAGTGATTCTGTACGGCTTTTTGGAGTGCACCGGTACCTTTACCATGAATAATATAAACTTGCTCATAATTACTCAAGACAGCTTGGTCAATATATTGATCTAATTCGCCAACCGCTTCCTCATAACGATAACCTCGTAAATCTAATTCAGTTTTAATTGTTTGACGATTTTGTCGAGTTACCATCTTAGTTGGTTTCTCTTTTTTCTTTTTAGTTTTTTCAAGGTCTTCAATAGGTAATTTCATTTTAATAATACCCATTTGAACAACTGCTTCTTCTTCATTTACAAGTTCTAATACTTCGCCCTTTTGACCATATGATAATACTTTGACCTCGTCACCTTCATGTATTTCATCATATTTTTGTTTTTGTACATCTTGTTTTATTGATCTCTCTTCATATTGATCATCTAATTGTTTCTTTTTATCAATAAGTTCGTGTTCTTTGACATCTGCACCTTTTTGATCACGTAATGTTCTTAACTCTTTTAAGATTGAATCCGCTTCTTTAGTAGCAGATTTAACACGTTGATTTGCTTTTTCTTTAGCTTCATCCATCAATCTTTTCTCATAATTTTTATACTGCTCGTATTGTTGCTCTAGATCGTTATGTGTTATTTTGGCTTCTTTTAAAAGTCTATCTAACTCTATTCGTTGTTCATCAACACGTTTTGAATTCTTTTCAAGAGATTCAATCATTGAATTAATTTCTTGTTCATCTGTCCCAATCATGGTCTTAGCTTTATTAATAATACCTAAGCTAAGTCCTAATTTGCGGGAGATATCAAATGCATTAGAACGACCAGGTACACCCATCAACAATTTATACGTGGGACTTAACGTATTAACATCAAATTCAACACTAGCGTTCATGACACCTTTACGATTATAGCTATATGCTTTCAATTCTGGATAATGTGTTGTAGCCATTACTAATGAACCTATTTCACGAACGTGATCTAAGATACTCATCGCCAACGCTGCACCTTCACTTGGATCAGTACCTGCACCTAATTCATCAAATAAAACTAAACTATTTTTATCTGTCTCTTGCAAAATTTCCACAATATTCTTCATATGTGAAGAAAAAGTGGATAGTGATTGTTCAATTGATTGCTCATCACCTATATCACAATAAACATTTTCAAAGACACTTAACTGACTACCATCTAATGTCGGAATTAGCAATCCTGATTGTGCCATAATAATAATTAATCCAAGTGTCTTTAATGTAACCGTTTTACCACCCGTATTTGGACCTGTAATTATGACAGTTTCAATATCATCAACAAATTCAATTGTATTAGCTACAACCGTATCTTTATTTAATAGTGGATGATATGCATTAGGTAAATAAACGGTTCTATCTTTGTAAAACGTAGGTTTCGTTCCTTTAATTGAGCGTGCATATCGTGCTTTAGCTGTTAAAAAGTCAATTTGTCCCATGACTGATTCAGCAATTAAGCAACCATCTGCTTCGGCAGCAACCATACCTGTTAATTCTGTTAGAATTCGCTCACGTTCTACTGCCTCATCATTTCGTAAACGACTGATTTGATTATTCATTTCTACAATCGATGATGGTTCTATATAAAGCGTTTGTCCAGAGGCAGATTGATCATGAACAATCCCTTTGAAATCTTGGCGATATTCAGCTTTAACCGGTATAACATTACGATCATTGCGTACCGTTATAATAGCATCAGATAATTTCTTCTGATTGGATTGGCTTTTAACGATACGGTCTAAATTTTGTCTTATGCGTTGGTTTGTACTTGAAATTTTACTTCGTATACCTTGCAATTCATAACTTGCGCTATCATATAAATCGTGTGTTTCACATTTTTCATTTATCTCTTGGAAAAGATCCGATAAAATTGGTAATTGGTTCATTTTATCATTCAAAATTGGATACTTAACAACTTGTTCATCTTCTTCTAATAATTGATTATAAAATGTCTTAAATTGATTTTGAACTTGAATTAAACGTTTAACTAAATTTAGCTCTGTAACATTTAATACGCCACCTATATTTGCACGATGAATCAATGGTGAAATTTTGGCTAAACCACTTAAACTTGGCAAACGATGTTTATTATAAATTTGTGAAATTTCATCTGTCTCATTCATTTGAAATTCTACTGTTTCAAAATCAGTGGCTGGAGACATCTTAGACACTTTTTCACGCCCCAAGTCACTTATTGTTTCCGAAGCTACAAATGACTTGATTTTATCAAATTCTAAGACGTCTAATGTTTTTTGTCTCATACAATCCCTCTATTTCTTCAACTTTTTATTATTTCCAACAAAATCCTTAAACGCTTGACGAGACATTGTGTTAATTACTCGATCTTTATTTACAAACCCTTTTTGAGCAGTGGCTACACCATATTTCATAAAGTCTAAATGATCAATATGATGAGCATCTGTATTAATTGTTAATTTTACATTAGGATATTTTTTAACTGTTTCAGCATTTAAGTCTAATCGCTTAGGATTTGCGTTAATTTCCATTATTGTATTTGTTTCTTCTGCTAACTTCATTAATCGATCGATATTCGGTTTGTACCCTTCTCTACGACCGATAATACGTCCTGTTGGATGAGCGATGTGTCGTACATATGGATTTCGACATGCATTTTCCAAACGTTTCATAATCTCTTCTTCTGATTGATTAAAGTTTTGGTGAATCGCAGCTATAACATAGTCAAGTTGTGATAACACATCATCATCATAATCTAACGAGCCATCAGGAAGAATATCCATCTCTGTGCCTGAAAAGATATCTATTTCTGCATATTCTTCATTTAGCTTCTTAATTTCTTCATTTTGACGTAATAAACGTTCAACTTGTAACCCATTTGCGACTTTAAGGCTTTGTGAATGGTCAGTAATCACCATGAATTGATAGCCTTTTTTTATATTTGCTTCAATCATATCTCTAATAGAAAAAGCACCATCACTATATGTGGTATGCATATGAATATCTCCGTTAATATCATCCAAAGTAATAATTTCACTTAAATCTTTATCAAATTCGCTACCGTCTTCACGTAAAGCGGGTGCAATCCATTCACTACCGAAATGTTGATAAATCTCTTCCTCACTCTGTAACTGAAGTAAAGTGCCATCTTGCTGTTCAATTCCATATTCACTTATTTTTTCATTTTGCGCTTTAGCCATTTGTCTTATACGAATGTTATGATCTTTAGAACCTGTAAAATGTTGTAATGTGTGATAGAACGCAACTGGCTCAATAAGGCGAAAATCTACGCCAATAGTCTCATCATCATACGTCAACTCTAATGAAACTTTCGTTTGGCCAACAGCAACATCTTTAACTTTATTAGGTATATTTAAAAGTTGTTGTTGTACTTCGTCTGGATGCTTCGTACTAATAATATAATCCAAATCTTTACTCATTTCTTTATAACGACGGAAGCTTCCTGCTTCTGAGTATCTCTCAATACTATCAATTGTTTCTAAATAATCGATTATGATACGATTTAAACCTCGCATAGTGTCTATTGGATAGCTATCTTTTTTTGCTCCTAAAGCTTTAACTGCTTCAAGTATATTTTGTTCAGTTTTTTTAGCAAAACCACTTAGTTCGCTCACTTTTCCACTTTCACAAGCCAATTGTAAACTTTCTTTATCTGTAATATTAAGTTCTTTATATAATTTAGCTATTTTTTTACTACCTAATCCTTGAATCTTCATTAATGGAATCAAGCCTTCTGGAACAAGTTGTTGTAATTCTTTTAAATAACTTGATTCACCTGTTTTACGATATTCATCAATGACTTCCCCTACACCTTTACCAATACCTTTTAATTCAGTAACATCTTTAATATCATCAAGTGGTCGTTCATCAATTTCTAAGCTTTGAGCTGCTTTTCTATACGCAGATACTTTAAACGTATTTTCCCCATTTAATTCCATATATATAGCAATTTTTTCTAATAATTGAATTACATCTTTTTTTGTCATTCTAATCACTCCATAAAAAGAAGACCAGGACATTTAACAAAGAAGCCTTGTCCTGACCTTATATCAGTTTTGTTTTATAAATTTAAAATATAAGACGAGAAAAATGGTGTATGAAACAAGATAAGTTTGCCTATGTACGCATGTTGTAAATTGTGTTGTAACCACTCAATTGGATACAATGCTAACACATAGATTGATAACTGTATCGCAACAACTGCCATCACTACACTTATTAAACTACCAAATAGTCTACTGATTTGGTTAATCATTCGATACGTCACTATATTATCAAAAGTAATTATTATAAGATATAAAATCAACTTACAAAGTGAGGCAATTAGTAAAAATGCAATAATTGTATCAAAGCGTTGCTGCAAATCATTAAAATGAAATGCATACTTCATATCATATGCAATTGTCTTTGGAAAAGGTATAAATACAATTAACTGCGAACTAATTCGATAATAAAATTGATGTGCTATAACTAATGAGACTATCGTTGAAAATAAATGTAAACTATTCAACCATCCCCCTCTTCTATACCCTATAATAAGACCATACACAATAATAATAGCTATCGTAAAATCAATAATCATCTATTCTTCTCGTTGTTTTAATTGTTGAATTTCTTGTAATAGTTTGCGGTTTTCTTCTTCTAATTTAACCTTTTCATGCATAATATTAACCGCTGTTAGGATTGATTTTCTTGTAGTATCTAATCCTGTTGATTTACGTCCCATTTCTTTTAACTTTTCATCAACTAAATGTGCTACGTAACGAATATGCTCGGGGCTGTCTTCACCAATGATAGTATAATTCTGATCGTTAATTGTGACATTGATTCGATTTCTAAATTCTCCCATAGCAATAACTCCTGACATTATTTATTCTTTAAGCCTATCAATGGTTACATATAAATAACCACCTCATCTTGTACTTCAATTTAGTATGCACTTTACGCAATTTATGTAGTAGAATATCACAACTTATTATACATTAGGATATGTTGTTTGGTAAGTAGCTAACGCGTAATCATTTTAATTAATGTAAATTTGAACTACATAACTTTTCTTATGAACGTCCTCAATATGTTATGCTTATCTATGTTTTATTATATTTTGAAAAGTGAGGATCAACTAGCCTATGGCAAATGTCGTTCATAAATTATCAGAATCAGAAATCCAACATCTCTTACAACAAATTACATTTGAAACATCTCAATTACCTCCAGGAATGAAAGCGAGAACTAAATACAAACAATCTGTGATAAATATTTATAATTCAGGCAAAGTTATGTTTCAAGGAAAAAATGCGGAAGCTGTTGCCCAACAATTACTTCCAGATCATACCACTACTTCCAAGAATTCATCATCTTCTAACCAATCTTCAGGTGAAACATTAGCTTATAATCATTATAATTGTATAGGAAGTGATGAAGCAGGAAGTGGTGACTACTTCGGCCCTCTAACTGTTTGTGCTGCTTATGTTTCTAAGGAGAATGTTAAAATTTTAAAAACACTTGGTGTGGATGATTCAAAAAAATTAAATGATCAAAAAATAATCGAACTTGCTGAACAATTGATTACATTTATTCCTCATTCACTTTTAACGCTTGATAATCCAAAATATAACGATAGACAGGCTATTGGTTGGTCCCAAGTTAAAATGAAAGCTGTACTACATAATGAAGCTATCAAAAACGTCACCCAAAAAATTAATTGCAATGAGTTAAATTATATCGTTATTGATCAATTTGCAGTACGTGGTGTTTATCAACGCTATGCTTTAAGTTCACTACCCTACCCAGAAAAAACTAAATTTGAAACGAAAGGTGAATCTAAATCATTAGCAATCGCAGCTGCTAGTATTATTTCAAGATACGCCTTTGTTAAACATATGGATCATATATCACATAAAATGAAACAAGATATCCCTAAAGGTGCTAGCAATAAAGTAGATTTGATAGCTGCTCAAATTATTGATAAACATGGAATAGAAACGTTAGATATGATCTCAAAAAAACATTTTAAAAATAGAGAAAAAGCCCAAAATTTAGTGACTAAAAAATATAAATAAATTTATAAAGAGACGAATTCCATTAATACAGAATTCGTCTCTTTTACTTCATTATCTAATTGTAGCACCTTGAGCTTGTAATGCTTCCAAAATCTTATCATGAATTTTAGATACGCGTTCATCAGTTAAAGTGTCTTCTGTGTCTAAATAATTTAATCGGATTGCTACTGATTTTTTGCCTTTTTCTAAATGTTCACCTTCATAAACATCAAATACTAATGTACTTTGTAAGATGTCTTCACCATTATTATGAATAATTTGTTTCAATTCAGAAGAAGGTACATCATGATTAACTTCTAATGCAATATCTCTTGTCACACCAGGGAATTTAGGAATTTGTTTATAATTAATATATCCAACCGCTACTTGCATCATTGCATCATAATTTAATTCAAACACATACGTGCGTTTTAAATCATTATCTGCTGCAACTTGTGGGTGTAATTCACCAATGAAACCAATGTCTTGCCCTTCTAAAGATACAATCGCTGTACGTCCTGGATGTAAACCTTCAATTTTTCCAGCTTTATAACTAAATTCTAAATTTAATTTTTCCGCAACTCGGTCTACAACACCTTTAGCGATAAAGAAGTCAATTTCTTCCTTTTTACCTTGCCAAGCATTAACAACATATTCTCCAGTTAAAATACCACTTAAATATTCAACTTCATCCGGAAGTTCGCCTTCACCATTGCCAAAGAATACACGACCAACTTCATATAATCTAACATCTTTATTTTTACGAGCTACATTATATGCAGTTGCTTCAATTAAATGTGGTAATAAACTCTGACGTAAAGTAGCATGTGCTTCACTCATAGGCATTAATAAACTGATTGTTGAACGTTCTTGAAGTGCGAAGTCCTTAGCATGATCTTTAGAAACTAATGAATATGTGATTGCTTGGTTCAATCCAGCACCTTCTAGCGTTTCTTTAACGGTACGTGTTTTATGTTGACGATCCGTTAATTCTCCACTTGTTACTTCGCCAAATACTGGTAATGTTGAAGGGATTTCATCGTAACCATAAATACGCGCGACTTCTTCAATTAAGTCTTCTTTAATAGTAATATCTTTACGACGTGAAGGCACATTGACCGTTAATGTTTCGCCTTTTAATGTTGTTTCGAAACCTAATTGTCTAAAGATAGCTTGAATTTCGTCATTAGACAAATTAAAACCAATTGTTTTATTTACCTTTTCAGCTGTAATATCGATTGGTGTCACAAATGATCCTAAATCTCCTGAAGATACTCTATCTTGTAGTACTTCACCAGAAGCTAACTCTTGTAATAAGTAACATGCTCTGTCAACCGCTTCGTCAACAAATTCTGTTGCGATACCTTTTTCAAAACGACTAGAGGCTTCACTACGTAAGTTTAAACGACGTGAAGTGTGACGAATTGATACTGGGTCGAATATTGCACCTTCTATTACTACGTTGGTAGTTTGTTCAGTTACTTCTGAAAAGTCGCCACCCATTACGCCAGCTAATGCAATAGGTTCTTTACCATTAGAAATAACGATATCAGTATCTACTAGCTTGCGCTCATTATTGTCTAATGTAGTCATTGTCTCTTCATCTTTCGCTTGTCGTACAACAATGTCTTTAGAGCCGATATGATTTTGATCAAACATGTGTAACGGTTGACCATATTCTAATAAAACATAGTTTGAAATATCTACAACATTATTAATTGGTCGTATACCTGCTTTTATTAAACGTGCTTGCATCCAAATTGGAGATGGTTCTATACTTATGTTTTTAACAACACGCGCACTATAATAAGGGACTTTTTCAGGATTATTGATTGTTACTGATAATTCATTTGTTGCAGATTCTGAAATTTCATTACTTTTAGTAGTTGGTTTCGTCATTTCAGTTTGATACAACGCAGCTACTTCATAAGCTGTACCTACCATACTTAATGCATCGGCACGGTTAGGTGTTAAATCAAATTCCATCACTTGATCATTTAAATATAGTGCTGTTAATGCATCCGTTCCTGGCTCAACTTCTGTCGGAAAGACAAAAATACCATTTTCATATGCTTTAGGTACCACATTACTTGAAATACCAATTTCTTGTAATGAACAAATCATACCTTCTGAACGCTCACCACGTAATTTAGCACGTTTAATTTTAATGCCTCCTGGTAAGCGACCACCAACTTTCGCAACAATGACGTGTTGACCAGCATCTACATTGGGTGCACCGCAAACGATTTGAACAGGTTCTTCCTCACCAATGTCTACTTGGCAAATATTTAATTTATCTGCATCAGGATGCTTTTCTTTTGATTGAATATAGCCGACCACTAGATTTTTAACATCTTTTGTATAATCTATCATGTCATCTACTTCAATACCTGTACGGGTAATACGTTCTGCTAAATCTTCAACCTTAACCCCTGCATCTACGTAATCTTTTAACCATTCATTAGAAATCAACATTATGCTTCACCTCTATCTTCAACAGCTTTAAATTGTTCAAGGAATCGAACATCATTTGTATAGAAATGACGAATATCTTCAATACCATATTTCAACATCGCGATACGGTCAGGACCCATACCAAATGCGAAACCAGAATACTCATTTGAATCGAATCCAGCCATTTCAAGTACATTCGGGTGTACCATACCCGCACCTAAAATTTCAATCCATCCTGTATGTTTACATACGTTACAGCCTTTACCTTTACATTTGAAACATGATACGTCCACTTCTACAGAAGGTTCAGTGAACGGGAAGTAACTAGGACGTAATCGAATTTCACGGTCTGCACCGAATAATTTTTTCGCCACTAATTCTAATGTTCCTTTTAAATCACTCATTTTAATGTTTTTATCAACAACTAGTCCTTCAATTTGTGTGAACTGGTGACTATGTGTCGCATCATCTGAATCACGGCGATAAACTTTACCAGGACAAATAATTTTAACTGGTCCTTGTCCATTGCGTTTTTCCATTGTGCGTGCTTGTACTGGAGATGTGTGTGTACGCATTAAGATTTCATCAGTAATATAAAAACTATCTTGCATATCACGTGCCGGATGGGATTTAGGTAAATTTAAAGCTTCAAAATTATAATAATCTTGTTCTACTTCATAGCCATCAACAATTTCGTAACCTAGACCTAAGAATAAATCTTCAATTTCTTCAACTGTTCGTGTTAAAGGATGTTTAGAACCTATACTAATTTGTCGACTTGGCAATGTTACATCGATTGTTTCTTCTGCTAATTGTTGATTTAATTTTTCGTTTTTTAACAATTCTTGCTTCTCATCTAATTCTTTTTGAATTGTTTGACGTAGTTCATTTACTTTTTGACCATATGCTGGCTTTTCTTCATTAGGTAAATCTTTCATATTTTTCATTAATCCACTTACTGAGCCTTTTTTACCTAAGTATTTAACTTTAACATCTTGTAATTCGCGTTCATTTTGAGCTTCATTAATATCAACAAGTGCTTGTTGTTTTAATTCTGCCATTGAATCGTTTTGAGTCATTGACTTACACCTCTCACATTATATTCACTATTTATTGTTAACATTTTTTCATAAAAAAAGACTTCCATCCCAAAACTGGGACGAAAGTCTTTCCGTGGTACCACCCAAATTTATGCATATGCATACACTTGTAATCGTTGGTAACGAAGACGTACTCCGACCTAAATTTCTTTAAGTAACCAAAAAGATGAAAGAAACTAATACATGTTGGAGTAAATTGCAGTCATGTTTACTCTCCCTGTACAACACTTTATATCAGTTAAGGTCTTTTTATCGGTTATATTTTCAATTTTTATAACTTAAGTTATTAATTTACATTGATTATTGTGTACATCTAAGTATAGCCGATTTTATTTCTCAAGGTCAACCTTTCAAATGATAAAGTAAAATACTTCCAGCAATAGCTACATTTAAGCTTTCCGCCTTGCCGTAAATTGGTATTGTTAAATTTTGTGATGTTTCATTTAATAATGCTTTGTTCACACCTTCACCTTCATTACCTAGTAATAAGGCAAATATATCTTGAGATGCTACCTCCTTATATGGTTGCGCATTCTCAAGCGCAGTACCATAAACTGGTCCATTAAAATCAGCGATAAATGTTTTCAAATCTGCGGTAATAACCGGAATATGAAATACACTACCTTGACTTGCTCGTAAAACCTTGTCTTGATATGGATCGGCTGTACCTTTTTCCATTACAATCAAATCTATTCCCGCTGCATCAGAAGTACGAATTAATGTGCCTAGATTACCCGGATCTTGAATGCGATCGATTAATAATACTTGTTTGGCTTGCGTAACATCATATTTAGGCTTTTCAATTACAGCAAAAAAACCTTGAGGTGTTATCGTACCTGACAATGATTCTGCAACTTTCATATTAATTTCAAATGTCTCTTCAGCATAATCCTTAAGCGCTTCATCTGTTCTATTTGGTTCAATTACAAATAGTTGCTTAATGACAATGCCGCTTTGGTAAGCTTCTTCGATTAAATGAATACCTTCAATCAATGCTTGTCCAGTTTTATCACGATCTCGCTTTTTCTTTAATTTATTCGCATTTTTTATCTTACTGTTTTGTGCTGACGTAATTTGTTCCATATAGTTCTCCATTTTATAGTAGCTATTATTGATGGTGTTTACTAATTTATATTAACATAACTAAATCGATCATAATGGAAACTTAAACATTATATGTATAACCATTTTTATCGTCGATTATTATAAAATTTGATTATTGATAAAAAAAGAAGCATCGAACAAAATTAAATTGTCCATGCTTCACTAAAATCATTAAGTCGATTATTTAGAAACGACTTCTTCACCGTTGTAAGAACCACAGTTTTTACATACGCGGTGAGATAATTTGTATTCTCCACAACTTGGGCATTCAGTCATACCAGGTACTGAAATTTTGAAGTGAGTACGACGTTTGTTTTTTCTAGTTTTAGACGTTCTTCTTTTTGGTACTGCCATGATATATCCTCCTTAATATTAAACACATATCTTAAGTGTTAGGTCATTAAATCATTATACAATAATTTAAAACAACCTGCTATTACTCTTTATCGTATAATTGTTGTAATTTTTGAAGCCTAGGATCAACTTGTTGCGTTTGGGAATCATCATTGTCTTTTTCTTTTTCAAGTTCAATCATTTGATCTTCGTCAATAACTTCCCAACCATTACCTTCTGTAAGCATCTGATTGCTATTCTCAGAGAAAGCTCTCATCGGTTTCTCAATGATTACCAATTCTTCAGCAATGTCTCGAATATTAATCATACCATCAGTAGCTAGATGATAGTGTTCATCCTCTTCTACTTCTTCATCGGTATAACTATCATAACCTTCCAAATCAAATATTTCAGATGTTCTTACATCTAAAGGAACTTCTACAGGTACAAGCGTACGTGCACAAGGCATTGTATATGTTCCAGTTAAATGAATATCTGCAATAACTTCATTGGCTTTAACGGTTAATTCACCTTCAACATTGATGTCTGATAAATCAATCAAGCCTAAAGGTTCTATTAAATGTTCAAAATTTGCCGTTTGATTGAATTCAAATGGCTTACCTTGATATTTTCTTAATTGCGTTATTGACCATTTCATATGGCTTCACCTCTAACAAACACAAAATTTATTTTAACTTTACAAGTATAAGTTGTCAAGATTTTTTCTTAACATACTTTCATCTGTTACAATACTAATAATGAATATCGAAAGGATGAATTGCAAATGAAAAGTGTTGGACTAATCACAGAATATAATCCATTTCATAATGGCCACTTATATCACGCTCAACAATCTAAGTTACAGTCCGACGCGGAAATAAGTATTGCAATTATGAGTGGCAATTTCGTCATGCGTGGCGAGCCAGCAATTTATAATAAATTCTTGAGAACAAAGATGGCTTTGTCAGGCGTTGATTTAGTTGTTGAACTTCCAGCGATTGCTAGTCTGTCATCGAGTGATTATTTTGCAACTTTTGCAATTAAAGTAGCTCACTATTTAGATATTGATACTATTGCATTTGGCAGTGAAATCAATGACATTTCACGTCTTGAAAACGTAGCATCTAATATTAACTCGCTTGAACAATCGTCATATTTTCAAGACTTAATTAAACAAGGGAACAGTTACGCTAAAATTGTACATGACCTAATTGATGATCAACAAGTGTTACGCTCTCCTAACAATATATTAGGTGTAGCATACATAAAAGCCATTAGCAATATAGCTCCAACTATAAGAAGAATCGCTATTCAACGTCAATCTACCGCACATCACGATCAAGAGATTAAACATGACAGTTTCGCAAGTGGCTCAGCTATTAGACACGCTTTATTAAATAAAGAAAACACCTGGAAAGATGTCGTACCAACAGATATAAAGTATTTATATGAAACGCCACACCTTTTGAAGAAGCAAACGTTTAATTTTATTAAATATAATATTTTAAGTCGTTCCTCTGAAGAATTATCACACATTTATACCATGTCTGAGGGCTTTGAACATCGTCTCAAATCAAACATTCAAAATGCGCAAGATTTCGACACGTTTATGTCTTTAATTAAAACTAAACGTTTCACATACACGCATATACAGCGCGTTCTGATGCAAATATTACTAAACATTAACAAAAGTGATTTTGATGATGAAATTCTGGGAGTGCGAATTCTAGGCATGAATCAAAGAGGGCAACAGTATTTAAAGTACTTAAAAAAACAATTCCCTAATCGCTATTTTGTTACAAATATTAACAAGGAAACTGCCTCTTTATTTAAAAATGAAATTAAAGCAACTCATATTTATAATTTAATATCTGGTCAAAGAGCTAATGATTTTAATACACCTGTAATAATTAATAAAAAGAACTAGGACTGAGAAATGCTTAATTTAAAGCTCTTTCTCAGTCCTAGTCGGCTAATGCGGAATAAATGTAGACCTATATAAATTAAATTTGCCTCGTACAGTTTTGATTGGAATTATTTTAACCTCATCTATTACTTTTTAAATTTTTCTTTTAATGCTTTCTCAACATTTGGAGGTACAAAATCTGATATATCAGCTTTATATTGCGCCACTTCTTTTACGACGCTCGAACTAATAAAAGAATAGTTTGTACTAGTCATCATATACATCGTTTCTACATTATTATTTAGTTTTTTATTCATTGATGTTAGTCTCAATTCATACTCAAAATCACTGACTGCTCTCAAGCCTCTAATGATTGTTTGAGCACCAATTTTGTCACAAAAATCTACTAACAAACCGTTATAATTATGTACTTCAACATTTGATAAATGTTTTACAGATTCTTCAATTAATGTCATTCGCTCGTCAATATTAAACGTCCCAGTTTTATTACTATTCTTTAACACACAAATATGTAATTCATCAAAGCGCCCTGCACTTCTTTCGATGATATCGATGTGTCCATATGTAATAGGATCAAAACTACCAGGAATGACCGCCTTCGTTTTAGCCATTTTGTTCTCCTTTTTCTAGTAACAAAGTATCAGTAAGACCATAGTGATATTGTTTAATCACTTTAAATCCATTTGTGTTGATTTGCTCATGATTGCTAAACTCACAAATGATGATACCATTTTCTTTCAATAAATTAAACTCTGCAATTTGCTCTAAAGCTTTATCAATCAAACCTTTATTATATGGAGGGTCAAGAAAAATATAGTCAAATTGAATCTCTCTCTTTTTTAAAGCTTTCAATGCACGATCAGCATTATTTTTATAAACTTCAGATTGATCACGTAGGTCTAATTGATTTAAATTAGCTTGTATCACTTTAACAGCTTTAAAATTTTGATCTACAAATATGACTTTTTCCATACCACGAGATAAGGCTTCAATACCTAATGCGCCACTTCCAGCGAATAAGTCTAAACCTAAACCATGTACTTCTTGTAAGCTATTAAATATACCTTCTTTCACTTTATCCATAGTTGGACGTGTATTACGACCTTCTAAACTTTCTAAGGCTTTACTTTTATGTTTTCCAGCAATAACTCTCATCTTGACTTACACTTCCATTTCTCTAGGTTATTTATTATAATTTGTTGTAAAAAGGAGAAGGATTATATTATGAAACAGTCATTTATCGTATTGGGAGAAGGATTAACAGACCTATTTGAATTTAATACCTTAATAGAATACAACCATCTCCGGATAAATAAAATTGTATACTTTCATACACCACAATCTTCAAAACAACTTTCTTCAGTTGCAATGATTATGAATCCAACTTCAGGTAATCATTTCCAAGCTATGTACATCATGCTTGATGCGCTTAAATATCCATATCCTGACAGTAATAAAAAATTTGAACTCATTAATAATCAAGCAAATCAATATAATGTACCTATATTCGGTATAGATGTACAACCACCAGAAGCGTTCCACACGTTAGACCAATACTTTAAGTATTTGATAAGTGTATTACGACTACAAAATTGGATTCCACCCATGCAATAAAATTATAGAATTTCATGTTTTTCTTTTTCATAAGTTTTTTTCAAATATTTATAAGGTGATCCGTCTATATCCACAACGTATTTTAGTTTCATTAATTTATGAACAATTGCATCTGCGTCATTTTCATTAACATACAATACAACATATTTACGTTGCTTATTCGTATAAATAATATGTCCATACTTTCTAATTTGACGCTCATGCTTAATATGTTTTAAATAAACAATTAAACTCACTCTTGGAATTAATTCCATACTATACACACTCCATTTATTATGCATAATAACTATACCACGACTATTTATATTATAAAATCCTTTAATCCCATGAACTGTATCCCTGTGCATCAAATAGCTATTTACTTTTTCGTTGGTGTGAAGTTTGGTACGCTTAATTCAATAATAACAAGGAGGCAATATAAATGACGATCAAAAAACGATGGGTTCTTAATTTGAGCTTAGCGAGCGTTAGTTTTTTGGGTAGTTTATTTTTTATAAATAAAGGTAATAAGGTAAATAAAACTAAAGAAATCCCTAAATTCTTTAATGGTAAAGCACCATACATTTTTGCACATAGAGGTGGCATGGCAGTCAGACCTGAGCAAACCCAATTGGCATTCGATAATGCCGTCGCTTACAACTTAGATGGTTTTGAAACTGATGTTCGACTTACTAAAGATGAAAAACTAATTGTCTTTCACGATGCTACTGTAGATCGTACTACAAATGGTTCAGGCAAGGTAAGTGATCATAGAATTTCAGAATTAAAGCGTTTAGATGCTGGTTATCACTTTAAAGATATTAATGGCCAATTTCCATATCGTGGTCATGATGAAGCAAAAATATTAACTTTTGATGAGCTTTTAAAAATGTATCCTAATATGTATATTAATGTTGATTTAAAAGATGCACCAGATAGTTATGAAGGAACAGTTGCGCCAACAAAAATGTATGAAGATATTATTAATAATCAGGCACAAAATCGCGTATTAGTAACTAGCTTTTACAAAGAACAAAATGATCGCTTTAGAGAAATAAGTAAAGGACAAGTTGCTATTGGAGCAAGTCAAAAAGAAGTTGCAGAAGGATTTATCAAATTTAATTTAGGATTAGGAAATAAGTATCAACCCGTTGCTGATACATTTCAAATGCCTATCCAATTTAAAGTTATTCCATTGACTTCTAAACGTTTTATACAATGGTTAAACTTATTAAATATAGTGCCTGGATTTTACGGAATTAATAGCATTGACCTAATGACCGATTTATATCATAAAGGTGTTCATACATTAGTAACAGATCGCCCAGATTTAGGTAAACAATTCAAATTAAGTCTCAACATTGAGAAATAAACGCACTATAAAGTAAAAGGAGAAAGAAATCAAATGCAATATGATTTCTTTCTCCTTTTTTTATGACAAACTACAATTACAAGTACCACCTGTCGCACATCCATCATGACCTGTTTTAAAGAATGGATTTCCCGCTTCAATTTTGACATTTTCCGAAACTGAAAATGCTATTTTACTTACTACTTCATCAATTAAATTTTGTAGAGCTACCTCTTTAGATTTGTAATCCATGACGACTGGTAACATTTCATAAGCTCTTTTACGTCTTCTTGTTTCTAACATAACCTTTTGATAATCAGGATGATATTTCCCAAAACGCATAACTTCATCATAAGCAACTTTAGATTTCAAAAAAGCCTGATACATAAGATGTGCTTCATCATCATTGTTTAGCATCTCTTGTGCTGCGCGAAAATCATGATAAAGTTCAGATTGAACAATCATATCCGATAGTCCTTCTATATCATCAAGAATTGACATTGTTTCTTCTGTATACAATGTATGGTTCCCCCTTCCATTAATAGATTATTTTTCTAGAAAAATAAGTGAATAATAATCTTTCATAACTTCTCCACCCATTTCCTCATATTTAGTATTCAACATTCTAGAACGGTGCATATCAGAATTCATCCAACTGTGAATTAGTGTCGGTACATCATCAAAATCATATCCGACATTTTGGCTTGTAGAAATGAATGAAATGTTTTCGTTGCTTAATTGGCTTTTCAAAGCATCCTCAGTAAATTCAACTTCATTAGAACCTGTTGCCTCATATAAGTTTACTGATGCAATGTGAGCTATATCTGAATTGACTTTTAGTGGTTTAATATTTTTTAACTTTCTCATCTCATTCGTAATTTCATATAGCGTCATTAATTGATTAGGATTTTGTTCATAAGGAAGATTATCTTTCTTAACTTTATCAAAATCTTCTTCATTATAGTTGTCATCAGATTCATTAGCTAAAGGATATGGTTTAAGAAATGCTAGTGCCTCTTTATCAAGAAAGCGAATCCCCATAATTTGATTTGATTGCTGATCCACATAAACCTGTGCATAAACATTTCCATATTTAATCAATGTTTGTGTTTTTATATCTTCATCAGATAATTCGAAATTATAACTTTGACCATTCACTTTAATAGAAGGATCCGGGTTAATACTTGTATTTTCAAAAATATGTGATGCACTCTCATTAATTTTTAAAGGGGAAACATTAGCTTTACTTCCCGTTACATAAACTGATTTTATTTTATCCTCTTTAGTTGAAACAATGTAATATTGTTCATCTTTTTTGAATACGTAATTCATATAGTGCCCTTTAAATGGATATGTACGACTTGCTTGACCGAATTTATCAGTTAAATCATCTATATCTTTACTAATCCAAGTACCTACACCCTCTTTTGGTGATGGATTTTCACTGGTGTTATGTGTCTTAGGCGCTTGTTCTGAATGATTAGTTGAAACAGTTTTATTTGGATTTTCTAATACATCAAATTTAAGTCTAGGTGAGTAAAATAAATATATAAGAAATAATATTAAAAATATTACACCTAAAACTTTAATTATTAATTTTGCCATCTTTCACCCACCTATTTTGAATTATATCTATTGTACAAAATAACTATTTTACTAATCAAGACATCCTACTTAGCAAGACTACTTTTACCAAGTCACCCTTTTACAAATAAATTGATATTGATGTTACAAAAAAGACTAAGACAATGATGTCTTAGTCTCAATCAATTTGTATTTAAGTTGTTACACTAAATTCGATTATAATCCCAATGTTGCTTTAATTAGTGAAGTCGTTTCTCCACCTGGGTAAAATACATATAAAAGTAAGTAAACTGCTACACCAGTGATAGCTGTAAAGAACCATATAACTGATGCAATTGGACCTGCTTTTCTATGCCATTTAAATTTATCTTTATATGCTGTAATAATTTGAATTAGCCCTAGAACGCCCCCAATTGTAGCTAAATTAATGTGGAAAATTAAGAAAATTTTATAATACGTTCTAACTGAGTCTGGTCCCCCGAAATCTGTATTACCTATAAATATAGTTCTTGATGCATAGATAATAAAGAAAGTTAATGCAAAGATTGCTGCCCATAACATTGTTTTCTTGTGCTTGTCTATATCTCTATGCCAGATTTGCCACCATCCAATGGCAACAAAGATAGCACTAATCACAATACAACTTGTACTAATCGTCGGTAGAATTGGTAAATTCATATGTTTCATCCTTATTAAATTTGTATATTTTAAATCATTTTTATCAGTGAGATAACAACAACTAAAACGAAAAATACTACTAAATAATTTAGGGAGTAAATAAACATTTTTGTTGCCCATTTAGTTTGATCTGTCGCTTTCTTAAAAGAAGTTAAACCAACATAAAGCCAACCTAAATTAAGCAATGTCACTAATACTACAAATGTTGTCCCTAGACTTGATAAAAGAAATGGTAGCGGAAGTAAAAAGACTAACCATATAAACATACTTATTCTAGTACGTTTAAATCCTTTAACAGATGGTAACATAGGTATATTTGCTAATGAATATTCATCACTTCGTTTAATTGCTAGAGCATAGAAATGAATTGGTTGCCAACAAAAAACAACTAAAAATAATACAATTGCAATAAGACTTATATTTCCATCAATAGCAACCCAACCAATTAATGGTGGTACTGCACCCGGAAAACTCCCTACTACTGTGTTCCAAGTTGTATGTCTTTTAGACCAAATTGAATAATAAGACACATAACCCACAATGCCGATGAGTCCTAGTACACCTGATGGTACATTTAATAAGAATAAACAAGCTTCTCCTACTAACATCATACCAAAACTTAAAAATAATAAATTTTTATCTGAAATTCTATCATTAACTGTCGGTCTATTTTGCTTACTTGGCATTATTCTGTCAATATCTTGATCATAATAATTATTTAATGCACAAGCGCCACCCATAATTAATGTTGATCCAATCAACATTAATAGAATTTGAGGTATTGACGATAGGAAGGAATGATTGCTCATCACAACAGCTAACCAAGCACCTGCAAATGCAGGAATTAAGTTACCTTGAACTAAACCCATCTTAATAATTTGTTGTAACTCTTTAAACGATACACGGCTCGATGGTTGTGTCAAAGTTTGCTCTTTGCTCATGATTCCCCTCCTTAAAATTTTCATATAATACTATGATATAGCAATTACTAAAAATTGACTAGTTTATATCAAATTTAATTGTGACACTTTAACGACATTCTACTTCATTAATTTTTTGTTAGTTGCTATTGTTGTATAATTATTTTAATAATAAAATTGTAATAAAAATAGACATTAATTAAGAGCATTCAGTACTAATTTATCTACACTGTCAAAATACTCTTGATTAATGATGGGGTGTATAATATTGTTTAACAAACGAAACCTTAAGTGGTTATCTGTATTAGCAACTATCATAATGGCATTTGTACAACTTGGTGGTGCATTAGTTACTAAGACTGGCTCGGAAGATGGATGTGGATCTTCTTGGCCTTTATGTCACGGTGCATTACTTCCTCAAAATTTACCTATCGATACAATTATCGAATTAAGTCATCGTGCCATCTCTGGTTTATCATTAATCGTTGTACTGTGGTTAGCTATTACAGCATGGAAACATATTGGCTATATTAGAGAGGTAAAGCCATTAGCAATAATTAGTATTGCATTTTTACTAGTTCAAGCATTGATTGGTGCAGCAGCTGTCATTTGGCAACAAAATTCATACGTATTAGCACTGCACTTTGGCATATCTTTAATCAGTTTCTCTTCAGTGTTTGTTTTAATGCTTATCATTTTTGAAGTCGATAAAAAATATGAAGCTGATGAACTATATATCAGAAAGCCATTAAGAAGATTAACATGGATGATGACAGGTATTGTGTATTTAACAATATATACTGGTGCTTTAGTTAGACATGCAAAAGCAAGTTTAGCATATGGTGGCTGGCCTTTACCTTTCCATGACATCATTCCACATACAGAGCAAGATTGGGTACAATTTGCGCATCGTGGTATGGCATTTATAACGTTCTTCTGGATAATGATAACGTTTATTCATGCAGTTAAAAATTACTCTGAGAATAGAACAATTCGATATGGGTATACAACTGCATTTATCCTTATCATCTTACAAGTAATTACTGGTGCACTATCTGTAATGACTAACGTAAATTTATTCATTGCACTTTTCCACGCTTTATTTATCACAATATTATTCGGTATGATAGCTTACTTTATTATGTTAATGCTACGTACCATTAGAAGTGAAAAAATTAAATAATCTATTAGTATAAAAGGAGATGTGAATGGTTCATTCACACCTCCTTTTTATTTTAAAATTTTATTAACGATGACGTTTATAAATATTTATTACTCTATTGACTCAATCTATTCAAACTTCAATATGATATTTATTAATTAGCTCATTTTTAAAATATATTTTGATTTTAATCTGCTTTTTCAATTTCAATAAGTAAGTCACCTGTTGCAATCGCATCGCCGTTTACAACCGTTACTTGTTTTATAGTTCCATTGAATGGTGCTTGAATCGTTGTCTCCATCTTCATCGCTTCTGTAATTAATAAAGGTTGGTTTACTTTTACTTCTTCACCAACTGTAACTTTAACTTCAGTTACCGAACCAGGCATTTGAGCACCAATATGACTAGGATTTGATTTGTCAACTTTAGGTTTCAAGTTCGTATTTGTTTTAATATTTTCATCTTTTATAGAAATACGACGTGCTTGACCATTCATAACATAATAAATTGTTCGATAACCATTTTCATCCGGCTCACTAACTGTTTCAAGTTTAATAATTAATCGTTTACCAGTATCAATCTCTATTTCGACTGTTTCTCCATTACGCATACCGAAGAAGAACGTTGGCGTATCTAATAATGATAAGTCACCATATTGTTGTTTTGTTTGCATAAACTGATCAAATACTTTTGGATATAATACATAACTGATTACATCTTGTTCAGTCACTTCACCATAATCTTTTGCTTCAAGTTCTTGTCTAATTTCATCAAAATTCACAGGATCTAAATACTCACCTGGGCGTTCTGTTAGTGGTTGTTGACCTTTGAGGATGACATCTTGCAATTCCTTATTAAAGCCATTGACTGGCTGACCTATATCACCTTTAAAATAAGATACAACCGATTCAGGGAAATCTAACTTATGGCCTTCTTTGATGACTGATTGCTCATCCAAGTCATTTTGCACCATATAAAGGGCCATATCACCTACAACTTTAGATGATGGTGTTACTTTTACGATATCGCCAAATAAGAAATTAACACGACGATACATATCTTTGACCTCGTGGAAACGTTCACCTAAACCTAAACTTTTTGCTTGTTGTCCTAAATTTGAATATTGTCCACCAGGCATTTCATGTTCATAAATTTCGGTATTAGGAGACTTAATGTCACTTTCAAAGTCACTGTAGTATGGACGCACAGTACTCCAATAGTGACTGAGTTCTTCTAATCCTTCAATATCTGCTCTTAGATTTCGATTAAAACTATTTAATCCATAATACAACGAATTGGCGCTAGGTTGACTTGTTAAACCACTCATTGATGCAACAGCTGTATCAATGATATCTACACCTGCATCTATCGCTTCTTTATAGATAAGTAGACCATTTCCACTTGTATCGTGTGTGTGTAAATGTATCGGTAAATTTATCGCAGATTTTAATTCTCCTATAAGTTCATATGCTGCTTTAGGTTTTAACAATCCTGCCATGTCTTTAATTGCTAAGATATGGAACCCTTCACGTTCAAGTTCTTTTGCTAATTTCACATAGTATTCAAGTGTAAATACGTTTGAACGTTTAGGATTTAATATATCACCGGTATAACAGATTGCACCTTCAGAAATCTTACCTGCATTTTGAACCGCTTCATTTGCAACTTTCATTTGATCTACCCAGTTAAGTGAGTCGAAAATTCTAAAGACATCTACGCCTGCATTCGCACTTTCTTTTACGAATTTTTCAATCACATTATCAGCATAATTTTTATAGCCAACTGCATTTGAAGCACGTAATAACATTTGGAATAAAATATTGGGAATTGCTTTACGTAATCTTTCTAGTCGTTCCCATGGATTTTCTTTTAAAAAGTTGTAAGCGACATCAAATGTTGCGCCTCCCCACATTTCTAAAGAGAAACTATCTTTAAACACTTCAGCAGTTTTAGAAGCAATATTCATCATATCCTTAGTACGAACGCGAGTTGCTAAGAGTGATTGGTGTGCATCACGAAAAGTAGTATCAGTGACCAATACGTCGTTTTGCTCTCGTACCCAATTAGCTACTGCTTTAGGTCCTTTACTATCTAGCAGCTGTTTCGTTCCATTCAACGTATTAATTTTACTATGTGGCACTTGTGGTATAGCTGTCGATTCATAATCAGGTTTGAGTCTTTTTTCAACATTAGGGAAACCGTTAATCGTTACATTACCGATATATTCTAACGTTTTAGTACCACGATCTAGAGTCGGTGCAATATTAAATAATTCGGGTGTTTCTTCTATAAATTTAGTCGTATAATCCCCACTGCGGAATTGATCGTTACGCATCACGTTAATTAGAAACGGAATGTTAGTTTTCACACCACGTATACGCATTTCACGAAGAGAGCGTTCCATCTTTTCTTCAGCTTGTTTAAATGTAACCGCATGTGTTGATAACTTAACCAATAGTGAATCATAATAAGGAGATATTTCTGCACCTTGGAAACCGTCACCAGCATCTAAACGTACCCCAAAACCACCACTAGATCGATAAGCGATAATAGTACCTGAATCTGGCATAAAGTCATTAGATGGATCTTCTGTTGTTATACGACATTGAATTGCATAACCTAATGTTTGAATTTCTTCTTGTTGTGGCATAGAAACGCGTTCATCAAATAAGTTAGCACCATCAGCAACTAAAATTTGAGTTTTAACAATATCTATACCAGTAATCATTTCAGTTATTGTATGTTCTACTTGAACTCGAGGATTAACTTCAATAAAGAAGAACTCATCCCCTGATACTAAGAATTCTACCGTACCTGCGTTAACATATTTGATATTATTCATTAATTGTAATGCCGCATCACAAATTCGTTCTCGTAATTCTTTTGATAAGCCAACTGAAGGAGCTACTTCCACTACCTTTTGATGACGACGTTGCACCGAACAATCACGTTCATATAAGTGAACAATATTACCATATTCATCCCCAATAATTTGTACTTCAATATGTTTGGGATTATCTATGTATCTTTCAATATATACTTCACTATTACCAAATGACTTTTCGGCTTCAGATTTAGCTCGATGGAATGCGTCTTCTAATTCTCCTTCTTCATGTACGATACGCATCCCTTTACCGCCACCACCACTCGTAGCTTTAATCATTAAAGGAAAGCCAGCTTCTTGAGCAAATGCTTTTGCTGCTTCAAAGTTTTCAATCGGTCCATCTGTACCGGGAATAACAGGCAAATTAGCATTTATTGCAGTTGTTCTAGCTTTGACTTTATCTCCAAACATATCTAAATGTTCTATATGCGGACCAATGAATTTAATTCCTTCTTCATCACAACGTTGTGCAAATTGTTTATTTTCACTTAAAAAACCATAACCAGGATGAATGGCATCTACACCAGCTCGTTTAGCCACATCTATAATACGTTCAATGTTTAGATAACTTTCGGCTGGTCCCAAATCCTTTCCTACTAAATAAGATTCGTCTGCTTTATATCTATGCAAAGCGTTTTTATCTTCATTTGAGTATATTGCCACTGTTTTAATATTTAATTCTGTTGCTGCCCTAAAAATTCTAATTGCAATTTCGCCACGATTAGCTACTAATAATTTTTTTATATTTTTCAAAAAAGGCACTCCCCTTTTAAAATTTGAATATTCTAACTAATTAGATAATAAAATTTTATACTAACTCAAAAAATAAAGCTATATTTATTTATTAAATAGTTGTTGTAAAATTTGTAAAGTAACTATAATGAAGGAAAATGATTTCCGTATTAATGAACTATTAAAAAATAAATATTTCTATAGTAATCACTAAAAATTATCATTAGTTATAACTTCATATTATCATTTTAAATAATAATACTCCACTTACAATGACGTTGTATATTATATTTTCATAAAAATGTAAAAAACCTTTACATGAAATCAAGCTTATTTCACGTAAAGGTTATCATCCTTATTTAAGAGATTATCTAGTTATACCTAGTTTTTGTTTTCTAGCTTTTTGTGATCGTTTTTCATCAATTTTTATTTGTTTTGCGACTAACAATAGCAGACCCATTGCGATGCTTAAACTCAACATAGATGAACCACCAAAACTTATAAATGGTAGAGGTACACCAGTTAATGGAATCGTTGCTGAAATACCACCTAAATTGACAAAAGTCTGACTTCCAATATAACTAGCAACGCCTACACAAATTAATTTATAGAAATATGATGGTGTTTTAGTAGCTAATACGAAAGCACGATAAACTATGAAGAATAATAAGCAAATGACGAATAATCCACCTACTAAACCAAGTTCTTCACAAATGACTGCAAATATAAAGTCAGTATGTGCTTCTGGTAAATAACCAAGTTTCATAATTCCATTGCCTAAACCACGACCAAATAATCCACCATTTCCAATTGCCATCAATGAGTTAGTTAAATGATAACCTGTACCGGCTTCTGAACTAAATGGGTTCATTAATGTACTAAAACGCGCTTTCAAATAATGTGGCATCATTCCACTTACAATAAAGAGCAATGCAATCGTGATGAAACTTCCAGCAATAAGCAAAACCGGTCCTCTTACTAATTTTTGAACACCGATACCTGCAAAAATAAACATTGAAACAATAATAATCATGATTAACAACGTTTGCCCAATATCACCTTGCAACAATACTAAAAATAAGCATACGCCTATTAAAAAAAGTGGCGCAGCAATTACTTTAATTTTCTCTCTTACTTGCGGTAATTTTCTACTTATTACATATGAAATATATAATATGAATGCAATTTTCAATAATTCCGATGCTTGCAAGTTCATAAATCCAAGATTTATCCAACTTTTAGATCCGTTAATATTTTTACCTATAATAAGTGTTAAAAATAGTAATACGAAGATTATAATCATAATCCATTTTTGAATATTGGGTTGTTGTAATATTTTAATATTCAACATAAAAGCGATAAAAAATACGACAATAAAACTCATAATAACGTAAATGAGTTGTCTATTATAAAAATACGTGCCAGATACTTCAAGTCCACCTGTTAACGTCCCTTTAGTTGCAGCAACCATACTTGCACTATAAACCATGATTAAACCGAAAAGACATAAAACAACGTATGTAATTAATAATGGATAATCGATGAACTTAGCAGTTCTACCTATGTATCTAAATATATTTTTTAAATTACTCATAAAAATGATCATCCAATTCTAGAATTTTAAAATTATAATGGTAAATAAAATTACGTTTTAAACCAAATTTACTGTCTAAACTATTATATACTTTGTGCTCGTTGTTTAACAAATATAAACTAAATTTAAATCTAATCATTACTTTCAATGTTTTTATATTTAATATGATAATAATGCTTAAAATATAAAATGACTGAAAATATTATAAACATAATATTTCAGTCACTATGGTGAGATAATTTGTATGTAATTAATATTACAAATAACTCAAATTTATAAACGAAAAGTAAATGAATAAACTTTACTTATATATTTAATCGATAGTTATTTTACATTTGTAAACGCTTCATGAAGTTTAGATAATTCTTTTTCTAAACGAAGCATTAAATTTTTGCCGTCTTCTTTATCAACTAAGCCAAGCTTAACTGCAAAATCAACTTCTTTTTGTAAACCAAACATTTGTGTGTCGAGAACTTCTTCATATAACGGGCATGAAGGTAAAGTTAAATTATCCATTTGAACTTTAATTAAATGTAAGATTCTATCAGCATCTTGATTTAATTGCTCATAAGCCACGTTACTCATCTTCGATTGCTTCGGCATCACATACTCCCCCTATCATTAAATATCTTCATATCAAAAGTTTATCTTACTACTTTTTAAAAAGCAAGTTTATTCAGTGAATACAAGAATTTAATTGTGATAAAATAATGACTAGAACGAAATTAGGGAGTGGGCAAAAAATGATTCAAATCAAAGGCTTAGTCAAGTTCCCTATCACTTTAGATAGTACAACTTGGATATTCGATGATAGAAAAGTAAAAATTGAAGACATTGAAAGTGGTGTGTTTGAAGGAACGAAACCAATTAGATTCGAAGATAATCGCGAATGGAATAGAGCGATTCTTGAAGGTCAAACGAATCCACCTACTTTAAACTCAGAGATAAAATATCGTAAGCGTTCTGTATTAGAAGATTCATTTGCAATCAATATGACACCTTTCTTTAAAATTGCAGAACCAAAAGACGATGCTACTGCGATAAAATTATTTAATGATGAGTCCTCAATTGAAGTTCCAATAGAGTTATTACCTTATCTATTTTTCCAATTTGCGAAAGATGGAAAGCGTATGTATGATGATAATGCAGTAGACAGCTTTGTTTTCAACCCAGATGAAAAAGGATACTCACATGAATTTAAGTATGTTACGCATATAGAGGTGATCTAATTTGCGTGAAGTTCAGTGTATCATTTGTGATACAAAGGTTTTAATTGATGAAAATACGGTTGAAGCCAAACGACTTCGAAATAATCCTATAAGAACTTTTATGTGCGATGATTGTAAAAGTCGTTTAGATAGACCAAAACAACGTCTTAATAAACACCAACCGTTTAACTTCATTAAGAGTGGAGAATTGTAATTATTTTAGTAAATTTAATTAGGTTTTACTCAAAAAAGCCAGTAAATGAAATGACAAAATTTCATTTACTGGCTTTCAAATTTGATGTTTCAAACTATATTTTACATTATAAACTTTAATTACTCATCTTGCATCATTTGTTTAACACGTTTAGCTTCTTTTTCACGTAATGATTTATTTAAGATTTTCTTTCTTAAACGAATACTTTGAGGAGTAACCTCTACTAGTTCATCATCATTAATATATTCTAAAGCTTCTTCAAGAGTAAGAATTCTTGGTCGGTTCATAGTTTGTGTTTGATCTTTAGTTGCTGAACGTACGTTTGTTTGATGTTTCGCTTTAGTAATATTAACAGTTAAATCATTTTCACGATTATGTTCACCAACAATCATACCTTCGTAGACTTCAGTACCTGGCTCCATGAAGTTAACACCACGATCTTCTAAATTGATGATAGCGTAAGCAGTTGCTTGACCTTGGTCCATTGAGATAAGCGCACCATTACGTCTACCTCCAATTTGTGCTTTAACACGAGGTCTGAACTCTTCGAATGTATGGTTGATAATACCATATCCACGAGTCATAGACATAAATTCAGTTGTGTATCCAATCATACCACGTGCAGGTACCATAAAGATTAAACGCGTTAATCCGTTATCAGTAGTCGACATGTCTAACATTTCACCTTTACGTGCACCTAATGATTCAATTACTGAACCTGCATTTTCAGAAGGCACTTCACATTGAACACGTTCGAAAGGTTCACTTAGAACACCGTCAATTTCACGTAAAATAACTTGTGGCTTAGATACTTGAAGTTCAAAACCTTCACGTCTCATATTCTCAATTAAGATAGATAAATGTAACTCACCACGACCTGCAACTACCCATGTATCAGGAGAATCAGTTGGCGTAACTTTTAATGAAACGTCTGTTTCAAGTTGTTGATCTAGACGTTCTTGGATTTGACGTGCAGTGACATAATCACCCTCACGTCCTGCAAATGGTGAATTATTTACTTTGAATGTCATTTCAAGAGTTGGTTCATCAATACGTAATACAGGGAGAGCTTCTTGGTGATCTGTAGGTGTAACTGTTTCACCTACGTTAATATCTTCCATTCCTGAAACCGCAATTAAATCACCAGCTTGTGCTTCTTCGATCTCTTCACGTTTCAATCCAAAATAACCGAAAATCTTAGTCACACGGAAATTCTTAACTGTACCGTCTAATTTAATAAGTGACACGTTATCACCGACACGCATTTTACCTCTAAATACGCGTCCTACACCAATACGTCCTACATAATCATTATAGTCTAATAATGCTACTTGGAATTGTAATGGTTCATCATGATTATCTAATGGCGCTGGAACATAATCTATGATTGTTTCATATAATGATTGCATGTTTTCATCTTGTTTCTCTGAATCAAGACTAGCAGTACCATTGACAGCTGATGCATATACTACTGGGAAGTCTAATTGTTCATCATTCGCTTCTAATTCGATAAATAAATCTAAAACTTCATCTACTACCCCTTCAGGTCTAGCTGATGGTTTGTCAATTTTATTTACTACTACAACGGGTTTTAAATCTTGTTCTAATGCTTTTTTTAGTACGAAACGTGTTTGAGGCATTGTTCCCTCGTATGCATCTACAACAAGTACAACACCGTCAACCATTTTCATAATACGTTCAACTTCGCCACCAAAGTCAGCATGCCCAGGTGTATCTAAGATGTTAATTCTTGTGCCTTTATAGTCAATCGCAGTATTTTTAGCAAGAATTGTAATACCACGTTCTCTTTCTAAGTCATTAGAGTCCATTGCTCTTTCGTCAACATGTTCGTTCTCTCTGAAAATTCCAGATTGTTTTAGTAATTCATCTACTAAAGTCGTTTTACCATGGTCAACGTGCGCAATGATTGCAATATTACGTACATCTTCTCTTCTATTAGTCATTTTATTATTCCTTTCTCGAGTAAACTCCCACTTTTAATTACAACTTTTTTATTATATCATATTATTAGTAAAAGATAACAAAAAGGTGGGGTATGGGATGGAAAAACCTAAGTCTAAAGGTATATTTTGGGTTCTATCTATTATAGCAGTAATATTTTTAGTGCTTTTTAGTTTCAGCGTTGGTGCTGGTAGTATTCCAATGATGATTTTAACATTTATACTTTTCATTGCAACTTTTGGCGCTGGATTCACGCTTAAAAAGAAATATCGTGAAAATAACTGGCTTTAATATAGAAAAATGTCTCGGTAGTAAAATTTGGAAGAAATTCACCTTTCAAAGTTGACTGACCGAGACATTTTTTATTTTCTAAAACGTTGATGTAACTCTGTTAATACTTCATTATGAGGATTTAAATAATTTTCTAGTATCTCATTATGCGTTGCTTTATTTCCAACTAAAATAGAATTAGCACTTTCAATAGTGAGCGGTTCACCCATTAAATTACTTCCAATTCCACCAACTTCATTTAAAATAATCAAACCACCTGCAAAATCCCATGGTTGCAATCTTGGCGTGATATATGCAGCCAATTGTCCTTTGGCTACACTTATAATTTCTAATGCCGCACTTCCAAAAGCTCTACAACTTCTTGCTTGGTTTACAATCTCTGAAAAAATGGGTCCCATTTTTGGCTTAGTAACCCAGTTTGGATTAATTCCTATTAAACTTTGGTTAAGTTGCGTGTTATCAATGGTTTTTAATTCATGATTGTTTTCAAAAGCACCTTCGCCAACTTTAGCATGGTATAGTACATCCTTCATTACATCATAAACTAAACCTGCATATGGCTTGCCATCTCGATAAATACCTATGGAAATCGCAAATCCCTCTTGTTGATGAACAAAATTTAAAGTTCCATCAATTGGATCAACAACCCATACCACACCATTGACGTCTTCCATATGATGTCCATGTCCTTCCTCACCAATGACGCGATGATCAGGATAGCTTCTTAGAATTGCATCGTATATATAGTTTTCAGTTGCTTTATCAACATTTGTTACTAAGTCGTTTGGGTTCGATTTCGTTTCAATACTTAAATCTTCTTTCATCATTATTCTAACTTTGTTGCCCGCTTCTAGTATTAAACCTTGTGCAAATTCATATAGTGACATATCATCATCTCCTGTTGTCTTCTATTATACAAAATTTCTGGCATTATAATCTATACATCATTGTATACCTTATAATTGTGAGTTTAAACGCTTGAAACCTTAATTCTGCTTTTGGAATGATTGAGTCATTCTATGCTACAATAACTTTAAATTAATTATTCTGAAAAGGAGCAACGCTAATGACACAATATACATTTAAACCTAAAGATTTCAAAGCGTTTGAAGTTGAAGGCTTAGATGCTCGAATGGAAGCATTAAATGAATATGTAAGACCTCAACTTAATCAATTAGGAGATTATTTTAGTGAATATTTCACTTCTCAAACTGGAGAAACTTTTTATGCACATGTTGCAAAACATGCTCGTAGAAGTGTAAATCCCCCTGTAGATACATGGGTAGCTTTTGCTCCAAATAAACGTGGATATAAGATGCTACCTCATTTCCAAATTGGTTTATTTAAAGACCATTTATTTTTAATGTTCGGTGTTATGCATGAAGGTAAAGATAAAGCTGAACGTGTAAAAGTGTTTGATAAGCACTTTGATGTGCTTAAACAATTGCCTGAAGACTATCAAGTGAGTTTAGATCACATGAAACCTGAAAAATCCTTCATTAAAGATTTAAGTGACGATGAGTTACATAAAGCGATTGATCGTGTTAAGAATGTTAAGAAAGGAGAGTTCTTCGTTGCACGCTCCCTCTCTCCTAAAGATGCTGAATTAAAATCTGATAAAGCCTTCCTATCTTTTGTAAAAGAAACATTTGATGAATTTTTAAAATTCTATGAATAAATAAAACATTTAATTCAATATGAGTTGTAAACTATGTTTACCTTAAGTAAAAGCCTGGGCCATAATTCAATGACTCAGGCTACAAATATATATTGGCAATAGTTGACTGATTTAAAAATGTACTTGTAACAAGCTTTTTTAATTCTAGTCATCCTTGCCTGGTGGGCGGGCCCCAACAAAGTGAATTTCCTAAAGAAATACTACAAACTAAGCAAGTTGGGGTTCGGGGCCCCAACAAAGTGAATTTCTCAAAGAAATTCTACAAGCTAAGCAAGTTGGGGTTTGGGGCCCCAGCAAAGAGAATTTCATTAAGAAATTCTACAAGCTAAGCAAGCTGGGGTTACAACGAAATAAATTTTGAAATATTATTTCTGTACCCTCCTTTTTTTACGCCCAATTTTATTAGGTTGACCTAAAAATAAAGTTGGATTATTATAAAATATATTAGTTTAAGGAGTTTTTTTATGGGTACAATAGACAACAAAGAACAACGTAGTTTAGATGAAATTAATAGCACAATCGAATTTAATGGCTCGCAACGTACTAGTCAGAAATTTTTAGCTTTTCTAGGACCAGGTTTACTTGTAGCTGTTGGTTATATGGATCCAGGAAATTGGATTACATCAATGCAAGGTGGCGCACAATTTGGTTATACTTTAATATTTGTAATTTTAATATCTAGCTTATCAGCAATGTTGTTACAAAGTATGACTGTTCGTTTAGGTATCGCTACTGATAAAGATTTAGCACAAATGACTCGTCACTATTTAAACAAACCAACTGCAATTATATTTTGGGTGATTGCTGAACTTGCAATCATTGCCACTGATATTGCTGAAGTAATCGGAAGCGCGATTGCTTTGGATTTACTTTTTAATATTCCTTTAATCATAGGTGCTTTAATAACAGTTTTTGACGTATTTTTATTACTTTTTATAATGAAATTTGGTTTTAGAAAGATTGAAGCAATCGTTGGTACTTTAATCTTTACTGTACTGATGATTTTTGTATTTGAAGTTTACATTTCATCTCCAAATTTAATTGAAATACTTAATGGATTTGTTCCACATTATCAAATTATTGCTAATCATAGTATCTTGTATATTGCATTAGGTATTATTGGCGCTACAATTATGCCTCATAATTTATATTTGCACTCATCAATCGTGCAATCACGTAAGTATAATCGCCATAGCTTTACTGAAAAAGCCCAAGCGATTAAATTTGCAACAATTGATTCTAATATTCAATTAAGTATCGCATTTATTGTAAATTGCTTACTACTTGTTCTAGGGGCTGCTTTGTTTTATGGCGTCAATTCAAATAGCTTAGGTGGTTTCTATGATTTATATCAAGCTTTAAGAACACAACCTGTATTAGGTGTTGTAATGGGAAGTATAATGAGTACACTATTCGCAATAGCATTATTAGCATCCGGTCAGAATTCAACAATCACTGGTACACTCGCAGGTCAAATAGTTATGGAAGGGTTCTTAAAACTTTCTATACCAAATTGGATGAGACGCTTAGTAACAAGAAGTTTGGCTGTCATACCTGTTTTAATATGTCTTGTTATTTTCCAGGGCAATGAGTCTAAAATGGAACAATTGCTAGTATTTTCACAAGTGTTCTTAAGTATTGCACTACCTTTCTCATTAATACCTCTGGAATTAGCAACAAGTAATGAAAAATTAATGGGTCCGTTTAAAAATAAAAAGTGGGTTAATATATGTGCTTGGGGTTTAATCATCATATTGAGCTTCCTCAATATTTATCTAATAATAGAAACCTTTAAAGAATTATAAAAAAATCTAACGATTTAGCATTATAAATACTAAATCGTTAGATTTTAGTTTTATATTTTAATAAATATATGGATCATCTTTCTTACGTTCATTATATGATTTTTCAGTTTGCCATTCATCCATTTTTAATTTTGTTGATTTAGGTTTTTGTTTAGGTAGATTAGGATCCTTTTTAACAAATAGCATGATTGCTACAATAATCCACAATATTCCTGCAATTAAACTCATATTAAATATACCTACTAATGCTGCGACAATTAAAAGACAACCTGCTAAAATAGGACGACCTTTAATGATTAACATACCAATAATGCCTAACAACGTTGAAAAGATTAATGTTCCCATAGAAAAAGCCATAGCAAAGTTGACCATTTCAGGTGTAACTTTAACATCTTGATTTCCAAATTGTTTTATCATTTGTTGATATTGTTCAGTATTATTGTTATTCCTAACCATAAAGTAAGATAGTGATGACATAATTAAATAAATAATACTTAAACCACAAGCAATCCATCCAAGAATTAACTCTACTTTTCTACTCACTTTCTTAGCCTCCATTATTAAAGTATTTAATTAAATCATACTAAAATTGTAATATGTTTGCGACTAACTTCATGAATTAAATTTTGGATATTGACACAAAACGATTAAGCCATATATGACTTAACCGTTCTAAGTGTATATTAGTTTTTATTATCTTCTTCTTGGTTGTTGACGTCTTTCTCTGATTCGATGTCATCTTTATTCAAGATTTGTTTACGTTCTTCATAGTTCATACGACGTTGACTAACAGCACTTGGTTGATTTTTACGACGCTCTTTCATACGTTGATTATAAGCTTTGCGCTTTTCTTTTTTCTTAGCTTTAATTTCAGCTTTTTCTCTCTTACGTTGTGCTTTTTCTTCTCTTTTATCAACTTTTGGCTCAGTATCTACTACATTTTCAGCAAAATCGTAAGACTCTTCATCACTAGTGTTATCAAATTGTGATTTTTTATTCGCCTTTTTGTTGTATTTAGCCTGTCTAGAGAGTACTCCCGTTGCTTCAACATCATCAGCATCCGATTGATATTCTCCAGTAATTGCACGTTTTGGATATTGATTATATTTATCTTCCTCAGTATCAGTTGCTAAATCTTGCTCTTCATCATTACGAATCGTTGTTTCATCGTAGTTGTTATCTCGATAATTACTATCGATATCATCATTGTAATAAGGTTTTTTACGACGTGTACGACGTTCAGATATTTTGGTTTTACGTGGTGATTCAACATAGTCTTCATCATAATCATTATATTGATTATGATCGTCGTAATCATAGTCATCATTAATATTTCTATTAAATCCATAATAACGATCATCATATTCATCTCTAGGATAATATTGATTTTCGTAGCCGTGTGATGGACCATATATAGGCACTGTCTCGACCTTGCTCTTCCTTACAAACATCATGATTGCAATAATAAAGAAGAAAATAGGAATAATTAATGTTACGAATAATAATACTAATGGCAATGTAATAATTGAGGCAATTAAAAATAAGAATCCAGAAAGTATTCTCATATTCATAGATA
The DNA here is from genome assembly GCF_001839115.1 of Staphylococcus sp. HMSC62B09. Lineage (NCBI taxonomy): Bacteria > Bacillati > Bacillota > Bacilli > Caryophanales > Staphylococcaceae > Staphylococcus > Staphylococcus sp. HMSC62B09. The sequence goes on from NZ_KV840153.1 coordinate 87,212, forward strand.
TAAGTGCTAAAAATGAAATAAGCAAACACACTATGAAATAAACGATAATTGCCCATACACCATTTTGTAACCAAATTACAAATTGTGTTGTATTTAAACTATTATTTGTTAAAATTTGCTGAATTAGTTCATTACTATTCATTGAGTTTTCAAGATTTTGAATTGATGTATCATTACTAAATGACACGAGTGCAATAAACATTGTAATAACCGTCAATATAAGTAAGAAAATCCAACTAAACCAACCTAAAAGTTTTTCAGTCAGACGACTCACAGGCCGTTTGATTTGCGTGTAACGTTCTCCTGACATGTATTACAACTCCTTATTTTACTTATCAAATAATTATATCTAATTCATTATAAAATAACTACTATTTATAGTCTATTTTAAAGACATTTTAAAGTTTAAGAAACTTTCGTTATATTCTCCTAAAGTTTTAGGACCTAAATCTTTGTAGACTTCTAATCGTGATTGCTCTTTTTGAGTAGGATAGAAACGATGATCATCTCTAACTTCTTTAGGTAACAACTGACGAGCCACTTTATTTGGTGTAGAATATCCGACCCATTCTGTATTTTGTTTATTATTTTTAGCATCAAGAAGGAAATTCATAAATTTATAAGCCCCTTCTTTATTCTGAGCGGTTTTAGGAATAACCATATTATCAAACCATAGGTTAGATCCTTCTTTTGGAATAACATAATTATATTTGTCACTATCTTGTACTAAAGGAGCTGCAACACCACTCCATACTACTGCAATATTCCCCTCATTTTGTTCAAGCATCATTGTGACTTCGTCTCCAACAACACCACGAACTTGTGGTGTAAGGTGATTCAAATCTTTCTCTGCTTCTTTTAAATGACTTGGATTTGTATCATTTAAACTATATCCTAATTTGTTCAAAGCTAATCCCATAATTTCTCGTGCACCATCAACTAATAAAATATCGTTTTTATATTTAGGTTGATATAATGCTTGCCAACTACTAAAGTCTCCATTTGGGTAAACCTCTTTATTATATAAGATGCCTACAGTACCAAAGAAATAAGGTAGTGAATACTTATTATGTCTATCATATGACATGTTCATGTAATCAGAATCTAAATTTTTTATATTTGGAATTTTACTATGATCTAGTGGTTCCAATAAATTTTCACGCTTCAATTTCTGAACGGTATATTCACTAGGAAAAGCCACATCATAATGGGTTCCACCATTTCTAATTTTAGCTTCCATGGCCTCATTAGAATCAAACGTTTCATATATAACTTGAATACCTGTTTCTTTCTCAAATTGTTTAATTAAAGCGGGGTCTATATATTCTCCCCAATTATACACGTATATCTTTTCACCAGTACTAGTATTATCCTGCGATTTAAACCAGTGACTTACACCTAAGCATATTAATCCAACGACAATTGCACCTAATATTAACTGTAAAAATCGCTTCACTGATTTACACCTCGCTTAGTTAATTGTCGTCTCTTAACTGTATGTTGTATTGCATAATAACCAATAATTCCTAATACAATAGCTGCAAATAAAATAGTTGAAATTGCATTTATTTCCATACTAATACCTTTACGTGCCATAGCGTAAACTTCTACAGATAATACACTAAAGCCATTACCGGTTACAAAGAAACTTACTGTAAAATCATCTAATGAGTATGTTAGCGCCATAAAGAATCCACCTATAATTGAAGGCATTAAATTAGGTATTAATACACGTCCAAGTATTTGTGATTCCGTAGCACCTAAATCACGTGCAGCATTTAGAATATTATTATTCATTTCATATAACTGTGGTAACACTACGATAACTACGATAGGAATGCAAAATGCAATATGCGACGCTAACACTGTTCCAAAACCTAGTCCTAAACCAGTTAAATGCCCTATTGCTGTAAACATAATTAAAAATGAGGCACCAATAACTACATCAGACGAAACCATTAGCACATTATTAAGCGTTAATAATGTTACTTTAAATTTTTTATTTCTTAAATAATATAATGAAATGGCACCAAATGTTCCTATTATGGTAGAAATTGCAGCTGCTAATAGCGCAACTGCTATCGTATTAAAAATTACAGACATCAGACGATCATTCTGAAATAGACTTTGGTAATGTTCCAAAGTAAAATGCTCAAAATGTATCATATTTCCCGCTGAATTAAATGAATAAAACATAAGGAAAAATATCGGAATATATAATATAGCTAATAAAATGCCAATATATAATTTTCCATACCACTTCATTTAATTCACCTTCTTTCGTCCGTGGATTTCGATTTAGTAATGATTAAAATAAATGCCATGAATACAATCAAGAATATGGCAATTGTAGAACCCATACCGTAATTCTGAATAACTAGGAATTGTTCTTCAATCGATGTACCAATATTGATGACTTTATTACCTGCAATTAATCTTGTAATCATGAATAGCGATAATGCTGGAATAAATGTTACTTGAATGCCTGTCATGACACCTTCTTTAGTTAAAGGTACGATAACTTTTCTAAATGTAGTAAATGGACTAGCCCCTAAGTCACTAGAAGCTTGTAACAAATTATTCGGGATAGCTTTCATACTATTAAATATAGGTAGAATCATAAATGGTATATAAATATAGCTTGCTACTAATAAAAATGCCCCCGGTGTAAATAATAGATTAGCCGAAGGTAAATGAATAAAATTTAGAAATCTATTTATTAAACCCTCATGGCTTAGTAAACCAATAAAAGCATATGTTTTAAGTAATAGATTTATCCACGTCGGAATAATTAAAATGAGCAACCACATATTTTGATTTTTTGACGAACGAATAAAATAAGCAGCAGGGTAGCTAATTAATAGAGTGATTATAGTAATTAATGCTGCATAAAAAATCGAATCCCACATCATTTTTAAATATTTCATTGATAATATTTGTTCATAGTTTGTAAAACTAAAATGACCATTTAAATCAGCGAATGAGAAATATACAAGTAAAATAACCGGCACTATTATGAATAACACCATCCATAATAAATATGGAATAATTAGCACTTTATTTATATTACGCATTGTCAAACTCCTCATAACTTTCAATACGTTTATCAAATTCCTCTTCTGTTTCACCTGGAACCATGATGTGTATTGCCTCAGGTTCAAAATAGAGTCCTACTTCGCTTCCAACTTCTGCTTTTTTAGTTGTCTGTATGACCCATTCATATCCTTTTCTATCAATGCAACAAATTTCATAATGAACGCCTCTAAATAACATTGAATCAACAGTAGCTTTAAATAGTCCTTTGTCTGCGTCTATTAATGAAATATCTTCAGGTCTAATGACGACTTCGACATTTTTGCCTGAAGGTATACTAGCATCTACACATTCAAAATCTTGACCATATATATTTACTACGAAATCCTCAACCATTTTACCCTCAACAATATTGGATTCGCCTATAAAATCAGCTACAAAGCGATTGACCGGTTCATCATAAATATCTGTAGGTGTACCAAATTGTTGAATTTTACCGTCTTTCATAACAAATATGTAATCGCTGAGCGCTAATGCTTCTTCTTGATCGTGAGTAACAAAGATGAAAGTAATTCCTAAACGTTTTTGTAATTCACGCAATTCATACTGCATTTCAGTTCTTAATTTTAAATCCAAAGCAGATAGAGATTCATCTAACAATAAAATTTCCGGCTCATTAACTATTGCTCTTGCGATAGCAACGCGTTGCTTTTGACCGCCACTCATTTCATTAATATTTCGTTGTTCATACCCCGATAATTTCACTAGTTTTAAAGCATTTATTACTTTTTCATCAATATCTTTTTTGGAATGCTTTTTCAACTTTAAACCAAAAGCAATATTGTCGTAAACATTCAAATGCGGAAATAAAGCATAATCTTGGAAAACAGTGTTTACCTTTCTTTTATTTGCAGGCAAATCACCTATTGATTTATTTAAATATATAATATCTCCATCATCTGGTTGTTCGAATCCAGCTATAAGTTTTAAGATTGTGGTTTTACCACAACCTGAAGGACCTAGTAATGTATAAAAATGTCCTGACTCAATCTCTAAATCCATTTTGTTTAATATCGTTACATCGTCAAAACCTTTTGTCACACCTTTAAAAGATAACAATGACTCCATTACTATACTCCCCTTTTATAAATATGATGCTGTCGCAACAATTAAAATTTCAATTTCATCGGTTGTTTCATTATGTAATTGATGTATTTCATTAGCCCTAAAATATAAAACATCTTGTTCATTTGCCTGATATCGTGAATTTCCTAATGTAAGTGTTACACACCCTTTTAAGCAATAAATGAATGTATCTGACTCAGATGGATCAAAGTGTTTATAAGATGCACCTGGTTTTAATGATAATATGAGCGGTTCCATTTCAAATTCATTAGATTTCATTACCAACCAATTAAGGACATAACCTCTATCATATTCATCGTAAATAGTTCGTTCATTTTTAGTGTATAGCACTTTTTCTTTTGACTTCTCTTTAAAAAAATCACTAGGAGAAGTACCTAACACTTCTAGAATATTTAAAAATGTTTCCATACTAGGAGAAGCATGTTGACTCTCAATTTGAGATATGTACCCTTTTGATAAATTTGTTCGTTCTGCTAGCTCTTCTTGCGTTAAATTTTTTTGACGTCTTAAATTACGTAATTTATTTCCAATTTGCATCGCTAATCACCTTAAAAAAGCTATACTTTGTTTAGTAATATTAAACATTTTGTTTAATGCTTAATAAAAATAACAAAATATAGCTTTAACTTCAATACTTTTTTGAAATTAATTAAAATTAATGATGCAGATATTATGATTTTTAATAATTAACGTTAAATCGTTATAAGTTATTTTGCGCTGAATGATGTTAATTCGGGATTGTTCTTTACTTCTTGTACAACTTTATAACTATTATAATTACTTTTTTCTTCAAATTCTTTAAATAATTGCTTTTCTTCTGCTTTGCCGGGAACAATTTCTTTGAATCGTTTATAATGATTCATTAAGTCTTGACCGTTAACCGAGTTTTCATAATAATTTTCAATTTTATTAAAGAAAGCAATCACATCAACCATTTCTTCATTAGACCAATCTAAGTCTAGTGGATATTGGTATTCCATTTTATTCCTCCATTCATTGTGTTAGCCATTAGTAATCTATTACCCTTTTTTGGTTAAATAATATAAAAAAGGGGTGAAACCAAGTTCAAACATGAACTTGAGTTGCACCCCTCTTGGATGTCAAATAACCTCAATCAAATCTAATTAAAGTTATTCGATCTATATAGTTAGTCAGTTTGACTAAAAATTACATTGTGTGGATTGGCAATCCAATTGCTTTTTCAGCAGCTTCCATAGACATTTCACCTAATGTTGGGTGAGCATGTACTGTTAATGCGATATCTTCAGCATTCATACCAGCTTCGATAGCTAGACCTAATTCAGAAATGATATCTGAAGCGCCATTACCGGCAATTTGTGCACCGATAACAGTATCGTCTTTTTTAAGTGTGATAAGTTTAACGAAACCAGTTGTGTCATCTAATGATAAAGCACGGCCGTTACCAGCATAAGGGAATTTAGAAGCTTTGTAGTCTAAACCTTCTTCTTTAGCTTGTGCTTCAGTGTAACCTACTTGAGCTAATTCTGGTTCAGTGAAACATACAGCTGGCATACCGATGTAGTCTACTTCTGATGCTTGACCAGAGATAGCTTCAGCAGCTACTTTAGCTTCATAACTTGCTTTATGAGCAAGTGGTAAACCAGGAACGATATCACCAATTGCATAAATATTGTCGATAGAAGTACGGCTTTGTTTATCTACTTCTAATAATCCACGATCTGCGAATTTAAGTCCTAACTCTTCTAAACCTAATTCGTCTGTGTTTGGACGACGACCAACAGTTACTAATACATAATCAGCTTCGATAGTTTTTTCTTCACCTTTAGCTTCATAAGTAACTTTAACGCCATTTTCAGTTTCTTCGGCATTTTTAGCCATTGCTTCAGTAATGATTTCAACGCCTTTTTCTTTCATGCCTTTTTTAACTGGTTGAACCATTTGTTTTTCGAATCCGCCAAGAATTTCTTTAGCGCCTTCTAAAATTGTAACGTCTGAACCAAAGTTAGCAAATGCAGTACCAAGTTCTGAACCAATGTAACCGCCACCTACAACGACTAATTTACCTGGAACTTCTTGTAAGTTTAATGCACCTGTTGAATCGATAACACGTTTACCAAACTCAAAGTTAGGAATTTCAATTGGTCTAGAACCTGTTGCGATAATAGCGTGTTTGAAATTGTAAGTTTGTGCACTTTTTTCATCCATAACACGTAAGCTGTTATTATCAACGAAATAAGCTTCACCTTTTACAATCTCAACTTTATTACCTTTTAATAAGCCTTCAACACCACCAGTTAATTTGTTTACAACTGATTTTTTGAATTCTTGAACTTTGTCGAATTTAAGTGATACGCTTTCAGCGATAACACCTAAGTTTTCAGAGTGTTGAGCTTCTACAAAGCGATGTGAAGCGTGTAATAATGCTTTTGAAGGAATACAACCAACGTTTAAGCATACACCACCTAAGTTACCTTTCTCAACGATAGTAACTTTTTGTCCTAATTGTGCTGCGCGAATTGCTGCAACGTATCCACCAGGACCTGCTCCGATTACAATAGTATCTGTTTCAATTGGGAAATCTCCAACTACCATGTTTTACCCCTCCATTAATAATAATTCTGGATTATTTAATAAGCGTTTAATGTGATTCATAGCGTTTTGTCCAGTTGCACCATCAATTTGTCTGTGGTCAAAGCTTAATGATAAAGCTAATACTGGAGCTGCTACAATTTCACCATCTTTAACGATAGGTTTTTGAGCAATACGGCCAATACCTAAGATAGCTACTTCTGGGTGGTTGATAACTGGAGTGAACCATTGTCCACCAGCTGAACCGATATTACTGATTGTGCATGTTGCACCTTTCATTTCATCAGATGTTAATTTACCATCACGAGCTTTAACCGCTAATTCGTTGATTTCATCTGAAATTTGGAAGATTGATTTTCGGTCTGCATTTTTAACTACAGGTACTAATAAGCCTCTGTCAGTATCAGCAGCAATACCAATATTCCAGTAATGTTTGTGTACAATTTCGCCAGCTTCTTCATTGAATGAAGTGTTAAGTGCTGGGTATTTTTTAAGTGCAGAAACTAATGCTTTAACAACATAAGGTAAGAAAGTTAATTTAGTACCTTGTTCAGCTGCAACTTCTTTGAATTTTTTACGGTGATCCCATAAATCTTGAACATCAATTTCATCCATTAATGTTACGTGAGGAGCAGTGTGTTTTGAGTTAACCATTGCTTTTGCAATTGCTCTACGCATTGCTGGGATTTTTTCAGTAGTTTCAGGGAAGTCTCCTTCAGGTACTGATTGAGTTTGAACTGCAGAAGTATCTTCTGATGTTGATGCAGCTGCACTTTCATTTGAAGCTGTTGCTGCTTGAGCACCACCACCATTTAAGTGGTTATCGATATCTTCTTTAGTAATACGACCATTTTTACCTGAACCAGCTACTGCTTTGATGTTAACGCCTTTTTCACGTGCATATTTACGAACAGATGGCATAGCTTTGATCTGTCTATTTTCATCTACTTCTTCATCTTGTGAAGCTGATGCTGCTGGTGCATCTTCAGTTTTAGCTTCTTCTTGAGTTGGTGCTTCTTCAGATGAAGCATCGTCATCGTGACCACCTTTAAATTGCATATCTTCTGCATCAGGTGCATCGATTTTGACAATAACATCACCTACAACTGCTACAGTACCTTCGTCAACTACAACTTCTTCAACAGTACCGCTAACAGGAGATGGGATTTCAACTACAGATTTGTCATTTTGAACCTCTGCTAATACATCATCTTCTTCAATTGTATCTCCGGCTTTAACAAACCATTTTACAATTTCACCTTCGTGGATACCTTCACCAATGTCGGGTAATCTAAATTCAAATGCCACGTTCTTGTCCTCCTAGATTTCTTATTCATCATTTAATAAATTTATAACATAGAGCAAGGACAGAATAATTTGAAAGCCTAAACACAAACTATTTTGCCCTAATTCTCTAGTTTACACTTACTTATTCACACATAGAGTAAAAAGTAAACATTTTACTTACTTCCTATAAGTCTGCTTGCTAGCTAATTGATAAGCTAAAATATTAGAATTCTAAAGTTGCTTTAGCTTTTTCAATGATGTCGTTTTTGTTTGGTAACCAAACATTTTCAGCTTGTGTAAATGGATATACTGTATCAGCAGCAGCCACACGAGCGATTGGTGCTTCTAATGAAAGAATAGCACGTTCAGCTAATTCAGCAGCTACAGTAGCACCAACACCAGCTTGACGTTGAGCTTCTTGAACTACTACAGCACGGCCAGTTTTTTCAACTGATGCAACTAAAGTATCGATATCGATAGGTTGAACAGTACGTAAGTCAATAACTTCAACTGAGTAACCTTCTTTTTCTAATTCTTCAGCAGCTTTTTCAGATTCTTGAACCATTGCACCGTAAGCGATTAATGTGATATCGTTGCCTTCTTTTTTCACATTAGCTTTACCGATGTCAATTGTATATTCTTCTTCAGGAACTTCTTCACGGAATGAACGATATAATTTCATATGTTCTAAATATACAACTGGGTCATTAGATCTGATTGATGAAAGTAATAAACCTTTAGCATCATATGGACCTGAAGGAATAACTACTTTAATACCAGGTGATTGAGCTAAAATACCTTCTAAGTTATCAGCGTGAAGTTCAGGAGTATGAACACCACCACCGAATGGTGCACGGATTGTAACAGGTGCTACTTTTGAACCACCTGAACGGAAACGTGTACGAGCAATTTGACCTGCAACTTCGTCAAATACTTCAAATACGAAACCAAGGAATTGGATTTCCATTACAGGGCGGAAACCTTCAACAGTTAAACCAAGAGCTAAACCACCGATACCTGATTCAGCTAATGGTGTATCGAATACACGGTCTTCACCGAATTCTTTTTGTAAACCTTCAGTTACACGGAATACACCGCCGTTAACACCAACGTCTTCACCGAAAACTAATACGTTTTCGTCATTTTGCAATTCAGTTTTAAGCGCATTATTAATCGCTTGAACCATTGTCATTTGTGCCATGGCTTATTTCGACTCCTTCTCTTTGTAAATTTCATATTGTTCAGCTAAGTTTTGAGGCATATCTTCGTACATGATATCCATTAAGTCAATAACTGTTTGTTTTGGAGTATTGTCAGCCTCTTTGATAGCTTTCTTGATGTCGTCTTTAGCACGTTCAATAACTTCATTTTCTTTTTCTTCGTTCCATAATCCTTTGTTTTCAAGGAATTTTCTGAAACGAACTAATGGATCTTTTTTCTCCCAATCTGCATCTTCATCTGAAGTTCTATAACGAGTTGGGTCATCTCCAGCCATTGTATGTGGACCATAACGGTAAGTCATAGTTTCAATTAATGTTGGACCTTCACCATTAATAGCACGATCACGAGCTTCTTTAGTAGCTTGATATACAGCTAATGCATCCATACCATCAACTTGGATACCTGGGATACCTACTGCAATAGCTTTTTGAGCTAATGAAGTTGCTGCTGTTTGTTTACTACGTGGTGTAGAAATAGCATAATTATTGTTTTGGATAACAAAAATTGCTGGTGCTTTATAAGCAGAAGCAAAGTTGATACCTTCATAGAAGTCACCTTGTGAAGAACCGCCGTCACCAGTGTATGTGATAGCAACTGCTTTTTTACCACGTTTTTTAATACCGAATGCTACACCAGCAGTTTGAATATATTGAGCACCGATAATGATTTGTGGACTAAATGCATTAACACCTTCAGGGAATTGATTTCCTTTGAAGTGTCCTCTTGAGAATAAGAAAGCTTCAGTTAATGGTAAACCATGCCAAATGATTTGTGGCACATCACGGTAACCAGGTAAGATGAAGTCCTCTTTTTCTAAAGCATATTGTGAAGCTAATTGAGAAGCTTCTTGTCCAGCTGTAGGCGCATAGAAACCTAAGCGTCCTTGTCTGTTTAATGAAATAGAACGTTGGTCAAGAATACGTGTCCATACCATTCTTTCCATTAATTCTACTAGTTGTTCATCAGTTAAATCAGGTACTAAGTCTTCATTTACGACATTACCATCTACATCCAAAATTTGAACCATTTCAAATTTCGACTGAGTATCATTTAATACTTTTACTGCATCGAATTGGGCTTGTAACTTAGGAGCCATTCAATTCACCATACCTTTCCCATATAATAGAAATTCATTTTATCCTCTCATAGTGTACCACAATTTATTTATACTGTTAAATATTTTAGTAAAGTTCTGTATTACTAAAAAAGATACAGTTTTTTACAACTGTATCATTCCAATCAACTAATCTGTACTAATGCTTATATTGCTACAGATTATCAACATCTTGTTTTTCTTTATTTACTGTGTTCATAGCTTTTGAATAATCTTTAAATTTATTTTGGAAATTCTTCTGAGCTTTATTCAATGCATCATTTTTTTCATCAACTTGTGATTGAGTTACACCCTCTTGTTTAATAAGTTCGAACAAGTCTTTTTCTTTTTCCAAGACATTTTTATACGCACTTGCATATTCATCATGTACTTTATATTTATTTTTTACAGCATCGTCTAATTGCTTAACTTCTTTTTTCTTATCATCACTTTTAATTTCATCAATATGTGACTCGCCTTTTTTAAACTGTTTTTCAGAATCATTTAAAGTTGATACTTCTTTATCAAATGTTTCTTGTCTCTGTTTGATATTTTCAAGAATATCATCAGCAGCTTTCTTACGAGTATCCTCATTATCACTATTAGCTTTTTTATATAAACCTTGCTTCTTTTCCTCAAGTGAGTTTAATTTTTTGCTAATGCTATTAATTGATTGCTCTTTATCAAAAGCTTTTTGAATATTTTCATTATACGCTTTAACTTCTTTTTTATCTGTTGTACAGCCTGCTAATAAAATAGTTGATGCTGCTACTACCGCAACTGTTTTACGTAGTTTCATTGAGTGTAAACCTCCTAGTAGTCATTCGACTGTAATAATATAGAATTATACTTTATAAATCAAATGAAATAAGATAATGTACTTATTATTCATTTTTCTGTTATATTTTATTGTAAGGAAGGTGTATGACATGTTAACTATGAAAGATATTATAAGAGATGGTCATCCTACGTTACGTGCTAAAGCTGAAGACGTAAGTTTGCCTCTTTCTGATGAAGATAAAAATACATTAAAAGAAATGCGTCAATTTTTAATTAATAGTCAAGATGATGACATTGCAAAAAAATATGGTTTACGTTCTGGTGTAGGTCTAGCCGCCCCACAAATTAATGTTTCAAAACGAATGATTGCTGTCTATTTACCTGATGATGGAAATGGAAAAGCTTATGACTATATGCTAGTTAATCCTAAAATTATGAGTCACAGTGTTCAACGTGCTTATTTACCTACTGGAGAAGGTTGCTTAAGTGTGGATGAAAATATCCCTGGTTTAGTTCATAGACACTTCAGAGTAACAATTAAAGCGTTAGACATTGATGGTAACGAAGTTAAATTGAGATTAAAAGGTTACCCTGCAATTATATTCCAACATGAGATTGATCATTTAAATGGTGTTATGTTCTATGACTATATTGATCAAGATAATCCATTAACTCCACTACCTGATTCTGTTGAAGTATAACTTTTAACAATTTTATTTTGCTCAAACTATTTTCAATGATGGAACTAGTTTGAGTTTTTTATTTGTATTATGGTTATTAAATTAAATTTATTCCTTTTAATAATTTTAAAAAATATATAACGTTTATGAAGTAATGAAGAGATATAAACTGCTTTATTTATTTATATACATAATGTAAAATGAGTAGTAACTGAAATCTTAGTGTAACGCTAATTTTCAAATAATGAACGACATTAACAATTACCTTAGTGAAAGCTTGAGACTCAAATTTACAAGATATTTATATGAATGTATATCATTAGGTCGACAATCATCAAGTGACTTTAAAATCATTATTTATACAGATAAATTTATCTTCTTATTTATGATTTATGAAGCAATTCCTATTGTCGTAATCAACTAGATTTGAAGTATCAAGTTAATAAATTAGGGTTCAGATTAATATAATCAATTTAGATGTTTAAATTTAGGAGGAACTATCCAATATGGCAGTATTTAAAGTATTTTTCCAACATAATAAAGATGAAGTAATCGTTCGTGAAAACACAAATACGATTTATGTTGAAGGTGAAACAGAAGAACAAGTAAGACGTTATTTAAAAGACCGCAATTACAATATCGAATTCATTACTAAATTAGAGGGCGCACATTTAGAATATGAAAAGGAACATTCTGATCATTTTAACGTGGAGAATGCTCAATAATGAAGCAATTACATGCTAACGAAGTAGGTGTATATGCTTTAGGTGGCTTAGGTGAAGTCGGTAAAAACACTTATGCTATCGAATATAAAAATGAAATTGTTATCATTGATGCCGGAATAAAATTCCCTGATGATAATTTATTAGGGATTGATTATGTTATTCCTGATTACACTTACCTCGAACAAAATCAAGACAAAATTGTCGGTCTATTCATTACACATGGACATGAAGACCATATAGGTGGTGTGCCCTACCTATTAAAGCAAATTAATGTACCTATCTATGGCGGTCCATTAGCATTAGGATTAATTCGCAACAAGTTAGATGAACACAACTTATTACGTAATGCTTCATTAAATGAGATTACAGAAGATAGTGTTATTAAGTCTAAACACTTTGAAATATCATTTTACTTAACTACACATAGTATTCCTGAAGCTTATGGTGTAATAATTGATACACCTGAAGGTAAGATTGTTCATACAGGTGACTTTAAATTTGATTTCACTCCTGTAGGCGAACCTGCGAATATTGCTAAAATGGCAGAATTAGGTAAGGAAGGCGTATTATGTCTATTATCTGACTCAACAAATGCATTAGTACCTGATTTCACATTAAGTGAACGTGAAGTAGGTCAAAATGTAGATAAAATTTTCCGTAACTGTAAAGGACGTATCATATTTGCTACATTTGCTTCTAACATTTACCGTGTACAACAAGCGGTTGAGGCTGCTATTAAATACAATCGTAAAATAGTAACATTTGGTCGTTCCATGGAAAATAATATTAAAATTGGTATGGAATTAGGCTATATTAAAGCACCGCCAGAAACTTTTGTTGAACCAAATAAGATTAACAATATTCCAAAACATGAATTACTAATTTTATGTACAGGATCTCAAGGTGAACCGATGGCGGCTTTATCAAGAATTGCAAATGGAACTCATAAGCAAATTAAAATTATACCTGATGATACTGTTGTATTTAGTTCATCACCTATTCCAGGTAACACTAAGAGTATCAATCGCACGATTAATGCATTATACAAAGCGGGTGCTGATGTTATCCACAGTAAAATTTCAAATATCCATACATCAGGTCACGGTTCTCAAGGCGATCAACAACTTATGCTTCGCTTGATTCAACCGAAATATTTCTTACCAATACACGGTGAATATCGTATGCTTAAAGCGCATGGACAAACTGGTGTCGACTGTGGTGTTAAAGAAGAGAACGTCTTTATCTTTGATATCGGTGATGTACTCGCATTAACACATGACTCTGCTCGTAAAGCCGGGCGCATACCTTCTGGTAATGTGTTAGTAGATGGTAGTGGAATTGGTGATATAGGTAACGTTGTTATTCGTGATCGTAAATTATTATCTGAAGAAGGATTAGTCATTGTAGTGGTTAGTATTGATTTCAACACTAATAAATTACTTTCAGGTCCAGACATCATTTCTCGTGGTTTTGTGTACATGCGTGAATCAGGTCAATTAATTTATGACGCTCAACGCAAAATTAAAACCGACGTAATTTCTAAATTAAATGCTAATCCAAATATTCAATGGCATCAAATTAAATCTTCAATCATTGAGACATTACAACCTTATCTATACGATAAAACTGCTCGTCGCCCAATGATTTTACCTGTGATTATGAAAGTAAACGAAGATTAAATATAATGATGTACTTCACATAGAGAAATCCGTAAATGAATTATAATATTCATTTACGGATTTTTTATGGAATTTCACCTACGAATCTTTTTCTTGATTAAAATTTGCTGGCAACGTTTTAACAAATGTAAATAATACAATTGTTTGAATCACGACCATTATCATTAATCCAATTCGAATATATAAGTTTGAAATCATAAAAATAGAAAAACCAACTACTATATATAAACTTATAAGTATTCTTATTTTTTCTTTCATAGTATACCCTTTGTATTTTTTAAAATTTTCAACATAATTTTTATAAATTTGAGTGCTTTCAAGCCATATTTTGAATTTCCGAGAACTATTAGTAAAACAAATCGCCGCTAAAATTAGAAAAGGTGTCGTAGGTAGTAATGGTAATACTGCCCCTGTAAACGCGATTACAGTAAATACTATTCCTAATGCTATTAATACATATCTCATGTAGTAGAATCATCACTCCATCATCTTATTCTCAAAAAATTGTTGCTGATTTTTAAATTCTTCTAACTGTTTATAAAAACATCACAAATATCAATGTTACTAAATATGAAATCAATAGATTTTTATTTAGTAGTCATTAAATAGTTGTGATGCAACATTTATCTTACAATTTTCTTTTCAAAACGATTTAAATCATTATCGTGTCCGATCATAATCAATATATCTCCAAATTCTATATTCATAGACGGGTCTGGTGATACAACAATTTCCTTGCCTCGTTTAATTGCTATTATATTAATTCCAAATTGCGCACGAATATCCAAATCAATAATTGATTGGCCTGTCATTTTTTCGCTTGCTTTTAATTCAACTAGTGAATGCTCATCTGCTAATTCAAGGTAATCTAAAACACTAGCACTTGCGACATTATGAGCGATTCGTCGTCCCATATCTCTTTCAGGATGGACAACTGTATCCGCACCAATTTTATTTAAAATTTTAGCATGATAATCATTTTGAGCTTTAGCTGTAACTTTCTTAACTCCTAACTCTTTGAGGATTAGCGTAGTTAATGTACTAGATTGAATATTTTCACCAATCGCTACTATAACATGATCAAAGTTACGTATCCCTAAACTTTTCATCACTGCTTCATCAGTAGTATCAGCTACTACAGCATGCGTTGCAATATCACTATATTCATTGACGCGTGCCTCATCCCTATCAATTGCCATAACATCCATATCTAATGCATTTAATTCTCTTACAATACTTCCACCAAATCGACCTAACCCAATAACAACATATTCTTTCTCCATTTAATGGCTACCCCTATCTATAAAAAAATAAGGAAAAAGCTGAAACAATCGACATCATGTAGATCACTATTAACCAAGTTAATGTACATAGATGTTAATTATTTCAGCCCCCTTTTATTATTATAATTATTTTTTACCTTCAACATATTCTTTATCGAATACAAATAATCTTAATAATAATATTAACGATGGAACTAATAAAAGTAAACCTAAAATAAATACAATCACTAGTGCTAAGCCCATTGAAGCATTAACACCTGAATCACTCACTTTGATGTATGGATATAACAAGTAAGGTAATTTACTTATTCCGTATCCATAAAAAGCGAATGCCATTTGTAATATAACCATAATAAATGCTAGACCATGATATTTCTTGATGAAGTTTAAAATTCCGGCTACTACAAAACAAATGAAACTTAATGCGAACATCCACCAATAATTTTGAATTGCATTATTAAAATGATCTGCATTTTGAATTCTTAGAGATAAGAAAACAAATAGAGAAATAATAATCATTGGAGGTCCCCAGAAAATAAACCATTGTCGCATATATTTATAAGCTACTTCGTCTTTAGCTTTCGAAGCGTAATATGTTAAAAATCCAGAAGAAATATATAATACACTTATGATTGCTAGAAAGACGACTGACCATGCAAATGGACTCAGTAATAATTGGAACCAATCTAAATCAAAATGAGAACCATGTTCAGTAATATAGCCACCTTCAGATATAGTTAATACCGTTGCCAATGATGCTGGTATTAACAAACCTGTAAGTCCATACATGATAATCCATGGTAATTTAGTATCCTGACCATAATGTTCAAACGCGTAAAAGCTTCCTCTAATAGAAATTAAAATCAACGCAATTGAACCAGGAACTAATAGCACAGTACCAAAGTATAACGCTGAATCAGGGAAAAATCCTACGAATCCGACAAAGAAGAAAACAAAGAAAACATTAGTAACTTCCCAAACAGGATTTAAGTAACGCTCTACTAAGTGATTTATCTTTCTCTCTTCCCCAGTTAATTTTGTGTGTAAGGTAAAGAAACCTGCACCAAAGTCAATTGAAGCAACAATGATATATAAGAATAAGAAAGTCCAAAGTACGGTAATACCTATAGTTGTGTAATCCATTAAGCATGACCTCCTTTTTCAATGACTTTATCTACATCATCTTGAGCAGGCTTGTCTTTGAACATGCGAATTAAAACATATGCAGATGTAAAAAGTAATACTAGATAAAGTAGTCCGAATAGAATTGTTACAAATGTTATTCCTCCTGCCTGAGTAGCAGCTTCACTAACTCGCATATAACCTCTAACAATCCATGGCTGACGACCTACCTCAGTTAAAAACCATCCAAATTCGATTGCTAGCATTGCAGCTGGTCCTGTAAGAAGAACTGCATATAGCATACCTTTATGCGTAACGTATTTACGCAGTTTTTTAATCATTAAAGTTAAAATAAAGGCTCCTGAAATAACAAAACATAACACACCCATAGTTACCATTAAGTCAAAGAAATAATGAACGATTAATGGAGGTAATTCATTTTTAGAGAAGTCATTAAGCCCCTCTACTTTAGTATTTACATTGTTGTCTGCCAAGAAACTAAGCATACCTGGAATCTTGATTGCACCTTCAACTTCTTGAGTCTTTTCATTTAGAACTCCGAAAAATACTAAATCAGCCTTAGATTGTGTATCAAAATGCCATTCGTAAGCTGCAAGTTTTTCTGGTTGAACTTGATGTAAGAATTTAGCAGATAAGTCTCCAGCTAACATTGACAATAATGTTGATATGAAACCAACAATCATAGTCATCTTTAAGGCCTTTTTATGATATTCTGCATCTTTGTTGTATTTATTTTTCAATAATTTAAAAGCTGCAATAGATGCAAGAATAAACGCCATTGTCATACCTGCTGTAGCTACTACATGAAACGCCCTAACTAGGAATGATGAATTGAACATTGCTTCAAGTGGTTGTACATTAACCATTTTGCCATTTTTCATTTCAAAACCTGCAGGTGTATTCATAAATGAGTTTACAGAAGTAATAAAGAACGCGGAGAATGAACCACCAATGATGACTGGTATACTAATAATGAAGTGTGTCCATTTATTTTTAAAGCGATCCCATGTGTATAAATAAATACTAAGGAAAATAGCTTCAAAGAAGAATGCAAAAGTCTCCATAAATAAAGGTAAAGCAATCACGTGCCCACCCATTTTCATAAATGTTGGCCAAATTAATGATAATTGTAAACCGATAATCGTACCAGTTACAACACCAACAGCCACAGTAATGGTATAACCTTTCGACCAACGCTTAGCTAGTGCTATATATTTAGGATTCTTGTTTTTAATTCCTAAAAATTCTGCGATTGCGAACATTAAAGGCATACCAACACCGACAGTCGCAAAGATGATATGTACTGCTAGAGTCATACCTGTTAGGAAACGACTAATTTCAACGGAATCCATAATTTTATCACCTTTTCTATATCTAATTTTTAAAAAGCAATTAATTTAAATTATATTATGTTCTAATTTCTAACTAAATCCTTTTGCTTAAATTTAAGAAAGATTTTTAATATGTAATTCACATAATTTTCACAGTTTGCAATTGGATTAAAAATTTTATATAGTAATTTTCATGATAACAACCAAATTGGGAGTGAACTAAATTGACGGAATTAGTTATTTATACACAAAATGATTGCCCGCCTTGTACATTTGTAAAAAATTATCTTACAGAACACAAGGTAGATTACATTGAAAAAAATATCTCGAATAATGAATACCGTTCTGAGATGATTGATTACGATGCATTTGCTACACCTTTTATACTTTTAGATGGTGAACCAATGTATCAAGTTGATTTGGATAAAATCAACACTAAGTGTCACATTAAATCATAAAGTCATCACAGTAATAACCTAACACTAAAAAGGAACTATTTAGTTGTTAGGTTTATTATTTTGTAATACAAAAACACCTCAACTTAAGTTAAGGTGTTTCGAATACATCATTATTTAGAAATGTTATTAACTAAATCTTTTACTTCTTCTTGAGTAGCACAATTAATTGCACGATTTGCTAATTCAGACATTTCATTTTTACTTAAACCATTAATTTGTCTTCTAGCTTTTAAGATAGATGTCGCACTCATTGAGAATTCATCTAATCCTAAACCTAATAATAATGGGATAGCTGTTTCGTCTCCAGCCATTTCACCACACATACCAGTCCATTTACCTTCTTTATGAGAAGCTTCAATGACTTGTTTAACCAAGCGTAAAATAGCTGGGTTATAAGGTTGGTATAAGTATGAAACGCGTTCTGACATACGGTCAGCTGCCATAGTATATTGAATTAAATCATTAGTACCAATACTGAAGAAATCCACTTCTTTAGCAAAGATATCAGCTAAAGCAGCTGTAGATGGAATCTCAACCATGATACCTAACTCAATTTCATCAGATACGTCATGACCATCATTTTTAAGATTTTCTTTTTCTTCTAAAAGAATGGCTTTAGCATCACGGAATTCATTGATTGTAGCTACCATTGGGAACATAATGTTTAATTTACCGTAAGCTGACGCGCGTAATAATGCACGTAATTGTGTTCTGAAGATATCTTGTTGATCTAAGCATAGACGAATTGCTCTGTAACCTAAGAATGGGTTCATCTCTTTAGGTAGATTTAAATAAGGTAACTCTTTATCGCCACCAATATCTAATGTACGAACTACAACTCGTTTGTCTTTCATTGTTTCTAGCACTTTTTTATAGGCTTCAAATTGCTCATCTTCAGTTGGCATTTGATCTCTACCCATATATAAGAATTCAGTTCTATATAAACCGATTCCTTCAGCACCATTTTCCATTACACCGTATAAATCATCAGGTGTACCGATATTAGCAGCTAATTCAGCATGTTCACCGTCGATTGTTACCGTTTCAGCATCACGTAATTTTTGTAATTCTTTTTTATCTTCAAAGAAACGTTCACGTTTGTTTTGATAAGCAATTAACTCATCTTCTGTAGGGTCAACAATAACGTCACCTGTGATTCCGTCAACGATAACCATATCGCCTTGTTTAACTTCTTTAGTAACTGATTTTGTACCAACAACTGCAGCAATTTCTAATGATCGACTCATAATTGCTGAATGGCTCGTACGACCACCAATATTTGTTACGAACCCTTGAACAAATTCTTTATTTAATTGTGCAGTATCTGAAGGCGTTAAGTCATTACCAACGATAACAACACTTTCATCAATCATACTTGGGTTTGGTAACTCAACACCTAAAAGATGTGCTAGCACACGTTTAGATACGTCTCTAATATCTGCTGCACGCTCTCTCATGTATTCATTATCCATAGATTCGAAGATTGTAATAAATTGTGAAGTTACTTCATCAAGCGCTTCTGGGGCACTCACTTTTTCGTTCGCAATTTTGTCTTCGATTGGTTGAATCAACTCTGGATCATCAAGTACTAATAAATGCGCATCAAAGATTGCGGCTTTATCAGGACCTAATTGTTTTTCAGCATTATTTCTGATTTTAGTTAATTCAATTTTAGAAGCTTCTAACGCATTTCTGAATTTTTGGATTTCAGCATCAGTATCAGTGACTTTTTCATTAGTGAATGATAAATCAGGTTCTACTAATAAATAAGCTTTAGCAATTGCGACACCGTCTGATGCCGCAATACCATTAATTAATTTTGACATAATTATTCAGTTAAACCTTCTTTAGATAAGACATCACTGATAGCTTGAATTGCGTCTGCTTCATCGCTTCCATCAGCATAGATAGTGATTTCAGCATCTTTACCTACACCTAAACTCATAACACCCATGATTGATTTTAAGTTAACTTTTTTACCGTTATATTCTAATTGAATATCTGAATCAAATTTTGATGCAGTTTGAACTAACATAGTTGCAGGACGTGCATGAATACCAGTTTCATCGATAATTACATAAGATTTTTGTTCCATAATCTATTTCTCCTTCGCAAAGTTAGAATATTCAAATTTGTCATAATCTAACATAATTTTATACCATAACACTACCAAAATATAATACTAAATTCAATTCTAATAGGATTGAAAAACTATTATAATCGGTTTTTATAGAAATAAACAAGTGTTTCAAATTCTATAAATTAGATTCTAATCTTCAATATTTTTTACTTACTTATAATATGCACAAAACACTTATTAAAATCCCTATAACAACTTCGGTTTAAATGATATTTTAAGACAAATTTGTATGATAATTATTTTAGCTTTATCACTAAGCTCACTTCAATTATACTACAACATTTTCAATTTAAATAATATCATGAAGCACTTTTTCACATTTTTCGATATGTTCACGTCCAAGTTTATTCATGAAATAATAGCTTATTGATGCTGAGACAACTTGTCCCACAACTGGGAACCATTTAGTTTGTTTTGCTGCCGCACGTTTTGCCATATCTCTAATAATCACTTTTAGTACTGCACTAGACACTTTTCTACCAATAAATGAACTACCTTGTATAGCAGCTGCTGCAAGAATTCGTTCTTTCACATCATCGCCAAGTGTATTAACTTGTTTGTGATCTAAACCATAAATTTTATTAATATCTTCAATAATATCTCTCATTAATTTAATATCTACACCGAAATCTAATCCTGGAATTGGTACAACACTCATACCTGAAGATAAAAGTGACTTTTTCTTAACAATTGTTTCTGCTTTAACTCTGCGCTCAGCTATTTCTTCTTTCGTTGTTGGTAAAATACTTTTTTCTTTAATTTCTTCAATGTTTAGAACTTTATTACCAACTTTGTTTGTAACTCCACTTGAAAATCTATTCATAATGCCCATTAATAGACACACCTTTCATAATTCATTCATTAAACATTTATACCCACTTTTTATTATTTAATGCTTGATATTAATGAATACAGCTTTTAAATATTTTGAGGGTTTATAGTGCGGATGTGTTTTAAAGTCCTTAGGTAAGCCCATAACTTCCTCAATTTCGTAAGTTACACCCGCTTCGTTAAGTGTTGTTTTAATAACATTTTTAAATGCTTTTAATGAGAAAGCACTTGAATTTGTACATAATAATAACGAGCCTTTTGGAGCAAGTATACTTAATGCACCATTAATTAAATCATCATAATTCTTTTGTACTGAGAATGTTTTCTTCTTATTTCTTGCAAAACTTGGCGGGTCAATAACTATTGTGTCGTAAACTTTGCCATGTCGTGCAGCATAATTGTAAAAATCAAATGTATCCATAACATATATATATTGACTTTTAGGGTCAATACCATTTAAACCAAAGTTTTCTTCAGTTAAACTACGTGAACGGTTGGCTAAATCTACACTTGTCGTTGATTTAGCATTTTGAGCAGCTACTACAGAAAACGCACCTGTATAACTAAATAAATTTAGTATATCTTTCTCTTTTGCAAAATGATCACGTAATTTCTTACGTACTTCTTTTTGATCTAAGAATATACCTGTCATCAAACCATCATCTAGGTCTACATTGTAAAATGTAAAATTCTCCTCTATAACTATTGGAAAATCAGGTGTTTCACCGAGTACATGTCCACCGGTGTATTCAGAGTCTTTAAAACGCATTTTTTCATAAATTGACTTAAATGGAAATACCTGTTGAATGGCTTCAATGACATTATAGCGAAACTTATATATTCCCTTTGAATACCATTGAATCAATAAGTGACCATCGTAATTATCGATTGTTAAACCTCCAACACCATCGCCTTCAGCGTTAAATAGTCTAAACGCATTGGTTCCTTCAATATGATAGTAATAATCACGCTCTTGTAATGCAATTTGAAATTGTTTTTCGAAAAAAGAAGTATTAATGGCTTCGTTTTGATCATAACTCAATACCCAGCCTAAACCTTTATGTTGACGTCCTACATATGCAGTCGCAATGTACTGTTCTTGACCGTTCATAAGATAAAATAAATCGCCTTCTTTTAAATGATCATTGTTATAAATATCATCTTCATCCACAAGTGGATATTGATTTAAATACTTTGATTCCTTACCTCTATTTAAAGTTGCTATTTTCATTTGTTAACGCTCCTAATTTGAATGCTTTTGTAGTTTAAAGTTTATAAAAGTTTCTAAATATTATTCGTTATTATTTTAACAAATATGAATTTGTCATTACACAAAATAACATAAACAAAAAAGGTGGATCGCGAAGTCTATTTTGTCATCATAGATTTCACGCTTCCACCTAAATAAAAATTGAAATAATTAAGGTCTTTCTCTCAATTGTAACGTAAATGCGATAATAACCGCCATCAACATTAAGATTAGAGTTGGAGTAATAAAAATCGATAATAATAATCCATGAATCATAATGTTTACGAATTCAGTTAACAATTTAAAGAATAGAATACTAATCATAAATAATTGTAAATAATAATATTTACCTCTTAAGAAATGTGTAAATGTAGTTGCAATGTATGTAATGATTACAAACATTAACAATAACAATGTTACCCATTCAACAACATATTGCGTTTGAGATAGTTCCCATTCACCAGAAACAAACAATGCGTTTCTGTTATTAAATTCGATAAATGTAAATAAGAATAGAATGAAGCCACAGAATATTTCTACATATGCTGGTTTAATCCATTTTGGACGTCTCATCCAATTTGGTATATCATCTTCTTCAATATTAAATACATTTTTGAATTTATTTTTAAATTTATCACGTTTTGATCTGATTTTTTCTAAATCGACACTTCTTCTCGTCTTACGTGCATATTCTGATGTTTTATCTTGAAGTTGTTTAAAATGAACTTTAGACTGATTCGAAACATTTCCCTTACTTGTTCTTGATAATTCAGGTTCTTCTTCACCCAATTCTTCTTTAGTTAATGGTAAAGCTCTTCTTAAGAACAGGAAATTCCATATTGAAGCTTGCGCTAATAACCACATAACTAAGAAAAATGTATTTACACTTAAAATATCTATTGGTGCAATTTCATTTGCATCAATTTTACCGTATAGAGAAATTTGAGTAATTAAATAACTTATTCCGTATGAAAAGATAATCCATAGATAATGGCTTTTTCTATTAGCAACATTAAGTTCATCTTTATATACAATGTAGCCTGTGTGAATTATAAAAGGAATAATAAAGATAATTGCCCAAAAACTGTACACTTGAGTCATTAAAGTAATTGAAATGAGGAAGTATAAAATCCCAATAATTAAAAAGAAAATTGAGATGTCGTAATCATATTTCGTAGTTCTAAATAATGCGTATCCAATAAGCATTACAAGAATACCAAACAGAATAATTATGACTGCACTAATAATAGGAAAGTTGCCTATGAACCTACTCATCACTCTAATAATTTCACTGAAGAATGCATTAAGAAAATCCCATAAATTATGAATTTTCAATTCAACTTTTTCTTTATCTTTTAATTGATTGATTAAAGGTAAGTTTATTAATATTATGAGACCCGTGAAGAGTGAAACGATACCGATAATATAACTAAAAATTATCTCGGTGTGTTTCTTAAGAAAAGACATACTGTTCACCTCAAAATTCATTATATAGTAAGATGTTCATCTTGTCTTTATTAAACAATAAAATACATCTCGAGACCTATATAAGTTTATCCTACTTTTAAATGGGTAAACTTATATTGTAATCATTAATCTATCAAGGAGTGTTAATTATGACAAACGAAGATGCTAAAAAAGCAAAAGAAGTTGAAGAAAAATTAAAAGAACAAAACGAAGAAAAATCAGATGATATTGAGCAAACTAAAAAAGATGTTCAAGACACTTTAGATTAATTATTAAGAAATCTCAATTCGCTGAAGTTGAGAACAATATAATATTTAACTGCTAAACTGCTAAAAAGTAGTAGTTAACTAAAACTGAGAGAACGCTCTTTTCGAGCTTTTCCCAGTTTTTTGTTTTTTACTACAAGGTTTAAATATTCTAGAGATTTCACATGCTAAATGTATTAAGAAACAGCGTGTTCAAAGTAAAATCAAATCCAACCCTCCTTTTTATTTGTAACTTAGCAAAATCATCTTGACATTAAAACTTAAAAGTCATACATTTAAAATAAATTAAATATAAAACGCACTAGGGGTGTGTATACTGAGATGAGGTTTAACCTCGAACCCTTTGAACCTGAACTAGTTAAAACTAGCGTAGGAAAGTGTTGCTAATATAAATAATTGTGGTAAATACACATAGCATTTTATTTAAATTCACGCACAACTTTCTACGGATGGTTGTGCGTTTTTTTTAGGAGGAAATAACATGTCAAAAGGTTTAAAGCTTTCAGAAATATTAGTAACTGTTCTGATTGCAGTAGTATTTGCAATTATTTATAATTTATGGTGGTTTGCATATAATGTGACCCAAGTTGCCGGTGTTCACATTGAACAATTAACTTATGGCGTTTGGTTTATGGCAGCTATCGTTGCGTATTTAATAATTCCTAAGCCTGGTATTGCACTAATTGCAGAATTTGCTGCAGGCGCTGGTGAAACAATCGTTATGGGTAAATTTGATATTCCTACAATTGTATATGCTATTCTTCAAGGTTTAGCTTGTGAAATTATTTTTGCTATTTTCAAATATAAATCTAGATCATTAATGGTTGCTGTATTAGCAGGATTAGCAACTGCTTTAATATCATTCCCAGTTGATTATTATTATGGCTATTTAGCTGAAGTAGCAGGATGGAACCTTCTTTTATTCATTATCTTCCGTTCTATTAGTGGTATAGTAATCGCAGGTTTATTATCTTATCTGATTGTTAAAGCATTAGATCAAACAGGCGTAACGAAATTATTCCGCCCTGCATCTCAAAAAGACTACGACAACCTATAAGGGGAAATTAAAGTGTTAAAAGCGAAAAATTTACGTCTAAAATATCCTAACGGCGAACGTAAAATCTTCGATAATTTAAATATTGAAATTAAAGATAAAGAAAAAGTGCTTTTACTAGGTCCTTCTGGATCTGGTAAGAGCACATTGCTTAATGTTTTAAGTGGTATCGTTCCAAATCTAATTGAATTACCGATGAAATATGATGAGCTTGAAATTGACCCACACTCCGGCGTTATATTTCAAGATCCAGATACTCAATTTTGTATGCCTAAAGTGTATGAGGAACTTGCATTTGTTCTTGAAAACAAACAAGTACCACGAAGTCAAATGGATCCACTCATTGAAGAAGCTCTTGCTTCTGTTGATTTAAATGTTACTGATAATACTTTTGTCAATCATTTAAGTGGTGGCATGAAACAAAAACTCGCTATTGTAGAAACTATTTTACAAGAAGCTAATACATTATTCTTAGATGAACCAACTGCCATGTTAGATGTAGATGCTACAGCTGATTTATGGCAAAGACTTATTCAACTATGGTCTGATCAAACTGTACTTATAGTAGAACATAAAGTTGAACACATCTGGGAACACGTGGATAGAGTCATTTTAATGAATTATGAGGGTCAAATCATAGCAGATGGAACACCAGATTATGTGTTGAAAAATTGCGAAAGTTTACTCACAGAATTTGGTGTATGGCATCCACAAGCTTGGGACCATGCCCCAGAATCATCTAAATTTTCACATAATACAGATGAAACGCTATTTGCCTATAAAAATGGTAATATTATTCGAGGAAAAAAACATTTGTTCCAAGTACCCGAATTAATCGTTCGTTCTGGAGAATGGATTACTATTACAGGGAAAAATGGTACAGGTAAAACAACATTATTAGAATCTATGATGCAACTAATAAAATATGAAGGCGTTATGTCATATAAAAATACTACGTTAAAGAAAATTAAAGACGCAGCTCAACATATGTATTTAGTTTATCAAAACCCAGAATTACAATTCATAACAAATTCAGTTTATGAAGAAATATATATTCATTATAATCATCAAGAACCATCAATCGCTGAAAAAGAAACGATGAAACTATTAAAGTTATTACATTTAGAAGCTGTTAAAAATCAACATCCTTTTGAATTATCTATGGGACAAAAACGACGACTTAGTGTGGCCACTGCACTTAGTTCACGAGCAGAAATCATCTTACTTGATGAACCTACATTTGGACTGGATAGCCATAATACTTTTCAATTAATTGAACTATTCCAGGAAAGAGTTTCTAATGGACAAACCATTATTATGGTTACTCACAATCCTGAAATCATACATCGTTATCCAACACGTCGTTTAATAGCTGAAGACAACCAACTCATCGAGAAGGAAGGTGAATCAAATGTTTGAACGTTGGAAGAAACATTATTCCTTTGTAGATGACGTTAATATCATTACAAAACTTTTACTTGGTGTATCATTATTTATTTTCATTATTTTCGTTCACAATTTTGATTATATGATTTATATAACAATAATTATGTTTATTTTTTTAATGGCATTTAATGGGACTCAATTTAAAATCACCGGTGCATTTATTTTAGCCTCTGTCTTGTTTGCCTTATTATCATCATTATTTATGATTCTTTATGGTGATGGTACGCATATGTTATTTAAATGGGGTATCATTCAAATTAGTACTGAAAGCATCGTACGTGGTTTACATTTATCACTAAGAACTATAACAGTCTCTATGTTTGGTATTTTATTAGCATTGACATCCGAAATTGTAATGATTTTTTACAGTTTGATGCAACATTTAAAAGTAAAACCAAAAATTGCATATGCATTTATGGCTGCAATTAGAATGGTGCCTCTCATTTTCACTTCATTAATTCAATTAAGACGGTCATTGAAAATGCGTTATCAAATGATTGATGCTTCAAATTATAGAGGTCTAAAACGATTAAAACATTTATTGATACCAATATTAAGTCAAAATATTCGTCGAGCACATCAATTGTCTGTTGCGATGGAATCTAAGGGTTTTAAGGACGGTCCTAGAACCTATTATTATAAAGCACCATTTTCTAATAAAGATATTTTATTTATTATTTGCGTTGTGGCCATACTAATTATCGCATTTTATCTTTCACAATACTTTCCTATAACAGGCATTACTGATGCACGAGTATCAGGTTATACATCATAGATACAAGGAAGTGGGACAGTAATAATATTTTTCAAAATTTATTTCGTTGTAACCCCAACTTGCTTAGCTTGTAGAATTTCTTAATGAAATTCTCTTTGCTGGGGCCCCAAACCCCAACTTGCTTAGCTTGTAGAATTTCTTAATGAAATTCTCTTTGCTGGGGCCCGCCTACCAGGTAAGGTTGATTAGAATTAAAAAAGCTTGTTACAATGGCATTTTTAATTCAGTCAACTACTGCCAATATATAATTGTAGCCTGAGTCATTGAATTATGTCTCAGGCTACAATTATATATTCACTTATTTTAATGCTTTATTTCCAATATCATTACGATAAAATAAATTATCACTCTTAATTTTTTCTACATTTTTATAGGCTGCTTTTTGCGCTTCTTCAATTGTTTCTCCTTTTCCAACAGCTAATATAACTCTGCCTCCTGAAGTAACAAATCCATCATCTTCTTTACGCAATCCACTCACAAAATAAGTATCATTTAATTCAAAGCCTGTTACTTTAGCTCCTTTTTCATAAGCACCTGGATATCCTTTAGAAGCTAGCATAACTCCTACAACAAAATCATCTTGCCATTGAAATAGAATAGGTTCTTTACGATCTAAAGCAACAATTTGAGCCATTAAATCACTTTCCAAACGACTTAATAAAACTTGAGCTTCAGGATCACCAAAGCGCGCATTAAATTCAATTACTTTCGGGCCTTCTGACGTTAAAATAGCACCAATATAAAGTAAACCAAAATAATCATAACCCTCAGCTTTCATCGCTTTTGCAATAGGCTGTGCAATATCTTTATTTGTGCGTTCTAAGACATCTTCAGTAATATGTGGCACCGGGCAATATGCACCCATTCCTCCAGTGTTTGGTCCTTCATCATTATCAAAAGCACGTTTATGGTCTTGCGCAATACAATCAAATGGAACTGCATAATCCCCGTTAATAAATGTCATTAATGAAAATTCTTCACCCTCTAAAAATTGCTCAAAGACCACTTCACCATGTTCTTCAGGATAAAGTGATTCTACTGCTTTAATTGCGTCTTCACGTGTTTCAGCAATGATTACACCTTTACCAGCAGCTAAACCATCTTTTTTAACTACAATTGGTAAATCACAATGATTTACATATGCCAGCGCATCTGTTTTGTTATTTGTTTCTTTATATTTTGCTGTTGGAATATTATATTTTTGCATAATTTTTTTAGCGAACAGCTTAGATCCTTCAATTTGAGCTGCATCTTTATTAGGACCAAATACTTTAACTCCTGATTGACGTAATTTATCAGATAAACCATCAATTAATGGTTGTTCAGGACCAATAACCACCCATTCAACCTTATTTTCTTTAACAAAGTTTAAGATTGACTCATGATCAGACTCTGCAATCTCAGTATGCACTCTTGCAACATTAGCCATAGCATCATTACCTGGAATTACGTGCAATTGATCAATTAACGGTGATTGATGTAATTTATTTGCCAAAGCATGCTCTCGACCACCTGCTCCGATAACTAAAACATTCATTAATATTACTCCTTCCATTATTTTGAATGATTAATTAATGCTTAAAGTGACGCATGCCTGTAGTCACCATGGCAATACCATATTTATTCGCCATATATATTGAGTCTTGATCTTTAATTGATCCACCTGGTTGTATGATGGCTTTGATACCATGTTTTGCAGCTAATTCAACCGTATCATCCATTGGGAAAAAGCCGTCTGATACTAAAGCAACATTGTCATTCATTTCTATAGCACGCTCTAAAGCTATTTTGGCTGAACCAACACGGTTCATTTGACCTGCACCAATGCCTACAGTTTGTTTGGTATTGCTCAATATAACAGCATTACTTTTAACAGATGGAATCACTTTCCAACCAAGTAGCATTGCATCCCATTGATCATCTGTAGGCGCTTTTTCAGTTACTACTTTCATGTCTTCTTTAGCTACCTCAAAATTATCTTTATCTTGAACTAAATACCCACCTGAAACTGAAACAAATTCTTCTTCACGATTATCAATCGTCATATCTATTTCTAATAGACGTATGTTTTTCTTTTTAGTTAAAATGTCTAAAGCTTCATCAGTAAACCTTGGAGCAATCACTACTTCTAAAAATATAGCATGTAATGTTTCAGCTAAATCAGCAGTTACTGTTCTATTTAATGCGATAATGCCACCAAAGATAGATTGATTATCTGCATCATAAGCATGTTTAAATGCAGTTTCAATATTGTCTCCAATACCAACACCACAAGGGTTCATATGTTTAATTGCAACGGCAGCAGGCTCTTTAAATTTCTTAACAAGTGAAAGTGCAGAATCAGCATCTTTAATATTGTTAAAACTTAAAGCTTTACCATGTAATTGTTTAGCACCTGCAATTGTGTGTTTGCTATTCGAAGTACGAACAAAACGCGCTGATTGCTGAGGGTTTTCACCGTATCTTAATTGTTCACTATCACCTTTGAAAAAACTTACAATGGCATGATCATATTCGTTCGTATGTGCAAAAACTTTAATCATTAATTCTTTACGGAAATCCTCATCGAGTCGGTCTTCCTTTATGCGTTCAATGACTTCATTATAATCAGCTGGATGTACAATTGTAGTCACATGTTTAAAGTTTTTAGCTGCAGCACGTAACATTGTAGGTCCGCCAATATCGATGTTTTCAATTGCTTCTGCTACTGTTACATCCGGTTTGGCTACTGTTTTTTGGAAAGGATATAAGTTAACTACTACCATATCGATTAAATCAATATGTTGTTCTGATAACTGTTCTAAATGTTCAGGTTTATCACGATCTGCTAAAATGCCACCATGTACTGCCGGGTGTAATGTTTTAACACGTCCGTCCATAATTTCAGGAAATTGCGTTAATTCTGAAACAGATTTCACCGGTACAGAAGCATCTTCTAAAGCACCTTTAGTTCCTCCAGTTGAATATAATTCATAATCTAATTTGATTAAAGATTTAGCAAACTCCACTATTCCACTTTTGTTTGAGACACTTAAAATTGCTTTTTTCATGATTAGATTAACTCCTTATTTAATAACTTTAGCTATAACACTTGGATAAAGTTCATACTCCAAACGCTTTACACGTTCTTCCAAATTATCTTTAGTATCGTCCTGTTTTATATCACATTGTCGTTGTTCAATAATTTCTCCCGTATCCATACCACTATCAACATAATGTACAGTTGAACCAGTTACCTTATCGCCACTATTAAACGCTTGTCCAATAGCATCTTTCCCCTTATATTTCGGTAATAGTGATGGATGGATGTTTAAAATTTTACCTTCGTAAGCGTCTAATAAATCAGGTCCAATTAATCGCATATAGCCAGCAAGTATTATCCATTCAACTTCTTCACGCTTTAACAGTTCTATTAAATGTTGTTCGTAATCTGCTTTAGTAGTGAAATCCTTAGGCTCATTTATATTAACTGTTACTTTTAAATGTTTGGCTCGTTCAACACAATAAGCATCGTGATGATCAGTATATAATGAAGTAATTTCTATATTGTTGAGCTCCCCTTTATCTGCTTTTAGCACAATATTCTCAAAATTACTACCTGATCCAGATGCAAATATAGCTACTTTAGTCACTATTCTACCCCCTCAAGTAAAATGGGTGACTCTGCATTGGCAATAATTTCACCTATTTCGTAAGAAGAAATACCTTGTTGTTTTAAGATATCAAGTGTTTGTGCAACGTCTTTTTTATCTACTATGGCTGTGAAACCAATACCCATATTAAAGACATTGTACATTTCATCAGTTCCAATATTAGCTTGTTGTTGTAACCAATCAAATACTTTTGGTGTAGGAAAAGCTTGTGTATAAATTTTCGCTGCTAATCCATCAGGTAATCCACGTGGAATGTTTTCATAGAAACCACCACCAGTGATATGATTCATTCCTTTAATTTGAACAGCTTTTTTCAAAGCAAGAATTGGTTTAACATATAATTGCGTTGGGGCTAAAAATGTTTCTAAGTACGTACGACCATCAAAATCGTCATTTAAATCAATACCAGATTCTTTAATTAATTTACGTACTAAGCTATAACCATTTGAATGTATTCCGTTAGAGGCTAAACCAATGATGGCTTGACCTTCTTGAATTGCTGATCCATCAATATAGTCGTCTTTCTCGACTGCTCCAACAGCAAATCCGGCAAGGTCATATTCACCTTCATGATACATTTCACCCATTTCAGCTGTTTCTCCACCAATAAGTGCAGTGTTAGTCTCTTCGCATCCATCACTTACACCTTTAACAATCTGTTCGATTACTTCTGGAACAACTTTGTTCGTTGCAATATAATCTAAGAAATATAATGGTTCAGCACCAGTAGTCAAAATATCATTTACACACATTGCTACTGCATCTATTCCGATTGTGTCGTGTTTATCATTATCAATAGCCAATTTCAATTTAGTACCAACACCATCTGTACCAGAAACTAGTACAGGCGCCTTCATATTTAATTGAGACAAATCAAAGGTAGCACCAAATCCACCTAAACCACCTAGTACCTCTTTACGCATTGTTCGTTTAACATGACTAGACATTCTCTCAACCGCTTCATAACCTGCATGAATATCAACACCTGATTGTTCATAAGCTTTAGACATGAATATTACCCTCTCTATCAAAGTAGTGTTTATGATTATTAATATAATCCTGTTGACGTTGACTTAAGTTCTTATAATATTTATCTTCGTAATCAAATAGTCCTGCTGGATAATCACCAGTAAAGCTCTCTACACATAAACCACTATACGGTGCGTCATAATTTAATCCAATCGATTCAATTAGACCGTCTACGCTTAAATAAGATAATGAGTCTGCACCAATATAATCACAAATTTCTTTAGGTGACTTACTTGCAGATATGAGTTCAGCAGTCGTTGAAACATCTATTCCGTAAAAGCTTGGGAACATAAATTCTGGAGAAGCGATTCTTACATGAACTTCTTTTGCTCCGGAGTCTTTTAACATTCTGACAATACGTTTACTCGTTGTTCCACGCACAATTGAATCATCAACTAAAACAATTCGTTTACCTTCTACGATATCCTTGACTGCCGATAATTTAACGCGGACACCTTGTTCTCTTAACTCTTGAGTAGGTTGGATAAATGTACGAGCTACGTATTGGTTCTTCACCAACCCCATTTCATAAGGTAGGTGGCTTTCTTCAGCATACCCACTTGCAGCTGATAATGATGAGTTGGGTACTCCAATAACCATATCTGCATTTGCAGGGCTTTCTTGTGCTAATTTTTTTCCAGATGCTTTACGAACAGCATGAACATTTTTGCCAGCAATAGTAGAATCAGGACGAGCGAAATAAATATATTCCATAGCTGAAATTGCTGTATTTGTATGACTCGTATATGATTTCACTTCAATACCTTCATTATTAATAACAACATATTCTCCGGCATGGATATCTTGCACGTATTCAGCACCTAATACATCAATGGCACATGTTTCACTAGCTAAGATGTACGTGTCATCTTGCATTTTACCTACTACCAGTGGACGGATAGCATTAGGATCTACTGCTCCATATAATGCATCTTTAGTAAGTATTGCAAATGTGAATCCGCCTTTAATTTGTCGCAAGCTCTCTTTTAACGCTTCTTCAAAAGTTGGTGCTTTACTTCTGCGTATTAAATGCATAATTACTTCAGTGTCAGATGAAGAATGGAAGATTGCACCATGTTTTTCCAAATATTGACGTAACGTCTGGGCATTAATTAAATTACCATTGTGGCAAATCGCAACGCTCATATCGTAAAAGTGATATAAAAATGGTTGTATATTTTCAATCCCTTTATTACCTGATGTGGCATAGCGAACATGGCCTATGGCGTTGTGTCCAGCTTTAAGTTGATCCATTTGATCACCTTTTATTGCTTCTGTTAACAATCCAAGACCACGTTCACCTTTTAAAACTTCTCCATCTGATACAACAATACCTGCACCTTCTTGACCACGATGTTGTAAACTGTGAAGTCCCATATAGGTTAATTGAGTGGCTTCTGAATGATTCCAAATGCCGAACACACCACATTCTTCGTTTAATCCACTGTAGTTAAACATTGTGCAATTGCTCCTTCCCAACTTTCTTTAATCTCTGAGACTTTTTCAACAATCGAACTTTGAGCATTAGTAACTTTAAATTCATCAACATCTGTTAATTGACCAATTTCTACAGCTCCCTCAATATTTAACGTCTGTCCATCTTTAACAGCAATAATATATCGACCTTGCGTTTCACTAAACAATTGTGCATCTGAAAGGTCAATTGAAGCTTCTAGTCCTAAACCATAATGAGCACTGATACGCGCTAAACTGATCAATAAACCACCTTTACCAACTGTTTGTACGTGAGAAGCAACGCCACTTCTAATCGCATTCTTGACTGCTTCTCCTTTATTAACTTCATCACTTAAATCAATCGTTTCAAATTCATGATTGACTTTACCGTATAATAATTTTTCAACTTGACTACCACCAAAGTCATCTCTTGTTTCACCAACTAAATATAATTTATGACCAGCTTCAGGATGGAAATCATTCAGATAATCAATATCCTCTATTAAACCAACCATTCCTACGACAGGCGTTGGGAAAATGGATGTACCACGTGTTTCGTTATAGAGTGATACGTTACCTGAAACAACCGGTGTTTTTAATACTTCACACGCTTCTGACATACCTTTCGTTGAATCAATTAACTGCTGATAGATTTCTTTCTTTTCAGGAGAGCCATAATTTAAGCAATCCGTCATAGCAAGTGGTGTTGCACCTACTGCTATTAAATTGCGATAGGCTTCAGCTACGACCATTTTTCCACCTTCATAAGGCTGATTAAACACATAACGCGCTTCACCATCAATTGTAGAGGCTACAGCTTTATTCGTACCTTCAACACGAACAACTGAAGATTGTAAACCTGGTTTAATGATAGTATTGGCACCAACTTGTTGATCATATTGTTCATACAAATAATGTTTTGAGGCAATCGTTGGATGTATTAGAAGTTTCTTGAATGTTTCTTCGACATTTATAGAACTATAGTCATTTTTAGATGTGTTATACTCTTTCACTTCACCTTCTAAAACATAGACCGGCGCTTCATCTGCAAGTGATTGAACCGGTATATCCGCGAATACTTCATCTTCATATTTAAGTACGAAGCGGTCAGTATTTGTTACTTCACCAATAACTGCACTATCAAGTTCATGTTTTTCAAATAAATCTAAGAATTTTTGTTCAGTACCTTTTTCAACTACTAATAACATTCTTTCTTGTGTTTCAGAAAGCATCATTTCATAAGGTGAAATACCTGGTTCTCGTGTAGGCACTTGATCTAAATGTAATTCAAGACCACTGCCACCTTTAGCTGCCATTTCTGATGATGAAGATGTTAAACCAGCGGCCCCCATATCTTGAATACCAACTAATTCGTCGAAAGTAATCGCTTCTAATGTGGCTTCCATTAATTTTTTACCTACAAAAGGGTCCCCAATTTGAACAGATGGTCTTTTACTTTCACTTTCTTCAGTTAACTCTTCAGATGCAAAAGTTGCACCATGAATACCATCACGGCCTGTTTTTAAACCTACATAAATGACTGAGTTACCTTCACCTTTAGCAGTCCCTTTTTGAATCATGTCATGATCAATAACACCTACACACATGGCATTAACTAATGGATTTCCATCGTAACGATCATCAAATTCAATTTCTCCAGCTGTTGTAGGTATACCGATACAATTTCCATAACCGCCAATACCACGTACTACACCTTTAAGTAAACGTTGGTTCTGTTTAACTGACAATTCACCGAAACGTAGACTGTTTAACAGATTGATTGGTCTAGCTCCAATTGATACGATATCTCTAATGATGCCACCTACACCAGTTGCAGCACCTTGATAAGGTTCGATAGCTGACGGATGGTTATGTGATTCAACTTTAAATACTACTGCTTGATTATCACCAATATCCACAACACCTGCGCCTTCACCTGGTCCCATTAAGACATGCTCACCAGTAGTTGGAAATTGTTTTAAGAATGGTTTAGAGTGCTTGTAAGAACAGTGCTCACTCCACATAACCGAGAAGATGCCTATCTCTGTAAAATTAGGTTCTCTTCCTAATATTTCACAAACTTTGTTATATTCTGCGTCACTTAAGCCCATATCTTGATATAATTTTTCAAACTTAATTTCTTCAATACTAGGTTCGATAAACTTAGACATTTTGTTCCCTCCAACTATTAACCATTGCTTCAAATAATTTCACGCCACTGTCAGTTCCAAGAATTTTTTCAAGCGCACGTTCAGGGTGTGGCATCATTCCGCAAACATTACCTGCTTTATTTACAATACCTGCAATATTTTCATGAGAGCCGTTTGGATTATCTTCATATGTTAAGATAATTTGATTATTTTCAACTAATTCGTTATATATGTCATCTGTGCAATAATAATGACCTTCGCCATGCGCTACTGGATAAACTACAATTTCATTTTCACCATACAAATTTGTAAAAGGAGTTTGATTATTAGCAATTTTTAGATTTTCATTTCTGCTAATAAATAAATGAGAATCATTATGGAGTAATGCACCAGGTAATAAACCAATCTCAGTGAGAATTTGGAATCCGTTACATACACCTAGAACGGGTTTGCCATCGTTAGCCAAGCGTTTTACTTCGTTAATTATTGGTGCTACACTCGCCATTGCACCTGAACGTAAATAGTCTCCAAATGAAAAACCACCAGGGATTAATACGCCATCATAACCTTCCAATGATGTCTCACGATAATCAACATAATCTGCTTGCGCACCTGACTTAATCGCTGCGTTGTACATATCTCTATCACAATTAGATCCAGGGAATACGAGAACTGCAAATTTCATTTTATGCATTCTCCTTTTCGTCAACGATTTTATAACTATATTCTTCAATTACAGTATTTGCGAATAACTTTTCGCTTAATGTCGTCACAATGTTATCGACCGCTTCATCCGTTGCTTCGTCAACCGTCATGTATAAAACTTTACCTACACGAATATCATTAACTTGTTTATAACCTAAGTCGTGAACAGCTCGATTTAGTGCTTGTCCTTGAGTATCTAACACCTGTGGTTGTAATGTAATGTGAAGTTCAATAGTTTTCATTATTTTAATTCCTCCAATTTATTTAAAAATGTTGTATATGTGTCAATAAGTGAACCTGTATCATTGCGATAGACGTCTTTATCAAAGTTAGAATCAGAATATTTATCCCAAATACGACATGTATCTGGAGAAATTTCATCAGCTAATAAAATTTTACCGTCAGAAGTTTTACCAAATTCAACTTTAAAATCAACTAATCTTAAATCCATCTCATCCATCAATTGAACTAATACTTTATTAATATCTTTAGCCATAGTTTTTAGTGTTTCAATTTCACTATCGCTCGCTATTTTTAAAAGTTTAACGTGATCATCCGTAATTAACGGGTCATTTAAGTCGTCATTTTTATAGAAAAATTCAACTAACGGTGCTTCGAATTCATAACCTTTGTTAAAACCTAAACGTTTCGTTATAGAACCTGTTGCTATGTTACGTACTACAACTTCTAGTGGAATGATTTTAACTTCTTCAACTAATTGTTCCGTTTCAGAAAGCTGCTTAATAAAATGACTCGCAATTCCATGCTGAGCTAAATAATCAAATATTATAGAGGTAATTTGATTATTTAATCGTCCTTTACCTTCCATTTTGTCTTTTTTTGCACCATTACCAGCCGTAACTTCATCTTTATACTCAACTCTCAATTGATCTACATTGTCTGTTGAGAAAATTCTTTTCGCTTTTCCTTCATATAATAGCGCCATTAACTATTCTCTCCCTTCAAACTGTTTGAGCATATCTTTCTCAGTTTCATCGACATTATTCGTTAAAATTGTCATATGCCCCATTTTACGATTAGGTTTACGTTCAGGTTTCCCATAAATATGAACATGCCATTCTGGATGATTAGCGAACTGATCTTCTAATAAATCTAAATCGCGACCCAACAAATTCATCATCACTGCAGGTTTTAAAATCTCAATTTCTTTTGGAAGATTTTGTCCAGTAACTGCTAATATATGTGTATCAAATTGTGAATAATCACAAGCTTCAATTGAATAATGTCCTGAATTGTGTGGACGTGGTGCAATTTCATTTACATATAAATGATTTGATTTATCGATGAAGAATTCGACTGTAAACGTACCTACAAAATGTACTTCATTAATAATTTTATTTACTTCATCTCTAGCTTCTTGTTCCTTATCACTTCTCGCAGGCACAATGGTTTTAAATAATATTTGATTTCGATGTTCATTTTCTTGAAGAGGGAAATACGTAATTTGTTTTTGGTTACCAATCGTAACAGTTAAAGAAACTTCGAGTGCAATATCAAGAAATTGTTCTGCTACACACTCTTGTTGTGAAATGAGATCTTTAGCTTCTTGAATGGATTCTTCATTTTTAACTAATACTTGTCCTTTACCGTCGTAACCACCAAAACGCGTTTTAACTATAAATGGATATCCTAATTGATTAATCACAACATTTAGGTCTTTTTCCTCTTTAATAGGTAAAAAAGGAACAATTTTAGATCCTGCTTGTTGTAATGTTTGTTTTTCAGTTAAACGATCTTGTAGTAATTGAATAGCTTGATAACCTTGAGGAATATTGAATTTTTGAGTTAGACGAATAAGTTGTTCAGCTGAAATATTTTCAAACTCATAAGTGATTACATCAGATTTCTCACCGAGTTCATGCAAAGCTTCTTCATCGTCATAAGCGGCAGTTATAAATTCGTGAGCTACTGATTTACACGGACTATCAGGGTTAGGGTCTAAACAAATGACTTTAAAACCCATTTTTTGAGCAGATTGAGCCATCATTTTACCTAATTGACCGCCTCCGATAATACCAATCGTGTCACCGAACTTTAATTTACTGAAGTTCATTTTGCATTTCACCAACTTTATCTACTAGACTTTGCTCATATTCATCTAAATGTTTACGAACTGATTCATTACTAATACTTAAAATTCTCGCAGCTAATATCCCAGCATTTTTTGCACCTGCATTACCTATTGCAGTTGTAGCCACCGGAATACCTCCTGGCATTTGAACAATCGATAGTAAAGAATCCAATCCTTTTAAACTTTTTGACTCAATCGGTACACCTATAACTGGTATTGTTGTCATTGATGCAACCATTCCTGGTAGATGTGCAGCACCACCTGCACCAGCAATAATGACATCGTATCCATGTTTTCTAGCTTGACTTGCAAATTCATACATTAATTTAGGCGTACGATGTGCCGAAACGACTTTCTTATCGTACGGTATTTCGAATTTATCTAACATCGCACAACTTTCTTGCATAACCTTCCAATCTGAAGAACTACCCATAATAACCGCTACTTTCACGTTGTACACCCTTTCAAAAGTTTGAAATTTAGTTACGATAAGTTGTATATTACAGATATAGCATAACAATCATGAGATGCTTTTTCAATCAAAAATCGAACTTTAACTTAATTTTTACTTTTAATTTACGTCTTTCAGCTATCGATTGACGTGACAGAAGATTTAAAGTTAAGGTATAAGTATGATTTAAACAAACAAGGAGGAATTTTTTGTGGTTGCAAAAATTTTAGATGGGAAACAAATTTCTAAGGACTACAGACAAGGTTTACAAAATCAAGTTGAAGCTTTAAAAGAAAAAGGTTACACACCAAAATTATCCGTAATCTTAGTAGGTAATGATGGTGCGAGTCAAAGCTATGTAAACTCTAAAAAGAAAGCTGCTGAAAAAATCGGTATGATTTCTGAAATTGTTCATTTAGATGAGGATACTTCTGAAGAAGATGTATTAAAAGAATTAGACCGTTTAAACAATGATGATTCAGTAAGTGGAATATTAGTTCAAGTACCTCTTCCTAAACAAGTAAGTGAACAAAAAATCTTAGAAGCGATTAATCCTGAAAAAGACGTTGATGGCTTCCACCCTTCAAATATCGGTAAGTTATATATTGATGAGCAAACTTTTGTTCCATGTACGCCACTAGGCATTATGGAAATTCTTAAACATGCTGATATTGATTTAGAAGGTAAAAATGCAGTTGTTATTGGTCGTAGCCATATTGTCGGTCAACCAGTATCAAAATTATTATTACAAGCTAACGCTACAGTAACTATTCTACATTCACGTACTAAAGACATGCATAGCCATTTGAAAGATGCTGATGTTATTGTCAGCGCAGTTGGTCAACCAGGTTTAGTAACTAAAGATGATGTAAAAGAAGGCGCTGTTATTGTTGACGTTGGTAACACTCCAGATGAGAATGGTAAATTAAAAGGTGACGTTGAATTTGAAGAAGTTAAAGAAGTTGCCGGTGCAATTACGCCAGTTCCAGGTGGCGTTGGCCCATTAACAATTACTATGGTGCTTAATAATACATTATTAGCTGAAAAAATGCGTCGTGGCATTAAATAATATAATTATTCTTACTTAAACTATATGTATGTTGAGAAACTCGTTTAAATTTCAATTAAATAAAGCGAAATAAAAGCACATAGATGATGTTTATTAAATATCATCTATGTGCTTTATTCATTTATAATTTATGGCTCTATAAT
This sequence comes from Staphylococcus sp. HMSC62B09, assembly GCF_001839115.1. Classification (NCBI taxonomy): domain Bacteria; kingdom Bacillati; phylum Bacillota; class Bacilli; order Caryophanales; family Staphylococcaceae; genus Staphylococcus; species Staphylococcus sp. HMSC62B09. Next base: position 127,617 of record NZ_KV840153.1, read on the forward strand.
AAATTGGACTGATGACTAAAAA
>NZ_KV840154.1:0-66906 GCF_001839115.1 Staphylococcus sp. HMSC62B09
TCACTTATCCAGATACTTTATGTCCCGAACTCTTAACAAATTATTTACTTGAAGACATTAATTGTGATTTAATGCGATCAGCTTTATTTGAATGAATTAAGTTACTTTGTGAAGCTTTATCAACTGATTTGATAGCGAAGTTAACTAATTCAGCTTTGTTATCAGCATTATTGTTGATTGCTGTTTTAGCATTTTTCACAGCAGTACGCATAGCGTTTTTTTGTGAAATATTACGAGCTTCAGCGTTTTCAGTTGTTCTAACACGTTTAATAGCAGATTTAATATTTGGCATTACTGTCACCTCCTAAAAGTAATCTTAAGCATATCAAATTTTATTTTGATTACAACAAGAAATATTTTATCAAAACATACATATTTGTGCAATCATTAATTAAGTATAGTGTAATTAAAATCTGAATTAAATCATAATTACTGTTGGAATGCACTCTTTAACACTTTATAATTAGTATGTAATCAAAATGAAAATGTAATGTAAGTAATGAATTATTAAGCTTATGCTTAAATTTTTAATAGCACAATTACGTTTGCAATTAAGCATTAAAAACGTTATTATATCAAAGATGTATACATATACGGGCTAATTTTATGAAAGCGAGAATGATAGGCTATGGATATGCAAGAACGCTATAACAGAAGAGAAAATATACGAAATTTTTCTATTATTGCTCATATTGATCATGGTAAATCAACATTAGCAGATAGAATTTTAGAAAATACTAAATCTGTAGAAACAAGGGAAATGCAAGATCAATTATTAGATTCAATGGATCTTGAAAGAGAACGAGGCATTACAATTAAATTAAATGCTGTGCGATTAAAATATGAAGCAAATGATGGTCAAACTTATACATTTCATTTAATTGATACACCAGGGCATGTAGACTTTTCATACGAGGTTTCACGATCTTTAGCAGCATGTGAGGGTGCAATATTAGTAGTGGATGCAGCACAAGGTATTGAAGCACAAACTTTAGCAAACGTATATTTAGCACTTGATAATGATCTAGAATTATTACCTGTAGTAAACAAAATTGATTTACCTGCAGCTGAACCTGAAAGAGTAAAACAAGAATTAGAAGATGTAATTGGTCTAGATCAAGACGATGTAGTAATGGCAAGTGCAAAGTCAAATATTGGTATTGAAGATATTTTAGAGAAAATTGTAGAAGTTGTCCCACCACCTGAAGGTGATCCTAGTGAACCATTGAAAGCATTAATTTTTGATTCAGAATACGACCCTTATAGAGGTGTTATTTCATCAATACGTGTGATGGAAGGCGTCGTTAAAGCTGGTGACAAAATTAAAATGATGGCTACAGGTAAAGAATTTGAAGTTAGTGAAGTAGGCATTAATACTCCTAAACAACTACCTATCGAAGAACTAACTGTAGGTGATGTAGGGTATATTATTGCAAGCATCAAAAATGTTGATGACTCACGTGTGGGTGATACTATTACTCATGCCAATAGACCAGCTGAAGCACCATTAAAAGGTTATAAAAAAATGAACCCAATGGTATATTGTGGTTTGTTCCCAATTGAAAATAAAGACTATAATGATTTAAGAGAAGCGCTTGAAAAATTACAATTAAATGACGCTTCATTAGAATTTGAACCAGAATCTTCTCAGGCTCTTGGTTTTGGTTTTAGAACAGGTTTCTTAGGAATGCTTCACATGGAAATCATTCAAGAAAGAATCGAAAGAGAATTTGGTATTGAATTGATTGCTACCGCGCCATCTGTAATTTATCAATGTATTATGAAAGATGGATCAGAGGTTACAGTAGATAATCCGGCTCAAATGCCAGAAAGAGATAAGATTGACTCAATTTATGAACCATATGTGAAAGCTACAATGATGGTTCCAAACGATTACGTTGGAGCAGTTATGGAGTTATGCCAACGTAAACGTGGACAATTTATTAATATGGATTATTTAGATGATATTAGAGTTAATATCGTATACGAGATACCACTTTCTGAAGTTGTTTTTGATTTCTTTGATCAACTTAAATCCAACACTAAAGGTTACGCTTCTTTTGATTATGAATTTATTGAAAATAAAGAAAGTAACTTAGTGAAAATGGACATCCTACTTAATGGAGATAAAGTTGATGCTTTAAGCTTTATTGTCCATAAAGACTTTGCATACGAACGTGGTAAAGCATTAGTTGAAAAATTAAAAACGCTTATACCACGTCAACAATTTGAAGTACCTGTACAAGCAGCTATTGGTCAAAAAATTGTTGCAAGAACAAACATAAAATCAATGGGTAAAAATGTATTATCTAAATGTTATGGTGGGGATATTAGCCGTAAGCGAAAGTTACTTGAAAAGCAAAAAGCAGGTAAGGCTAAAATGAAAGCCGTAGGTAGTGTTGAAATTCCTCAAGACGCTTTCCTAGCTGTACTAAAAATGGATGATGAATAGAACATAAAAGAGGTCGAGACGAATATATATTGGTAGATATCATAACAATAATGAATATTATTGATAAAGAAGCTACTAACTTATATTACTAAGTCTCAATCTCTTTTTTAAGTTATAAAAAGGGGGAGTAACATTGGAAGTTAAAAGTGCGTACATACACATACCTTTTTGTGTGAGAATTTGTACTTATTGTGATTTCAATAAATATTATATTGATAAACAGCCAGTAGATGAATACATTGATGCCTTAATAAAAGAAATGTCATTTAGTAAAATAAAAAAACTGGAGACCATGTACGTTGGAGGAGGCACGCCAACTGCACTAAGTGAAATGCAATTAGAACGTTTATTACAAGCGATAAATTCAAAATTCTCGATAAATGGTGAATTTAGTTTTGAAGCAAATCCAGATGAACTTACTTTAAATAAAGTTAAGTTACTTAAACAGTATGGTGTTAATCGAATTTCAATGGGTGTGCAAACGTTTAAACCTGAGTTATTAAAAATATTAGGACGAACACATAATACTCAAGATATCTATAATGCAGTAAATAATGCTAGGAAAGCTGGTATTAATTCGATAAGTCTTGACTTAATGTACCATTTACCTGAACAAACGATAGATGATTTTGCAGATAGTTTAAACCAAGCAGTTAATATGGATATTGACCATATTTCAAGTTACGGTTTAATACTTGAACCAAAGACACAGTTTTATAATATGTATCGTAAGGGGAAATTGAAATTACCGAATGAAGACTTAGGCGCTGAAATGTACCAATACCTAATGAAAACATTAAATCAAACCGACTTTAAACAATATGAAATTTCCAACTTTGCTAAAACTAATCATGAATCCGATCATAATAAAGTGTATTGGTTTAACGAGGAATATTACGGATTTGGAGCAGGTGCAAGTGGATATGTTGAAGGTGAACGCTATACAAATTTAAATCCAGTTCGCCACTATATTGATGCTATTAATAATGGAAAACGACCTGTTTTAACCTCTAGTTGTCCAACCTTTAACGAAAAGATGGAAGAAGAAATGTTTTTAGGCTTGAGAATGAATCAAGGAGTCAATCGTGAACGTTTCGAGGTGAAATTTGGTCAATCATTAGATGACATATTTGGTGAAACAATATTTCATTTAAAATCAAAACAACTTTTGGTTGAAACGGACGGAAACATCTCACTTACTGAAAGAGGAAAGGTTATAGGTAACGAAGTATTTGAAGCTTTCTTATTAAATTAATAAAAAATCCAAAAAGTAAAGCTTTAACGTTGACTTACTTTGACCAATTTGATAAATTATAATTAGCACTTAGAACAAAAGAGTGCTAATGAGGTGAAAACATGATTACACAAAGACAATTAAGCATTTTAAATGCAATTGTTGAAGATTATGTTGATTTAGGACAACCTATAGGTTCTAAAGCTTTGATTGATAGACATCATTTAGGTGTCAGTCCTGCAACAATAAGGAATGAGATGAAGCTACTTGAAGATTTGAACTTTTTAGAGAAGACGCATTCTTCTTCAGGGCGTTCACCTTCCGAAGAAGGGTTTAGACTTTATGTCGATCAATTGTTAAAACAAACCTCTCGTCAAAATAAAAATAAAATACAACGTTTAAATCAACTATTGATTGAGAATCACTATGATATTTCTTCAGCATTAAGCTACTTTGCAAATGAGTTGTCAATGAAATCTCATTATGCAACTTTAGTTGTACGTCCAAAGCATAGTGAAGAAATGATTAATAATGTTCATTTGATTAAAGCAAATGATTCGATCATGATTTTAGTAATTATTTATAATTCTGGTCATGTTGAGCATTTTCACTTGAATTCTTCACTTGAGTTATCATCCGATAGATTAATCGCTATTTCTAATTTTATTAGTAACAATAATTTAGAAATGAGCGCCAAACTATCAAATAAAATTAATTCTTTTGCTAGCTCGAATGAAGAGAATCGATTTATTAATGACATTGTTAAGATGATAAATTCTCATATTAACAAACAAAGTAATAGCATTTTCTTAGGTGGAAAGGTTAAACTAATTGATGCGTTAAATGAATCAAATGTTTCATCAATTCAACCAATTTTACAATATCTAGAATCTGAGAGAATCACTGAATTGCTCCAGACAATTACATCAAATGATATTAACGTTAAGATAGGAAAAGAAATTGATGAAAGTCTTAGTGATATATCCATTGTAACGAGTCAATATCACTTCGACAATACATTAAAAGGTCAAATTGCGGTTATTGGACCTACAGCGATGCGTTATCAGAATGTGATTCAATTACTTAACCAAATATGGTGATTTTAATTGTAATTATATTGGAGGGTAAAAAATGACAGAAAAAGATGAATCAGTAAAAAGTAATTCTGAATATACTGAAGAACAAGAAGTTAAGAATGAAGAAACTTCAACAGTTGATAGTGTTGAAGGTAGTACTTCTGATAGTGATAATTCATCTAACGACAGTTCGAATGAAGAAAGTTCTGAAGAAACTGCAGTTGATCCTAAAGATGAAGAAATTCAGCAATTACAATTAAAAGCTAATGAAAATGAAGAGAAATATTTAAGATTATACGCTGAATTCGAAAATTATAAAAGACGAATTCAGAAAGAAAATGAAACTAATAAAACTTATCAATCTCAACGTGTTCTAACTGACATTTTACCAACGATTGATAATATTGAACGCGCACTTCAAATTGAAGGTGATGATGAATCGTTTAAATCACTTCAAAAAGGTGTTCAAATGGTACACGAAAGTTTACTTAGAGCATTAAAAGATAATGGTCTTGAAGAAATCGAATCTGAAGGTCAAGCTTTTGACCCTAACTTCCACCAGGCTGTCGTTCAAGATGATAATCCAGATTTCAAATCTGGTGATATTACTCAAGAACTACAAAAAGGTTATAAGTTAAAAGATAGAGTATTGAGACCATCTATGGTAAAAGTAAATCAATAAATTGACGAAAAATACCATATATTAAATATTAAAATTGGAGGAATTTTATTATGAGTAAAGTAATCGGTATTGACTTAGGAACAACAAATTCATGTGTAGCTGTTTTAGAAGGCGATGAACCTAAAGTAATTCAAAACCCAGAAGGTGCTAGAACAACTCCATCAGTTGTGGCATTCAAAAATGGTGAAACACAAGTCGGTGAAGTAGCAAAACGACAAGCTATCACTAACCCAAACACTGTACAATCAATAAAACGTCATATGGGTACTGACTATAAAGTAGATATTGAAGGTAAATCTTATACACCTCAAGAAATTTCAGCTATGGTATTACAAAACCTTAAAAGCACTGCTGAAAGTTATTTAGGTGACAAAGTAAATAAAGCTGTTATCACAGTTCCTGCATATTTCAATGATGCTGAACGTCAAGCCACAAAAGATGCTGGTAAAATTGCTGGTTTAGAAGTTGAACGTATTATCAACGAACCTACTGCAGCTGCATTAGCATACGGTTTAGATAAAACTGATCAAGATCAAAAAGTATTAGTATTCGACTTAGGTGGCGGTACTTTTGACGTATCAATTCTTGAATTAGGTGACGGTGTATTCGAAGTACTATCAACTGCAGGTGACAACAAACTTGGTGGTGATGACTTTGACCAAGTAATTATTGACTACTTAGTATCAGAATTCAAAAAAGAAAATGGCGTAGATTTATCTCAAGATAAAATGGCATTACAACGTTTAAAAGACGCTGCAGAAAAAGCTAAAAAAGACTTATCTGGCGTTTCACAAACTCAAATTTCATTACCATTTATTTCAGCTGGTGAAAGTGGTCCATTACACTTAGAAATTAGCCTTACTCGTTCTAAATTTGAAGAATTAGCTGATTCATTAATTAGAAGAACTATGGAACCAACTCGTCAAGCATTAAAAGACGCTGGTTTATCAACTTCTGAAATTGACGAAGTTATTCTTGTAGGTGGTTCAACACGTATCCCAGCAGTTCAAGAAGCTGTTAAAAAAGAAATTGGTAAAGATCCTCATAAAGGTGTAAACCCAGACGAAGTAGTAGCAATGGGTGCTGCAATTCAAGGTGGCGTTATCACTGGTGATGTTAAAGATGTTGTATTATTAGACGTAACACCATTATCATTAGGTATTGAAATTATGGGTGGACGTATGAATACGTTGATCGAACGTAATACTACAATCCCAACTTCAAAATCTCAAGTTTATTCAACTGCAGCTGACAACCAACCAGCAGTGGATATTCATGTATTGCAAGGTGAACGTCCAATGGCATCTGATAACAAAACTTTAGGAAGATTCCAATTAACTGACATTCCACCGGCTCCACGAGGTGTACCACAAATCGAAGTAACATTTGATATTGATAAAAATGGTATCGTTAATGTAACTGCTAAAGACTTAGGTACTAATAAAGAACAAAATATTACTATTCAATCAAGCTCTGCTCTTTCTGATGAAGAAATCGACCGAATGGTTAAAGATGCTGAAGAAAACGCAGAAGCAGATAAAAAACGTCGTGAAGAAGTAGATTTAAGAAATGAAGCAGATAGCTTAGTATTCCAAGTAGAAAAAACAATTACTGACCTTGGCGACAATATAAGTGATGACGATAAATCTAATGCGGAAAGTAAAAAAGATGCTTTAAAATCTGCTCTTGAAGGGCAAGATATCGAAGATATTAAAGCTAAAAAAGAAGAACTTGAAAAAGTAATTCAAGATTTATCTGCAAAAGTATATCAACAAGCTCAACAAGCTCAGCAACAAGCCCAAGAAGGTACTCAACAAACTCAAAACGATAGCAATGTTGAAGATGCTGAATTTAAAGAAGTTAATGATGATGAAGGTAAAAAATAATTGCTAACCGTTTGTAAAGTATGCTTTAATTAGCAAACTATTATGAATGTAAGCCAAAAAGTCAAAGTCAATTGAACATTGGCTTTGACTTTTTATTTTATAACTTCGTTCTTTTAAACCTAGTAAATAATTAAGTTAAGGAGAGATGATTGTGGCTAAAAGAGACTATTATGACGTCCTAGGTGTAAGTAAAGATGCATCTAAAGATGAAATCAAAAAAGCATATCGTAAATTATCAAAAAAATATCACCCTGATATCAATAAAGAAGAGGGTGCAGATGAGAAATTTAAAGAGATTTCAGAAGCTTACGAAGTCCTAAGCGACGATAATAAAAGAGCAAATTATGACCAATTTGGTCACGACGGACCTCAAGGTGGTTTTGGTGGTCAAGGATTTAGTGGCCAAGACTTTAGTGGATTTGGCGGAGGTGGATTTGAAGACATCTTCAGTTCATTCTTTGGTGGCTCACGTCAAAGAGATCCTAATGCACCTAGAAAAGGTGATGATCTACAATATACAATGACACTAGAATTTGAAGAAGCTGTATTTGGAACTAAAAAAGAAATCTCAATTCGTAAAGATGTGACATGTCACACTTGTAATGGCGATGGTGCTAAACCAGGTACAAGTAAAAAAACATGTAGTTATTGTAATGGGGCAGGTCATGTGTCAGTTGAGCAAAATACAATTTTAGGTCGTGTAAGAACTCAACAAACATGTCCGAAATGTGATGGAACTGGTCAAGAATTTGAAGAACCATGCCCAACATGTCATGGTAAAGGTACAGAAAATAAAACAGTTAAATTAGAAGTAACTGTACCTGAAGGTGTAGATAATGACCAACAAATTAGACTTGCTGGCGAAGGAACACCAGGAGAAAATGGCGGACCACACGGCGACTTGTATGTCGTATTTAGGGTCAAACCTTCTGATAAATTTGAACGTGATGGAGACGATCTTTATTACAATTTAGATGTTAGTTTCCCTCAAGCTTCTCTTGGGGATGAAATAAAAGTTCCAACACTTAATGGTAATGTTATGTTGACAATTCCTTCTGGCACTCAAACTGGTAAACAGTTCCGATTAAAAGATAAAGGTGTCAAAAATGTTCATGGATATGGTCATGGTGATTTATTTGTTAATATTAAAGTAGTTACACCTACAAAACTAACAGATAGACAAAAAGAAATAATGAGAGAGTTTGCTGAATTAAATGGTGAATCGATTGAAGAACAACCATCTAATTTTAAAGATAGAGCACGCAAATTCTTTAAAGGAGAATAAGCGAATGAACTGGACAGAACTTTCGATTGTTGTAAACCATGAAGTTGAACCTTTAGTTACTGATATATTAGAAAATTATGGATCAAATGGTGTTGTAATTGAAGATTCTAATGATTTAATTAATCAACCTGCCGATAAATTCGGTGAAATTTATGAACTGAAACAAGAAGATTATCCTGAAAAAGGTGTCCGGTTAAAAGCTTATTTCAACGAATTAAAGTTTGATGATTCTTTAAGAAATAATATTAAGACAGCTGTCACTAACCTTGAAAATATTGATTCAACTGTTTTAGATTTTTCTGAGCAAACTATAGCTGAAGTAGATTGGGAGAACGAGTGGAAAAATTATTTTCATCCCTTTAGAGCCTCAGAAAAATTCACAATTGTGCCAAGTTGGGAACAATACACTAAAGAAGATGATTCTGAAAAGTGTATTGAATTAGACCCAGGTATGGCATTTGGAACTGGAGATCATCCAACAACAAGCATGTGTCTAAATGCAATTGAGACCTACGTTGATCCTGACAATTCCGTTATTGATGTTGGAACAGGTTCTGGTATATTAAGTATTGCCAGTCATTTACTTGGAGTTAAAAGAATTAAAGCTTTGGATATTGATGAATTGGCTGTTAACGTTGCTAAAGAAAACTTTGCTAAAAATCATTGTGAAGATGCAATTGAAGCTGTACCAGGAAACTTATTAAAGAATGAAACTGAAAAATTTGATATTGTTATTGCAAATATTTTAGCTCATATTATTGAAGATATGATTGAAGATGCTTATAATACTCTAAATAATGATGGTTATTTTATAACATCAGGTATTATAGAGGAAAAACATAAACAAATATTAAATCAAATGGAAAATGTTGGATTTGATATTAAATCAGTAAATCATGACAATGGTTGGGTATGTATTGTAGGTCAGAAAGTGAGTGAATAATTTGCAAAGATACTTTATCAATCAAAACGCTGATGAAAGTCAGCGTTTTTTTATAACAAATAAAGAAGATATACATCATATTACTAATGTGATGAGAAATACAATTGGTAATCAGATTATTATAACATTTAAAGATAAAATAGTTTTCAAATCGGAAATTATTACTATTGAAAATGAGTCAATTGAAATTAAACTAATAGAGCAGATTGATATCAATTCAGAGTTACCAGTACAGGTTACTATATGTAGTGGATTAATTAAAGCCGATAAATATGAATGGCTAATTCAAAAAGCTACTGAATTAGGTGCTGATAGTTTTATAGCTGTAGAAATGGACAGATCTGTAGTAAAGCTTACCTCAAATAAAGTTCAAAAAAAATTAGAACGCTGGCAAAAGATTATTAAAGAGGCTGCTGAACAAAGCTATCGCTTAATTATTCCTAATATAATTTTTAAGTCGAATTTAAATGAGATTTATGATACTATTAATCATTATGACTATATCTTGTTAGCATACGAAGATGAAGCAAAACGTGGTGAAGTTAGTCTTTTTAAAGAAACCTTGAAGAAGTTTAAAACTAACGATCGTATTTTATTAATATTTGGTCCTGAAGGCGGCTTTTCAGAAAATGAAATCAATTTATTAAATGAAACGAGTTTCAATGTTGGTTTAGGACCTCGAATTTTACGGGCAGAAACGGCGCCACTTTACGCTTTAAGTGCTATCAGTTATGAAAATGAATTAATGGGGTGAATATTATGTCAACAGTTGCGTTTCACACATTAGGTTGCAAAGTAAACCATTATGAAACTGAAGCAATTTGGCAATTATTTAAAGACGCTGATTATGACAGAGTTGATTTTGAAACTAATGCAGACGTCTTCGTAATCAACACTTGTACAGTAACAAATACTGGAGATAAAAAAAGTAGACAAATAATTAGAAGAGCAATTCGACAAAATCCAGACGCAGTGGTATGTGTGACAGGGTGTTATGCTCAGACATCTTCTGCAGAAATCATGGAAATTCCTGGCGTAGATGTAGTGGTAGGTACACAGGATAGACATAAACTATTAGACTATATCCAACAATTCAGAGAAGAACGTCAACCAATCAATGGTGTTGGAAATATCATGAAAAATCGTACATATGAAGAATTAGATGTACCATATTTTACTGATAGAACAAGAGCTTCACTGAAGATCCAAGAAGGGTGTAATAATTTCTGTACATTTTGTATCATACCATGGGCGCGTGGATTAATGCGTTCACGTGATCCAGAAAAAGTGGTTGAACAAGCTACTCAATTAGTTAACGCTGGTTATAAAGAAATTGTTTTAACTGGTATTCATACCGGTGGCTATGGTCAAGATTTAAAAGATTATAATTTGGCACAGTTACTCCGTGATTTAGAAGAAATTGATGGACTTGAACGAATTAGAATTTCTTCTATTGAAGCCAGTCAATTAACAGATGAGGTCATTGATGTTCTAAAACGTTCAAATAAAGTTGTTAGACATTTACATGTTCCATTACAATCAGGTTCAGATACTGTCTTAAAACGAATGAGACGTAAATATACTATGGAACATTTTTCAGAAAGAATCATGAAATTACATGATGCATTACCAGATTTAGCTGTTACAAGCGATGTTATAGTTGGATTTCCAGGTGAAACGGAAGAGGAATTTCAAGAAACTTATGATTTTATTGTTAAACACAAATTCTCTGAATTACATGTTTTCCCATATTCAGCTAGAATTGGTACACCTGCAGCTCGTATGGATGATCAAATTGATGAAACTATCAAAAATGAACGTGTGCATAAATTAATCACATTAAGTGATCAATTAGCTAAAGAATATGCCTCTAAATTTGAAGATGAAGTTTTAGAAGTTATTCCTGAAGAAGCTGGCGAGATAGAAGGAACATTGGTGGGGTATGCTGACAACTATATGAAAGTACAATTTGAAGGCAATGACTCTTTAATCGGTCAAATTGTAAAAGTAAAAATTGCTAAAGCTGATTATCCTATTAATACAGGTAAAGTCGTGAGAATTGTAGAACACGCAACGAACAAATCTGAAAAAGGCGTATTATTATAATTTTTAAAATTTATAATAATTTGGAATTGACCATAATAAATTCATATATTATACTAAGTAAAGCATAGTTGTATCCTACTATGCAATGACTTTAAAGTTCCGTTGATATTTGGAGGGAGGGAAATACAGATGTCTAAAACAGTAGTACGTAAAAATGAATCACTTGAAGATGCATTACGTAGATTTAAACGTTCAGTATCTAAAAGTGGTACTATCCAAGAAGTACGTAAACGTGAATTTTACGAAAAACCAAGTGTTAAACGTAAAAAGAAATCAGAAGCTGCACGTAAACGTAAATTCAAATAATTAATAACTCTGTTGACTCCCTCAACAAGAATATTAATTATATATATGCTCTCGATTAGTTAAACTAGTCGAGAGCTTTTTTATGTTAAAGATTCTACTATCACTATTATAACTAAGTTTATTCATGTATAATTGGAATTGAGAGCGAGGTGAAATTGTGACCTATTTCATTGCAATACATACAATTATCAATTCCATTTTAACCACTAATAATTTATTTAATAATTTATCCCAGTTCGTAACGAGTCCATTAATATCACTTATATTAACATGTATCATTTTTTTAGGCTTTTTATATCAATTGTATTCGAAGCGTATTAACTTTGCAGGAATTATTGCAATACTTGCACTTTTAATTCTCTTTCTCGGTTTTTTAATAAACGGTGATGTTAATCTGATTTCTGTATTGCTATTCTTCGTTGGAGCAATACTCGTTATTATTGAATTATTTGTCATTGGTGCGGTCATAGGTATTATTGGTATATCACTGATTATACTTAGCATAATAATGTTAGGAGATAACATTCTCTTGATGCTATTAAACGTTGTGATTGCGTCAATATTGGCAATTATTGAATGGGTGATATTAGTGAAATGGTTTAAAAGGAAAATTCCATTTTTAGATAAAGTTGTGTTAAAAGATTCTACTAATTCAGAAGCAGGATATAGATCTCACGATGATCGTTCTCATTTAGTTGGTCAAACAGCTCGTACTGTGACAGATTTAAGACCTGCAGGAATTATAACGCTTGATAATGAAAGAATAGATGCCGTATCAGATGGCGCTTTTATTTTAAGAAATAAAGAAGTTAAAATTCTTGAGGTAGAAGGATCTAGAGTTGTTGTTAGAGAGATTGAAAATACATAGAGGAGTGGTTAAATGTTTGGATTAGGCATTATAGTTATAGCAGTAATCATTGTCATTGCTTTACTAGTGTTATTCTCATTTGTCCCAGTAGGACTTTGGATATCAGCAATTGCTGCTGGAGTTAAAGTAGGTATTGGAACATTAGTAGGTATGAGATTACGTCGAGTATCACCGCGTAAGGTAATTGGTCCATTAATTAAAGCACATAAGGCAGGTTTGAACCTTACAACAAATCAATTAGAATCACATTACTTAGCGGGGGGTAATGTAGATAGAGTAGTCGATGCAAATATTGCTGCTCAACGTGCAGATATTAACTTACCATTCGAACGTGGTGCAGCTATTGACTTAGCTGGACGTGACGTTCTTGAGGCAGTTCAAATGTCTGTAAACCCTAAAGTAATTGAAACACCATTTATTACTGGTGTTGCAATGAACGGTATAGAAGTAAAAGCGAAAGCTAGAATTACTGTACGTGCAAACATCTCTCGTTTAGTTGGTGGTTCCGGAGAAGAAACAATCATTGCTCGTGTAGGTGAAGGTATTGTTTCTACTATTGGTTCAAGTGAGCATCATACACAAGTACTTGAGAACCCTGATAACATTTCTAAGACTGTCTTAAGTAAAGGTCTTGATTCAGGTACAGCCTTCGAAATTTTATCTATCGATATCGCTGACGTAGATATTGGCAAAAATATCGGTGCTGACTTACTAACAGAACAAGCACTTGCAGATAAGAATATTGCACAAGCTAAAGCTGAAGAACGTCGTGCTATGGCCGTAGCTTCTGAACAAGAAATGAAAGCGCGTGTTCAAGAAATGCGTGCTAAAGTGGTTGAAGCAGAATCTGAAGTTCCACTTGCGATGGCAGAAGCATTACGTGAAGGCAATTTGGGTGTCAAAGATTACTACAATTTAAAAAACGTAGAGGCTGACACTGGCATGAGAAATGCGATAAACAAACGTACTGAACAAAATGAAGATGAATCACCAAAGTAAAATTTAAGGGGTGATTAGATGAATATTGGTATTATAATTTTTATAATATCCATAATTGTTACAGGTATTAGTGCGATGAGGGATAAGAGTCATGAACAAAGAAAAAATCAAAGACCCCCTCAGCCAAAAAAGTCAACTTCTGACAAAAAAGAAACTCATGAAAAAGGCTTTTTTGAGCAAATTGAAGAAGCATTTAGTGAGTTAGAAAAGGAATTTACAAACGAAGATAAACCATCTAACAAACAAAAGAAAGCTAAACAGCGTAACACAAAACGTGTTTATCAGGATCAAAAACTTGAAAAAGAAATCGAAAAAGAGAGCATACCAGAGGAATTAGAGCGTTCTACAAGACAACGTGGTAGAGTTGAAAGAGAAACACGTCAATCTGCCAATTCACGCGAGAGCAATAGAGACTCGAATAAACTTCAAAAAGAATTAGAAAAACAACTTGTAGACGATTTATATAACGTACGTACAGAAATCGACCGTGAAAAAGAAAAACAACTTTCTAGAATTGAAAATAAAGCAAGAGCTATTATCAATGATAAAAATCTATCTGAACGTACCAAACGCTATAGATTAAAACAATTGTTAAATAGTAAAGCAATAGAACAAGATATGACACATCAAAGTTTTCAGTTTGATAATGATCCTGTTGTAAATGGTATTATATGGCAAGAAATTCTCAATAAACCTAAACAATTATAATTTGAAGAAATGTTATAATTTTATAATTAAAAATTATATTTAACCCGAATTTCATTTTTAAATGATTTTCGGGTTTTTTTATTTTATTAAAAAGAAAAGGCTCATATTATAATTTAATAAATCAGCACACAAAGCCAATTAAATTTGTATACTTTAACAGACTTTAGTAAAATTTAAATGAAAGTTAATTTACTAAACTTAATTAAGTTTTACTTTTTTGAAGATTAACAAATCATGTTTAATTTTTGAATTTTAAGTGAAACTAATATAATCAAAAGATTTTACATTGTTTAAGTGAAAAGGAGCGCTTGTATGCCAGGAATAATTCAAATAGACGATATTAACCATTCTCAAGCATTAATTGGTAATAATGATGAACATATTAATGCGATTGAGGAGGCATTTGATGTCGAAATACATGCTCGTGGCCAAGAAATAGCAGTTAAAGGTCAAAAAATAGAGCCTGTAGAAAAGTCAGAATTAGTTCTTAAAAATTTATTAAAAGTAATTGAAATGGGTAACACAATTACATTAAAAGATGTAGAAGCTGCAATAAAAATGGCTAAAAATGATACAATACATCACCTTATTGATTTATATGATGAAGAAATTACAAAAGATGCTTATGGAAAAACTATTAGAGCAAAAACTATGGGACAAAGACTATATGTTAATGCAATGAAGAATAATGACTTAGTCTTTGGCATTGGGCCTGCAGGTACTGGTAAAACTTTTTTAGCAGTGGTATATGCAGCTAAACAACTAAGAAAGGGCTCAGTAAAACGTATTGTATTAACAAGACCAGCTGTTGAAGCAGGAGAGTCTCTTGGATTTTTACCCGGTGATTTAAAAGAAAAAGTAGACCCTTATTTAAGACCTCTTTATGACGGATTAAACACTGTATTAGGAAGAGAACAAACAGCTCGATTTATAGAGAGAGGTACTATTGAAATTGCGCCTTTAGCCTATATGCGTGGTCGTACACTTGATGATGCGTTTGTGATTTTAGATGAAGCTCAAAATACAACGCATGCTCAAATGAAGATGTTCTTAACACGACTTGGGTTTGGTTCTAAAATGGTAGTAACAGGAGATCAAACTCAAATCGATTTACCAAAAGGTGTTAAAAGTGGACTAAAAGAAGCAGTCAAAAAATTACATGGTGTCAAAGGAATTAACATTATGCAATTAGATCAAAGTGATGTTGTAAGACACCCATTAGTAAGTAAAATAATTGATCGCTATGAAGGAGACATTTAAATGTTTACAATTGATTTTAATGATCATACAGACCTGGTAAATGAATCTTGGTATCATCAGATTGAAAATTTACTAAATTTTGCTAAAGAACAAGAGCAAATTAACGAGGATGCTGAACTTTCAGTCACATTCGTAGATAAAAATGAAATTCAAGAAATAAATAAAACTTATCGCGATAACGATAAAGTAACAGATGTTATTTCATTCGCTCTTGAAGAAGACGAACCAGAAATTGTTGGACTAGATATGCCTAGAGTTCTCGGTGATATTATTATCTGCACTAATGTAGCTGAAGAACAAGCTGACTCATACGGGCATTCATTTGAAAGAGAACTTGGATTTTTAGCGCTTCATGGATTTTTACATTTATTAGGTTATGATCATATGAATGAAGAAGATGAGAAAGAAATGTTTGGCCGTCAAGACACTATACTAAATGCATATGGATTGACTAGAGATTAAACATATTAAACGTTTTAAACATACGTATGATGGGTTAAAAACGCTTCTTCTAAAAGATCATAATTATTTACTACATATCATTATTGCTTTTATAACAATTATTTTAGGTTATATTTATCAATTGAGTGCTTTAGAGTGGTTATTTATATTACTAGCCATCTTTTTAGTATTAACCTTAGAAGCTGTTAATACTGCAATTGAATGTGTAGTTGATTTGGTTACAATGGATTATCATGAACTTGCTAAACAGGCTAAAGATATTGCCGCATTTAGTGTTATGTTGGTATCAATATTTGCTTTAATAACTGGATTAGTTATATTTTTACCTCATATTTTCTAACTATAAAGGGGATGTTTAAATGACTTATCAATCACATTATTTTCAAGAAGCTAGAGAAGCTCAAAGCCGTGCGTATGTACCATACAGCAACTTTAAAGTAGGTGCTTATTTAAAGATCAAAGACGGCCGTACGTTCTATGGTGCTAATGTTGAAAATGCAGCTTACCCTGCTACCATTTGTGCTGAACGTTCTAGTTTAGTGGCCGCAATTTCTGAAGGTTATCGACCTGGAGATTTTGAATCAATAACAGTAACTGTTGATTCTGAAAAACCGTCTTCTCCTTGCGGAACTTGTAGACAGGTACTTAAAGAATTATGCGATGATGATATGCCGGTATATATGACAAACCATAAAGGGGAATTACTTGAGTCAACTGTGGGAGATTTATTACCACATGGCTTTTCAGGAAAGGATTTAGAATAAATGACAGAACATAAGTCAGGATTTGTATCAATAATAGGAAGACCGAATGTAGGAAAATCTACATTTATGAATAGAGTTATTGGCCATAAAATTGCAATTATGTCCGACAAGGCTCAAACAACTCGAAATAAAATCCAAGGTGTAATGACTAGAAATGATGCACAAATCATATTTTTAGACACACCGGGTATTCATAAGCCTAAACACAAATTAGGTGATTATATGATGCGTGTTGCAAAAAATACTCTATCTGAAATTGATGCAATCATGTTCATGGTTAACGTTAATGAAGAAATCGGTCGTGGCGATGAATATATCATGGAAATGCTAAAGAATGTTAGGACGCCCGTTTTCTTAGTATTAAATAAAATCGATTTAGTTCATCCTGATGCTCTAATGCCAAGAATAGAACAATATCAAAAATACATGGATTTTACTGAAATCGTACCAATATCAGCTTTAGAAGGACTAAATGTTGACCATTTTATAGATGTGTTGAAAACATATTTACCTGATGGTCCAAAATACTATCCAGATGATCAAATCTCAGATCACCCTGAACAGTTTGTTGTCAGTGAAATCATACGTGAGAAAATTTTACATTTAACTAGTGAAGAAATTCCGCATGCAATAGGCGTAAATGTAGATAGAATGATTAAAGAAAATGACGAGCGTGTTAGAGTTGAAGCTACTATTTTTGTTGAGAGAGATTCACAAAAAGGTATTGTTATCGGTAAAGGTGGCAAAAAACTAAAAGAAGTCGGTAAAAGAGCAAGACATGATATTGAAATGTTACTAGGCTCAAAAGTTTATTTGGAACTATGGGTAAAAGTTCAAAAAGATTGGCGAAATAAAGTTAATTTTATTCGTCAAATGGGATATATTGAAGATCAAGATTAAAAATATTTGATTTTAGAAAGGTCGTGAAACTATGCTCGAAAAACAAAAAGGTATCATCATAAAGTCCGTAGATTATGGAGAATCTGATAAAATTATTACAATATTAAACGAGCATGGTGCAAAAATACCATTAATGGTTAGACGAGCTAAAAAATCAAAAACAGGTTTGCAAGCCCATACGCAACTATTTGTGTATGGCTTATTTATTTATAATAAATGGAAAGGTATGGGTACATTAAGTTCAGTTGATGTTATCAATCAATATTATTATTTACGTTTAGATATATTTAATAGTAGTTATGCTACGTTATGTGCAGAGGCAATTGAACGTTCTATGGATAATGATGACATTTCACCGTTCCATTACCAACTTTTACACTTCGTACTCGAAAAGATTTCAAATGGTGATTCAGCTCAATTAATGTCAATTATAGTTCTTTTAAAATGTATGAATCGTTTTGGGTTTACAGCATTTTTTAATCACTCAGCTATTTCAAATAGCTTTGATCAATCAAAATTAGTTGCGTATAGTTTTGTATATGATGGAACTATTCTTGAATCAGAATTACACAAAGACCCACATGCCTTTCGAATATCTAACAAAACGTTATACTTATTAGATGTTTTACAAAAATTACCAATTGATAAAATGAATCAATTTAACATTAGCCAAGAAATATTAGATGAAATGTCAGAATTAATATTATTAATTTATAAAGAATATGCAGGCATGTACTTTAAAGGTCAAAAGCTAATTAACCAACTTAAACGTATACAATATTAATATCCAACAATACTCACACTTAAAACCCCACCACAAAGAAATTTGAGGTGGGGTTAGTACTAATTATTCACATTTTATTAGAATGCCACTTTTTCAGCTAAAAATGTTTCTAACTCTGAAATAGGCATACGCACTTGTTCCATTGAATCACGGTCACGTACTGTAACTTGATTATCTTCTAATGAGTCAAAATCAAATGTAATACAATAAGGTGTACCAATTTCATCTTGTCTACGGTAACGTTTACCAATTGATTGAGACTCGTCAAAATCAATTGCAAATTTAGAACTTAATTGTTCGAAAATCTTAATAGCTTCTTCAGATAATTTTTTACTTAATGGTAAAACAGCGGCTTTATAAGGTGCTAGAGCAGGGTGGAAATGCATCACTGTACGTGCATCTTTGCTTCCTTCAACACCTTCTTCTTCATATGCATCACATAAGAATGCTAATGTAACACGATCAGCACCAAGAGATGGTTCAACACAGTATGGAACATACTTTTCGTTTGTTTCAGGGTCGTGATATTTAAAGTCTTCACCTGAATGTTCACTATGTTTTTTCAAGTCAAAGTCAGTACGGCTTGCGATACCCCATAATTCACCCCAACCAAATGGGAAGCGATATTCGATATCTGTCGTAGCATTAGAGTAATGAGATAACTCTTCTTCGTCATGGTCACGTAATCTCATGTTTTCTTCATTGATATTTAAATCTTTTAACCATTGACTAGCAAATGTTTTCCAATAATTTTGCCATTCAATTTCTTCACCAGGTTTACAGAAGAATTCCAATTCCATTTGTTCAAATTCTCTAGTTCTGAAGATGAAGTTTCCTGGTGTAATTTCATTACGGAAAGACTTACCAATTTGACCAATACCAAATGGTAATTTTTTACGCATAGAACGTTGCACGTTTTTGTAATTCACAAAAATACCTTGTGCAGTTTCTGGTCTTAAGAAAATTTCATTTGTAGAATCTTCTGTAACACCTTGGAATGTTTTAAACATAAGATTAAATTGACGAATATCTGTCCAATTAGCAGTTCCACTTACCGGACATACAATACCTTCATCATCAATAATACGTTTCATTTCATCGAAACTCAAACCATCAGCGATAAAGTTTTCGTCGCCTTTTTCTTTTTGCATGTAATCTTCAATTAATTTATCTGCACGATAACGAATCTTACTATCTTTATTGTCAATCATAGGATCATTAAAGTTACCTAAGTGACCTGAAGCTTCCCAAGTTTTAGGATTCATTAAAATTGCAGCATCAATACCAACATTAAATGGTGATTGAGTTATGAACTTCTGCCACCATGCTTTTTTTACGTTATTTTTTAATTCAACACCTAATGGGCCATAATCCCATGTATTTGATAATCCACCATAAATATCACTACCAGGAAATACAAATCCTCTGTGTTTCGCTAATGATACAATTGTTTCCATATCTTTAACCATATAATCTCTCCTTATTTAATACATAAAAACGCCCCAAGACAATAAATAAATGTATAAATTACATTTATCATTATCTTGGGACGAGTTAATTTATTTTACTATATTGTTTTAATATAGTTGATACCTTAATAACCCGCGGTTCCACCCAAATTAGTGTAGCCACTCTCTTTTATAAAGTTTTAATATTAGCCAAATTAAAAATTGTTAAGCTTACACCACCCTTAACTCGCTTACTATTAGTTTAATAGATTGATTATTTAATAGCAAGAAATTATATGTATTTGTAGCTACATAAATAAATAGGTATAATAGACGTGAATAAAAAAGGGGTGAAGACCTATAGAACTTAGTAAAAGACAAGAACAAATCATTGAAATAGTCAAAAGCGGTGGACCCATCACTGGAGAACACATTGCCGAAAAATTAGATTTAACGCGTGCTACTCTAAGACCTGACCTAGCAATTTTAACTATGTCCGGTTTTTTAGAAGCTAGACCTCGAGTTGGTTATTATTATTCAGGAAAATCAAAAAACAAATTAATGACCGATAAATTACGCCAATATGTTGTTAAAGACTATATGTCTCCACCAGTCATTGTAAAAGAAGATATGACTGTTTATGATGCTATTTGTACCATCTTTTTAGAAGACGCAGGTACTTTATTCATTACAAATGAGCATAATGATTTTATAGGCGTTTGTTCAAGAAAGGATTTGTTACGAGCATCTATGATTGGAGAGGATATTCATACAATGCCTATCAGTGTAAACATGTCTAGAATGCCTAACTTAACTTATTTAGAAGAAGATGAACTTATTATATATGCTGCAGATCAAATGATAGAGAAAGAAATCGACTCAATACCCATTGTAAAAAATAAAGGTAATAATAAATATCAAGTCACTGGTAGAATTTCAAAAACAACAATTGCAAAATTATTTGTATCATTATTTAAAGAATAGGTGGTAGAACGATGGAAAATATAAAGATAATCATCGCTTCTGATTCAATTGGAGAAACTGCTGAATTAGTAACAAGAGCATGTATTTCTCAATTCAATCCAAAGGAATGTAAACATGAATTTTTAAGGTATCCTTATATCGAGACAAAAGAGGACATTGATGAAGTTATTCAAGTAGCAAATGACAGAAATGCAATTATAGTTTATACGTTAGTTAAACCAGAAATGAAAACATATATGGAAAGTAAGATAGGTACTAATAAGTTACGTTCTATTGATATTATGGGACCATTAATGGGCTATTTAAAAGATGCTTTTGAAGAGAATCCATATAATCAACCTGGTAGAGTCCATCGTTTAGATGACGCTTATTTTAAGAAAATTGATGCGATTGAGTTTGCGGTA
Organism: Staphylococcus sp. HMSC62B09; assembly: GCF_001839115.1. Taxonomy (NCBI): domain Bacteria; kingdom Bacillati; phylum Bacillota; class Bacilli; order Caryophanales; family Staphylococcaceae; genus Staphylococcus; species Staphylococcus sp. HMSC62B09. The sequence goes on from NZ_KV840154.1 coordinate 21,552, forward strand.
AAATATGATGATGGAAAAGACCCTAAAGGATTACCTAAAGCGGATATAGTATTAATTGGTGTTTCAAGAACATCAAAAACTCCTTTATCTCAATATTTAGCCCATAAAAGTTATAAAGTGATGAACGTTCCAATTGTACCTGAAGTAACCCCACCGGACATGTTATTTGACATTGACTCATCAAAATGCATCGCTTTAAGAATTAGTGAAGAAAAATTAAATCGTATTAGAAAACAACGTTTGAAACAGCTTGGATTAGGTGATTCAGCTAGATACGCTAATGAAATACGTATTAAAGAAGAGATTAAATACTTCGAAGATATCGTAGACAGAATTGGATGTGCAGTCATTGATGTATCTGATAAAGCAATTGAAGAAACAGCTAATGATGTTATTAATATAATCGAAAGTCAATCAAAATAGTTTTAATTTATCTTTAGACAAAGTATAATATTATGACTACAATTTATAGGTGATATATATTGCGTATTGAACAATCAGTAATTAATGAAATTAAAGATAAGACCGATATTTTGGATTTAGTAAGTGAATATGTAAAATTAGAAAAAAGAGGACGCAATTACATTGGTTTGTGTCCTTTTCATGATGAGAAGACTCCTTCGTTTACTGTATCTGAAGATAAACAAATTTGTCATTGCTTTGGTTGTAAAAAAGGTGGTAATGTATTTCAATTTACTCAAGAGATAAAAGATTTATCATTTGTAGAGGCTGTAAAAGAGCTAGGAGAAAGAATTAACATTTCAGTTGATATTGGTAATAGTAGTGACTATACAAGTCAAATAGCATCGAATGATTTAACAATGATTGAGATGCATGAATTAATGCTTGAATATTATCAATATGCTTTACTTAAGACAGTAGAAGGTGAAGAGGCATTAAATTATCTAACAAAACGTGGTTTTACTGAAGAACTTATTAAATCACGTGGTATTGGTTATGCGCCTAATCATACTCACTTTTGTCATGACTTTTTACAACAAAAAGGTTATGATATAGAACTCGCGTACGAAGCTGGTCTTTTATCACGAAATGAAGAAAATTTCAGCTATTTTGATAGGTTTAGAGATCGCATTATGTTCCCTTTAAATAATGCTCAGGGTCGTATTGTGGGCTATTCAGGTAGAACATATAATAATCAAGAACCTAAATATTTAAACAGTCCGGAAACACCCATATTTCAAAAGAGAAGATTATTATATAATCTTGATAATGCTAGAAAGCATATACGAAAAAATGATGAAGCCATTTTATTAGAAGGATTTATGGATGTAATTAAATCAGATTCATCAGGACTAAAACCGGTCATTGCAAGTATGGGAACAGCTATATCAGATGAACACATTACTGTTCTAAAAAAATTAACATCTCATATTACTCTAATGTTTGATGGTGATTTCGCTGGTCAAGAAGCAACAATTAAAACTGGGCAACACCTTTTACAACAAGGATTTAATGTTTTTGTGGTTCAATTACCTAAAGATATGGATCCAGATGAGTATATAACTAAATATGGTAATGAAAAATTTCTTGAATATGTAAATAATGAAAAGAAATCATTTATCATTTATAAAGTAAATAAACACAAAGATGAAATTGCTAATAATGACTTAGCTTATGAACGTTATCTTAAAGAAGTTACCCAAGATATTGCATTAATGAATTCTCAAATTTTGCAGAATAAGATAATCAAAGATGTAGCACATATATTTAATGTTGATTCTAATACTCTAAATAGCAATGTGTTGAATCAACAACAATATATTCCTAGCGAACCTCATTTTAACGATTATCAATCATATGATAGTGAAATACAAAATAATACAAATAATTTATTTAGTCATTTATCAAAACATGAAAGTGCTGAAAGAGCCTTACTTAAACATTTTATGAATGATAAAGACTTATTCTTAAATTATCATAAGCATCTTGAGAGTGGTGACTTTGATAATCAATTTTTCAAACGTATATATAGTGTTTTAGAAGATTTTTACGCTGAAAATGACAGTTATACAATTAGCGATATGATACTTTACACAGATAATGATAATTTGAGAGATGCAATTATCGCTTTGGATAATTATGATTTAAATCAAGAGCCTTATGATAGTGAAATAGAAGATTACATGAATGTCATCAATGAATCAAAGTATGGAGATACACTTGAAGAATTAAATCATAAATTACGTGAAGCGTCACGGATAGGCGACGTAGAATTGCAAAAATATTATTTGGAACAAATCGTTAATAAAAATAAAGCTCGTATGTAACTATTATTATAAAAACTGCTATAAAATTGCATACTTTAATAAATCATATAAATAGTATTTCTATTTAATAACCATTATTGTATAATGGTTATTATGCGTTTTTAACGGGTAGATATGGAACATAAGTAATATTTAATTAATGTGATGTCGTTTAAATATAATTGATATTAAACATTCAAATATTGAATATGAAATGTTACCATTATTATGAATTTTTATTAATACTTTTCTTATTATATTGAAATATTATATAATTAAATATCTTGTTTGAAAGCAAATATTACTATTGGGAGGCCTTTTCATGTCTGATAACCAAGTTAAAATTAAAAAACAAACAATAGATCCGACATTAACATTAGAAGATGTTAAGAAACAATTAATCGATAAAGGTAAAAAGGAAGGTCACCTTAGTCATGAGGAAATAGCCGAAAAATTGCAAAATTTCGATATGGATTCTGATCAAATGGATGATTTCTTTGACCAATTAAATGATAATGATATTAGTTTAGTAAATGAGAAAGATAGCTCAGATACTGATGAAAAATTAAACCCAAATGATTTAAGTGCCCCTCCAGGTGTCAAAATTAATGATCCTGTAAGAATGTACTTAAAAGAAATTGGCCGAGTTAATCTACTAAGTGCTCAAGAAGAAATTGAATTAGCTAAACGAATTGAGCAAGGTGATGAGATTGCTAAGTCTAGGTTAGCTGAAGCTAATTTACGACTAGTTGTAAGTATCGCAAAAAGATATGTTGGACGTGGCATGTTATTCCTTGATTTAATTCAAGAGGGCAACATGGGATTAATAAAAGCTGTTGAGAAATTTGATTTTAGCAAAGGATTTAAATTCTCCACTTATGCAACTTGGTGGATTCGACAAGCAATTACAAGAGCGATTGCCGACCAAGCACGTACAATTAGAATTCCAGTCCACATGGTTGAAACAATTAATAAGTTAATACGTGTTCAAAGACAATTATTACAAGATTTAGGTCGTGATCCTGCACCTGAAGAAATCGGAGAAGAGATGGATTTACCTCCAGAAAAAGTACGTGAAATTCTTAAAATTGCTCAAGAACCAGTATCATTAGAAACGCCAATAGGTGAGGAAGATGATAGTCATTTAGGTGACTTCATTGAAGACCAAGAGGCGCAAAGTCCATCTGACCATGCAGCTTACGAACTTTTAAAAGAACAATTAGAAGATGTTTTAGATACGCTTACTGACCGTGAAGAAAATGTTTTACGCTTAAGATTTGGTTTAGACGATGGTCGAACAAGAACACTTGAAGAAGTTGGTAAAGTCTTTGGTGTTACACGTGAAAGAATTCGTCAAATTGAAGCAAAAGCACTAAGAAAACTTAGACACCCAAGTCGAAGTAAGAGATTAAAGGACTTTATGGATTAATTTTAATAATTCGAGTTAAAACTTTATTTATTTTCAATGCTCATAGAGTACTTAACGTTTAAAATTTTGAAATATTCATTTCAATTAATTAGTTAATTTGTAGCATTTACTAATTAATGATTCTATTATCTACCATGATAATTCAATTCTATTTTAAACGTTACTATATTGAGCTAAAGAGAATTTTAGGCTGAGACACTTAACTTTGTCCCAGTCTCTTTTTATAGTAAAGGAGATACCTATGATAACTTTAAATCAAAGATTAACTTCTGTTTGCAATTACCTTGTTCCTGGAAAATTGGCTGACATTGGTTCTGACCATGCATATCTTCCAATTTATGCAATTCAAAATAATTTAATCTCTAGTGCTATTGCTGGAGAAGTTATTAAAGGTCCATATGAAGCAGCAAGAAAAAATGTATTAGTAAATCAACTTAATGATGTAATTGATGTTCGATTAGGGGATGGATTGAGTGTTATAAGCAAAAGCGAATCAATACAGAATATAACTATTTGTGGTATGGGCGGTCCGTTAATTGCTAAAATATTAAAAGAAGGAAAAGAGCATCTAGTTCAAGGTCCTAGACTAGTTCTACAAAGTAACATTCAGACTGAAGCATTAAGATATACTTTAATGTCTATCAACTATCACATTGTTGATGAGATTATTATGGAAGAAAAAGGACATATTTACGAAATAGTTGTAGCTGAATACAATACTACTAGTGAAAATTTGAATAATAAAGAATTAAAATTTGGACCTAAGCTATTACAAAAGAAAAATGAAATTTTTTATAAGAAATGGAATCATGAATTAGAAGCACTTAAACATATTCGCAATCAATTGAATTCAGAGTCACATCATGAGAGACTTAAAGAAATAGAGAATGTTATATCATTAATTACTGAGGTGTTAAATTATGAAGATTAAAGAGTTAATGTCTATTGTTGATAATCACGTTCCTCTCAAAACAGCAGAAAGTTGGGACAACGTTGGATTACTTATAGGTAATAATGAATCTGAAATCAATGGTATTTTAACTACTCTGGATTGTACCGACTCAATTGTTAACCAAGCAATAGATAATGGTTACAACACGATTATCGCTCATCATCCACTCATTTTTAAGGGAGTAAAATCAATTATTGATGATGGTTATGGACAATTAATTCAAAAAATTATTCGTCATGATATTAACCTCATTGCTCTACACACGAACCTTGATAACCACGTTAATGGTGTAAACCAAATGCTAGCTAATAAATTAAAGTTAAACAATATACAATTTTTAACACAAGAAAATGAAACCTATTTTAAAGTTCAGACTTATATACCTAAGGAAGATATAGAAACCTTTAAAAATAGTCTTGATCAAGTAGGACTTGCAAAAGAAGGTAATTATGAATATTGTTTTTATGAAACTGAGGGTCGCGGTCAGTTCAAACCTGTAGGTGAAGCTAAACCATATTTAGGTCAAATAAACAATATTGAATACGTGAACGAAGTTAAAATTGAATTTATGATTAAAGATAGTCAATATGAATTAGCTGAAAAAGCAATTATTAGCAACCATCCTTATGAAACGCCAGTTTATGATTTTATTAAAATGACTAAAACTGCTAATTATGGCCTTGGTAAAATCGGGAATATGGAAGAAGCAATGCCATTAGCTGAATTTGTGAAATTTGTGAAAAAGCAGCTTGATATACCTAGTGTTAGATATACTGGTGATTCTGGTAAACTCATTCGAAATGTAGCAATTATTGGTGGCTCTGGAATTGGATTTGAATCACTTGCCTTCAATAAGGGTGCTGATATCTTTATAACAGGGGACGTTAAACACCATGATGCACTTGATGCACAGACTAACGGCATAACCATTTTAGATATTAATCATTATAGTGAATATGTAATGAGAGAGGGACTTAAAGATTTATTGAAGCATTGGTTAAATACTAAAAATGTAAACTTCCCAATTGAAGCTTCTAATATTAATACAGACCCATTCAAATATAGCTAAAAAAATTTAATCAACATCAATTGAATATTTTAAGGAGGCCTAATCGATGGCAACTCATCCATTTGAGTTATTTAATTTAGACTCAAAACTTATAGAAGCAATTAAAGATTTAAAATTTGAAAAACCAACTGAAATTCAAAATAGAATAATTCCTAGAATTAAAAAAGGAGTTAATTTAATAGGTCAATCTCAAACAGGTACAGGGAAATCGCATGCATTTTTATTACCTTTAATGGATAAAATAGACGTTGAAAATAAAGAACCTCAATCTATCGTGGTGGCACCTACAAGAGAATTAGCACAACAGTTATATCATGCAGCAAGCCATCTAGCTACTTTTAAACAGGGCGTTAAAGTTAGTTTATTTATTGGTGGTACAGATATTGAAAAAGATAGACAGCGTACAAGTAATCAACCGCAATTAGTAATAGGAACACCAACTAGAATTAATGATTTAGCTCAAAGTGGTCATTTACATGCGCACTTAGCATCTTATCTTATAGTTGATGAAGCTGATTTAATGATTGATTTAGGATTAATTGAAGATGTAGATTTAATTGCATCACGTCTTGATGAAAATGCACATATAGCTGTCTTCAGTGCTACTATACCTAAATCCTTACAACCATTTTTAAATAAATATCTTAGTAATCCTGAGTATGTAGAAGTTGATTCTAAATCTCAAAATAAAAAAAATATCGAATTTTATCTAATTCCAACTAAAGGTAGTGAAAAAGTAGATAAAACACTTCAATTAATTAATATTTTAAATCCGTACTTATGTATTGTATTTTGTAATAGTAGAGATAATGCGGATGAATTAGCTAATTCATTAAATGCAGCCGGTATTAAAGTTGGCATGATACACGGTGGTTTAACACCTAAAGAGCGTAAGCAACAAATGAAACGTATACGTAATTTAGAATTTCAATTTGTTATCGCAAGTGATTTAGCTTCTCGAGGTATAGACATTGAAGGCGTTAGTCATGTTATTAATTTTGACGTACCTAAAGATATTGACTTCTTTACACACCGTGTGGGTAGAACAGGTAGAGGTAATTATAGAGGTGTGGCAATAACACTTTATAGTCCGGATGAAGAACATTTAATCACACTAATTGAAGATAAAGGCTACCATTTTGAAAATGTTGATGTGAAAAATAATGAATTAACACCAATTAAAGCACATAATACTCGACGTAAGCGTGTAAGAAAAGACGATCACTTAACGAACGAAGTAAAACATAAAGTGCGAAGTAAGACTAAAAATAAAGTCAAACCAGGTTATAAAAAGAAATTCAAACAAGAAGTCGAAAGAATGAAGAGACAAGAAAGAAAACAATTTAGTAAAAGACAAAATAGACAACAACGAAAAAATAATAAAAAGGGTTAGGTGAAAGCAATGTTACTTGGGTCACATGTTTCTATGAGTGGTAAAAAGATGTTAGAAGGTTCTGCAGAAGAAGCACACAAATTTGGTGAGTCTACATTTATGATTTATACTGGCGCACCTCAAAATACAAGAAGAAAGAGCATAGAGGATTTAAATATCGAAAAAGGACATGAAGCCATGGATAAATATGGTTTATCTAATTTAGTCGTCCATGCTCCATATATTATAAACATCGCTAACACTACTAAACCGGAAGTCTTTCAATTAGGGGTAGATTTCCTTCAAAATGAAATTGAACGAACACAAGCTTTAGGTGCTAAAGATATTGTTCTACATCCTGGTTCACATGTTGGCGCTGGTGCTGATAAAGGTATTCAACAGATTATTAAAGGATTGAATGAAGTTTTAACTCATGATAATGATGTGCGCATCGCTCTAGAAACTATGGCTGGAAAAGGATCTGAAGTTGGACGAAGTTTTGAGGAAATCGCACAAATTATTGACGGGGTTACTCATAATGATCGACTATCAATTTGTTTCGATACATGTCACACTCATGATGCTGGATATAACATTAAAGAGGAATTCGATGGTGTATTAAATGAATTTGATAAAATTATTGGCTTAGATCGAATAAAAGTGGTTCATGTTAATGATAGTAAAAATGAGCAAGGTGCTCATAAAGATAGACACGAAAATATTGGATTCGGTCACATTGGATTTGACGCATTAAATTATGTAGTACACCATGATGTTTTCAAGGATATACCTAAAATTTTAGAAACACCCTATGTTGGTGAAGATAAAAAAAATAAGAAACCACCTTATAAATTTGAAATAGAGATGTTAAAAGCACAACAATTTGATTCAGAATTAAAATATAAAATTCTTCAGCAATAATTATTATTAATTGGAAGTGAATCAAATATTAATATTTAAGGCTATGATGTAATAAAACAATAGCTGTATAACCTTAAAAGGCGTTAAACCATAACTCTTCACAGACTTAATAATTTTCTCAGGAGTGATACAATTAATTTTACAATAATTCAGTATCGCTCCATTTTATTATCTATTAAATCAAGTCGTAAACATTACTATTTACAACTTCTAAACTTAACTGTATAGTATTAAACGAGGTGAAATAATGAATCAACCTGTTTTTGAATTAAAAAATATCGATTATCAATTTGATAATAAACAAGTTTTAGAAAATATTAATATACACATAAATAAAGGTGAATTTTTAGCAATTGTGGGTCCCAATGGAGCAGGTAAGTCTACTTTACTAAAAATCATATTAGGGTTGCTTCCGTTGCAAAAGGGCGAAATATATATAGATGGAAAATCATATAAAAAGCAAAATCAATCTGCTTTAAAGATTAGTTACGTATCACAAAAAGCTACAGCTTTTAATGCTGGATTTCCAGCAAGTGTTAAAGAAGTGGTACTTAGTGGTCTTACTAAAACAAAAAAGTTATTTCAAAAGTTTAATAAAAAAGATGAAGCACTTGTCGATGACGTTTTAACTAGATTAAATATCAATCATCTTATCAACAAGAATATTGCAGAACTTTCCGGCGGACAACAACAGCGTGTATTAATTGCGAGAGCTTTAATCTCCAATCCTTCTGTCTTAGTTTTAGATGAACCTACAAATGGTATTGATGCAAAACATGTAAGTGAATTTTATGAAACGCTTGAAAGATTAAAAGATGAAGGTATAACGATTATATTAGTAACACATGACATTGGCGTTGTAGCTGATACAGCAACAAAAGTAGCATGCTTAAATAAGCATTTACATTTCCATGGATCAACCGAGGACTTCAAAAAATTAGACGAAGTTGAAATTTCTAAAATTTATGGTCACCCCATTAAATTTGTAGATCATCAACATAATAGAGAATGTTGTGAAGTTTAAAATTTAATATATTAGGAGTAACAAAATGAATGTATTAATTAAACAAGTGAGTAGTGATATCCATGATTGAAGCGTTATTAAATTTCGACTTCATGAGATATTCATTACTTAGTGGTATTTTAATTGGATTTATTGCACCTTTAATTGGTGCTTTTATAGTTGTAAGAAGATTATCTTTGATTGCAGATGCGCTTAGCCATGTTACACTAGGCGGTATCTCATTTGGCATGTTTATACTAACTTTGTCACCCGCACTAGCTATTATTAATCCGATGTGGTTTGGTATATTATATGCTATTGTAGGTGCGCTTTTAATTGAAAAGTTAAGAACATCGTATTCTAACTATCAAGAGATTGCCATACCAATTATTATGAGCACAGGGATTGCACTAAGTGCCATTTTTATTTCTCTTGCAGATGGATTTAACCAAGAAATTGTAGGTTTACTATTTGGTTCCATAAGTGCGGTCAGTCTTAGTGATTTTTTAACGGTTGTAGTTATAGCAATTGTCGTTGTTTTATTTATTACTTTATTTTATAAAGAATTATTTATACTTTCATTTGACGAAGAATATAGTAGAGTTGTAAATATTCCTAAATGGATTCAATTTTTATTTATTGTTATCGTGGCTATGGTAATTTCTGCTTCAATGAGAGTGGTTGGCATACTTTTAGTCAGTGCATTAATAACATTACCCATTGCTATAGCAATGAGAATAACTAAGGGTTTCAAACAATTAATCATTTTAAGTGTCATAATTGGCGAATTTTCAGTTATAATGGGCCTTGTTTTAGCATTTTATATGAATATTTCACCGGGTGGTGTTATTGTAGTACTATTAGTTTTATTATTAGGACTTACAATGTTATTCCAAAAATCAATTGTAAGACTTAAAAAGGGGCAATAACTTATGAATACAAATGATGCAATTAAAATTTTAAAAGATAATGGTTTGAAATATACTAAGAAACGTGAAGATATGATTAATATTTTTGTTAAAGAAGATAAATACATTAATGCAAAACATATTCAACAACAATTAGACAAAGATTATCCAGGTATTTCTTTCGATACAATTTATCGTAATTTACATTTATTTAAAGACTTAAAAATTATTGAGAGTACTGAATTAGATGGTGAAATGAAATTTAGAATTGCTTGTATGAATCATCACCATCATCACTTTATTTGTGAAAATTGTGGTGATACTAAAGTTATTGATTTTTGTCCAATTGATCAAATAAAGGTGTATCTACCTAATGTAGATATTCACACCCATAAACTAGAAGTTTATGGCGTATGTGAAGAGTGTCAAAAACAAAACTCAAAATAAAATTTTTTGAAATATAAATATCAATTGTTTTTACTAATACACTTAAATAATTTAATAATGAATTATTGTAAGACAAAATTGCAAATATATATTAGCAATCTAAACTGAGAAAGTGTTAATTGTAGCTTTCTCAGTTTTTTTGAGTCAGTCGACTGAAAATTCCATTAAAGAATTAATAGATTAACAAAATAGAAAACAAATCATATTTTAATTCAATTTAACAATCTTAAAATTAAATGTAATTAAAAAATTTTGATATACATAGGTCAAAAGTAGGAGTTATTTAAAAATAACCAATTATAGTTTGTAATTATGTTTAAAAGTTATCATTTTGAGTTATATTATAAAAGTAAGTTAATAATAAGCGTATTAATATTAGTTGCAAGCAAATATTTTGTTGCTTAGTTAATAACTTGTTATTATAAATGTAACGAATTTTTAGGAGGATGATTAATTATGGCTTTTGAATTACCAAATTTACCATATGCAGCAGATGCATTAGAACCACACATTGACAAACAAACTATGGAAATCCATCATGACAAACATCACAACACTTATGTTACCAAATTAAATTCTGCAGTTGAGGGAACAGATCTTGAATCTAAATCAATTGAAGAAATTGTTGCTAACTTAGATAGTGTACCTGAAGATATTCAAACAGCTGTTCGTAATAATGGTGGCGGACACTTAAATCACTCATTATTCTGGGAATTATTAACTCCTAATTCTGAAGAAAAAGGTACTGTTGTTGATAAAATCAAAGAACAATGGGGCTCTTTAGATGAATTCAAAAAAGAATTCGCTGACAAAGCAGCAGCTCGTTTCGGTTCAGGTTGGGCATGGTTAGTTGTTAACAATGGTCAATTAGAAATTGTTACTACACCTAACCAAGATAACCCATTAACTGAAGGTAAAACACCTATCTTAGGTTTAGATGTTTGGGAACACGCTTATTACCTTAAATATCAAAACAAACGTCCAGATTATATTAGTGCTTTCTGGAATGTTGTTAACTGGGAAAAAGTTGACGAATTATACAATGCAACAAAATAATTCTATATTTCCTAATTAATTTGTGGCCTCTATAAGAGGCCACTTTTTTTATTAAAATGATGGTAATATGTTTAATTTTCATATATCATTTATGAGTAAACATGTTTAATAATTGAGGTAGGTTATCTTGCTTAAAAGGTTAAAGGAAAAGTCTAATGATGAAAAAATAAAGCACACAATGAATAAACGAATAAGTTTTGTGTTTGGTGCTATTGTAGTTATATTTGGAATTATAGTTTTAAGGTTAGGATATTTACAAATTGCGCAAGGCTCCCATTATAGCCAACTAGTAAAAAACGATGAAAACATAACTGTAAATGAATCTGTTCCTAGGGGAAGAATTCTTGATAGGAATGGAAAAGTATTAGTAGATAATGCTTCTAAACTAACGATTACATACACAAGATCTAGGAAAACAAGTCAAAAAGATATGCTCGATACTGCAAAAAAATTGTCATCTCTTATTACTATGAAAACTGACAAAATTACTGAAAGAGATAAACAAGATTTTTGGATTCAAAAACATCAAGATGAAGTAGACAAATTAATGAAAAAAGAAACTTCAATGTTAAATGAAGGTAGTATTACCCAAGATCAATATGATAAACAATTATATAAAAAAGTTGGAGACAAACAAATTAATAGTTTATCAAAAAAAGACTTGCAAGTTTTAGCAATTTATCGTGAAATGTCTGCAGGTTCTACCATGAACCCGCAAACAATTAAGAATGAAGATGTAAGTGAAAAAGAATATGCTGCAGTGTCACAGCAACTTGATAGTCTTCCAGGTGTAAATACAACTATGGATTGGGACCGAAGCTATCCTTATGGAGATACATTAAGAAATATATTTGGTAGTGTATCTACATCAAGTGAAGGTATTCCTAAAGAATTGACCGAACAATATTTAGCTAAAGGTTATTCTCGAAATGATAGAGTTGGTAAATCTTATTTAGAATATCAATATGAAGATATATTACGTGGTAAGAAAAAAGAAATGAAATATACTACTGATAAATCTGGAAAAGTCATAAACTCTGAAGTAATCAATCCTGGATCTAGAGGCGATGATTTACAGTTAACAATTGATATAGACTTACAGAAAAAAGTAGAATCTTTATTAGAAAGTCAAATCAAGACGTTACGCAGTCAAGGTGCTAAAGATATGGATAACGCGCTTATTGTAGTGCAAAATCCTAAAAATGGCGATATTTTAGCTATGGCAGGAAAACAAATCGATAAAAATGGTAAGCTAACAGATTATGATTTAGGAAACTTTACTGGTCAATTTGCAGTTGGTTCTTCAGTAAAAGGTGGAACCCTATTAGCTGGATATCAAAATAATGCGATTAAAGTTGGCGAGGAAATGATAGATGAGCCACTTCATTTTAAAGGTGGATTAACAAAACGCTCATACTTTAATAAAAATGATAAAGTCAGAATTAATGATAAAGAAGCATTAATGCACTCTTCAAACGTATATATGTTTAAAACTGCTCTTAAATTAGCCGGAGATCCTTACTATAGTGGAATGGGCTTACCTACAGATATAAGTGAAGCTGGCAAGAAATTAAGAAAAGGACTTAATCAAGTCGGATTGGGAGTTAAAACAGGTATTGACTTGCCAAATGAAACAATTGGTCAAATTGAACCATTAACAAACAATTCAGGCAATTACCTTGATTTATCAATTGGTCAATATGACACATATAGTCCAATTCAATTATCACAGTACGTTTCTACAATAGCTAATGATGGTTATAGAATTCAACCGCACATTGGATTAGCAATTCATGATGCTACAAATAGTGATGACATTGGACCTGTTAAACAAAAAATCAAAGGTAATGTATTAAACAAAGTAAATAATTCTGAAGATGAAATTAATGAAGTTCAAAAAGGATTTGAGATGGCATTCAATAAGCAAGATGGAACAGGTTATTCAAGTTTCCACAAAACTAAAGTACCATCTGCAGGAAAAACAGGTACTGCTGAAGTATTCCAAGATGGTGAATCTAGAGTTAATTCAACATATATAGGTTATGCACCTATCAAAAATCCTAAACTATCATTCTCGATTGTATATACAAATCAACCTGTCCCACCACCATGGTTAAATGGTGGAGACCTAGGAAGAGATGTAATTAATTATTACTTTGACGATAAAAAATAACTATTTTACTTTTAATGAATTGAAAGTTTTTAGAGCATCAAAAATAATACTTTTCAATTTTTAAACTAAGTGGTATGATTATAAAGTCGTATTTAGAAAAGGTAAGGAGGATTTAACATGCGCGTAAATGTAACATTAGCTTGTACAGAATGTGGAGATAGAAACTACATTTCTACTAAAAACAAAAGAACTAATCCTGAACGTGTTGAAATGAAAAAATATTGTTCACGTGATAATAAACACACTTTACACCGTGAAACTAAATAATAACTCATCTAAAGAGTTTGTTTCAAAAATAATTTTATAAGACTACATTGCTAATTTGCAGTAGCCGACTTGAGCCGAAAAACGCTAAAGTTGCGTTTTTTGGCTCAAGTCATCCTTACAGGGGCAAGACTATGAATCCATAATGGATTCTGTCTAGCTCCTTTTTTATTTCATATAAATGACATCCTCTTTTAATAACGTTATAATATATATAGTGTCTAGAGAGTGGGGATGTTATGAGTAAAAAAGAGATTAGAAAAGAAATATTATCTCAAATGAAACAATTAGAAAAAGAACACAAACTTCGTGCAGACGCATGGTTGAAGAATCAATTAATCAATAATACTGAATATAAAAACGCGAAAAGAATAGGTATTGTTTTATCTATGCCTCATGAAGTAGATACTTATCCCATCATCGAAACGATGTTAACTTATGATAAGAAAGTCTTTGTTCCTAATACAAACTACAAATTAAAAGAAATGAATTTTAAACAGCTACTATCTTTAAACCAACTTGAAAAGGATGAAAAAGGCTTATTATATGTTAATGATGACACTGAAATTACTGATCAATTAGATTTAATTGTTGTTCCTGGAGTTGCTTTTAGAGATGATGGTTATCGAATAGGTTATGGTGGAGGATATTATGATCGCTTCTTAAGTGATTCAAATGCCAATACTATTAGTTTAATTTATGACCTACAATTAACACAGTTTGATATCGAATCCCATGATCAACCTGTTGAAAAATTAATAATTTTCAATACTTAAATTTTGGAGGAATTAATGGATACAGAAAAATACTTCTGGAAGTCTATCTATTATTTTATAAAATATTACAATTATCACATTGTAAATATTGATAAAAATGATACTGAAATTTGGCTTATACATAAAAAGAAAAACAAGCTAGTGATATTTAGGAAAGATATCGCTTCTAACCAAGAAATTCAGTTTGATAAAGCTAAAATGTTGGATAATTATCAACAATATGAGGATGACCTCAATTTTAAATTAAAAAGCGTTAAATATTATTATTTCACAGATCAAATATTTGATAATATCAAATCCGCTGACTCTAGTCCCATTAAAATAGAAAGCATGAGTATTTCAAATAACAATGATTTACATAAATTGATTCATAATAATATATTAACTAAATTAATGTTTAGACAAGATAACAAACTATCAAATTACTATAAACGACGTGTATTGTCACAAAACCCAATTGATAAACATATTTTGCGTTTTACACCTATGACATATGGGTTAATCATAATTAACGTTTTGATATGGCTAATAATGATTCTTTATCTAAATCATTTTTCCGATGTTAAATTGTTAGATTTAGGTGGATTAGTACACTTTAACGACGTTCATGGTGAATGGTATCGTCTAATAACATCCATGTTTCTACACTTTAATTTTGAGCACATTTTAATGAATATGCTATCATTATTTATTTTCGGTAAGATAGTCGAATCTATAGTCGGCCCATTAAGAATGCTAGGGATTTATGTAATTTCTGGTTTACTCGGAAATTTTATTTCACTATCATTTAATCTTCATACTGTATCTGTAGGTGCTAGCGGAGCTATTTTCGGGCTAATAGGCTCAATTTTTGCAATGATGTTTGTAAGTAAGACCTATTCTAGAAAAACAATTGGTCAAATGTTAATCGCATTATTAGTGCTAATTGCTTTATCATTATTTATGTCTAATATTAATATTATGGCTCATCTAGGAGGATTTATTGGTGGTGTTTTAATCACTTTAATTGGTTATTATTTCACACACAACCGTAATTTATTTTGGATTTTCTTAATTATATTGCTTGTTTTGTTTGTTGCATTACAGGTAAGAATTTTTACTATTAAAGAAGAAAATATTTATGATAAATTAATTGAGGATGCTATATTAGACTATAATTATAAAGAGGCAAGTTCAATTGTAAACCATACAATTGACAAAGGTTATGATGACGATCGAACGTATTATTTAAAGGGGCTTATAACAGCAGCTACAAGTTCTAGAGCAGAGGGCATGGCGGATTGGGAACGCGGTTTAAAAAACCATCCAAATTCTGGTCTTTTGAACTATGAACTTGCAATTGCTAATAGAGCACTTGATGATAATGAAAAAGCACTCAAATATGTAAAAAAAGCTTTAACTATTAATTCTGACAATAATGATTATAAAAATTTAAAAAAAGAGTTGGATCAATCAAATGAATCGAGAAATTAAAAATTTCTATGATGTATTACAGCTTTTAAAGCATTATGGATTTATTATCTATTTTAAAAATCCAAACGATATGTATGAAATGATGCTACAAGAAATAAAATCATTATATCATTACGAACTACTATCTAAAGATGAATACCTAAAATGTATTTTATTAATTAAACAAAGAAGGAATGAGCATAAATGAAAGATATTATTTTAGCAGCAGATATTGGTGGAACAACTTGTAAACTTGGAATATTCAATGGGGAACTCGAACAACTACACAAATGGTCTATTAAAACAGATACGTCTGACCACACGGGCAAAACATTATTAAAGAATATCTATGATTCATTTAACGAAACACTTTCAACTCACCAATTAAAAATTGATGATGTCATTGGTGTTGGAATTGGTGTACCAGGGCCTGTTGATTTTGAAACTGGCATTGTTAATGGGGCAGTTAATTTGCATTGGCCAGATAGTGTAAATGTTCGACAAATATTTAGTGAATTTATTAACTGTCCTGTTTATGTTGATAATGATGCTAATGTAGCGGCATTAGGAGAAAAACATAAAGGTGCAGGCCAAGGTGCTGACGATGTAGTTGCTATAACATTAGGTACCGGTTTAGGCGGAGGTATTATCTCTAATGGTGAACTTGTCCATGGTCATAATGGATCAGGTGCAGAAATAGGTCACATCAGAACAGATTTTGATCAACGCTTTAATTGTAATTGTGGTAAATCAGGTTGTATAGAAACTGTTGCTTCTGCTACTGGTGTCGTTAATTTGGTTAATTTTTATTATCCAAAATTAACGTTTAAATCATCAATATTACCGTTAATAAAAGACAATAAAGTTACAGCTAAAGCCGTATTTGATGCCGCTAAAGCCGGTGATCAATTCTGTATCTTTATTACTGAAAAAGTGGCAAACCACATCGCTTATTTATGTAGTATTATTAGCGCAACAAGCAACCCCAAATACATCGTTTTAGGTGGAGGTATGTCAACAGCTGGTTTGATTTTAATCGAAAATATTAAAACTGAGTACCACAACTTAACATTCACTCCCGCTCAAAAAGATACTGAAATTGTTCAAGCTCAACTAGGAAATGATGCAGGAATAACTGGTGCAGCAGGGCTAATTAAAACATATATATTAGAAAAGGGTGGTGTTAAATAATGGCTATTGTTGATGTAGTTATTATTCCAGTTGGAACTGAAGGACCAAGTGTTAGTAAATATATTGCAGAGATACAAATGAAATTAGAAAGTTTTAAACAAGAAGGAAAAATTGATTATCAATTAACCCCAATGAATACTCTAATCGAAGGGGATTTAAAAGACTTATTCGAAGTAGTACAAGCAATCCATGAATTGCCATTTAATAAAGGTATTGATAGAGTTTGTACAAACTTACGTATAGATGATAGACGCGATAAATCTCGTAAAATGAATGATAAACTAAAATCAGTTCAAAAACATATCGATAATCAAGGAGAATAATATGAAAATCTCAAGCTTAACTTTAGGATTGGTAGATACTAATGCATATTTTATTGAGAATGAAGAAAGTGTTATATTAATCGATCCTGCTGGTGAACCAGATAAGATTTTTAAAAAATTAAATCAAATTAACAAACCATTAAAAGCAATTTTATTAACACATGCGCACTTTGATCATATTGGTGCATTAGACGATGTCATTAATAAATATGAAGTACCTTTATACATGAATAAAGAGGAGTTTAGTTTTCTAAAGGATTCTGATAAAAATGGTTCTGCTAAGTTTAAGCAATATGGTATGCCTTTAATTACTAGTAACGTCAAACCAAACCAATTAGATGAAGGTGAGTCCAATATTGAAGGATTTAAATTCAATGTACTGCATACTCCTGGTCATTCTCCTGGAAGTTTGACGTATGTATTTGAGGATTTCGCAGTAGTCGGTGACACGTTATTTAACAATGGTATAGGTCGTACTGACTTATATCGCGGTGATTATGAAACACTGGTTGATTCTATTAAAGATAAATTATTTGAATTAGAAGGCGATTTACCATTATTCCCTGGCCATGGTCCATATACAACAGTCGATGACGAGCAATTAAATCCATTTTTAGATGGCCAATAAAATAAAGTAATTTCTTCACCTCTTACGTTTATATATGTAGGAGGTGTTTTTTTGAAACTATTATTCAGAGAGATAGTTAATAAAGCTATTTCAAAAAATGCGAGCGACATACATTTTATCCCTTCAGTTGATGAAGTTCATATTAAATTTAGAATTAATGATTATCTTGAACTTTATGAAATATTCAACTTAGATGTATATCAAAAATTATTAGTATTTATGAAGTTCAAATCAGGTTTGGATGTTTCATCTCAACAATCCGCTCAAAGTGGTCGTTATACTTATCAATCTAAATCTACTTTTTATTTACGGATTTCAACATTACCTTTGTCCTTAGGTGTAGAAAGTTGTGTAATTAGGATAATTCCTCAATATTTTCAAGCAAAAAAAGAATATAAAGAATTTAACGATTTTAAACACCTAGTAAATAAAAAACAGGGATTAATTCTATTAACTGGACCCACAGGATCCGGAAAAAGTACTCTGATGTATCAAATGGTTCTACATGCATATAAAGAATTAAATCTTAATGTTATCACTATCGAAAACCCAGTTGAGCAATTACTAAAAGGCACTACCCAAATATCAATAAATAAAAAGGCAGGTATAGACTACATAAGTTCATTTAAAGCTATATTAAGATGTGATCCTGATATTATTTTAATAGGTGAAATAAGAGACGCAGAAGTTGCTAAATGTGTTATTCAAGCTAGTTTGAGTGGACACCTTGTATTATCAACCATGCATTCTACTAATTGTAGAGGTGCATTACTTCGATTACTTGAGATGGGAATTTCAATTCAAGAATTAACTCAATCTATCAATATCATTTCTAATCAAAGATTAATAACGACTACTCAGAATGAGCTTCGCTTAATTTGTGAAACAATAGATAAAAAGCAGATACAATATTTCTTCGAGCATGAACAAACAATGCCACATAATTTTAATAATTTAGAACAGCAATTAAATTTATTATCTAAAGAAGGAACAATTTGTGAAGATACTGCAAGTAAATATTTTTAAATTGTCATCTAAGAATTTAACGAGTGCACAAATGATTCACTTACTTGAAACACTGTCAAACTTATTAAAAAGTGGCTTCACACTTTTAGAGAGTTTTGAGTTCATCAACCTATATTTCAAATACAGAGATAAAGAATTAAAAAATAAAATCATAGCATCTATTAAATCAGGTGAAACATGTTATGAAGTATTAAATTTGATAGGTTATCCAAATTCAATTACAACTCAAATCTATTTTTCACAAAAATATGGAAATTTAGAAGACGCTTTAGAGGAGTCCATCAAATATTTAAAGACAAATTTATCTGCAAAACAGCAAGTAATTAAAGCTGTTCAATATCCACTCTTATTATGCTGTATTTTTATGTGTATGATAGTAGTATTAAACTATACTGTCATTCCGCAATTTGAACAACTATACATTTCTTTGGATGTAAATTTATCATTTTATCAGAAATTTCTAACCTCAATGATTACTTCTTTTCCTACTTTTATTATCTTTTTCATTACTATTTTAATTTTAATTTTTGTAATTTTAACCATAGTATTATTACGAATAGAAACTTCTAAAAAAATAATTATTTTATCATCAATACCTTTGTTTAATAGCTATTATAAAATTTTTAAAACTTATCAAATATCTAATGATTTAAGTCTATTTTATAAAAATGGCGTAAGTTTACAGGACATTGTTACAACATATATTAAACAAAATGATAATGAATATTTAAGATTTCTAGGGGAGTTTTTAATGGATAAAACTAATAGTGGTGAAACTTTAGCAAATAGTTTAGCTATGATGCCGTGTTTTCAAAAAGACTTAATTAAATTTATAAAGCAGGGAGAAAAAAGTGCTAAATTAGATATAGAACTTAAAATTTACTCAAGTATTTTAATTAATAGATTTAAAGAAAAATCACTTCTTCATACAAAAATCATTCAACCAATTATTTTTCTGTTTCTAGGCTTGTTCATTGTTAGTTTGTATTTAGTAATTATGTTACCAATGTTTCAGTTAATGCAAAATATTAAATGATAAGGAGTTTAATATGAAAAATCACTTTGAAAATTTAAAAAAGTTAAAAGCTTTTACTCTAATAGAAATGTTATTAGTATTACTAATTATCAGTGTATTACTAATATTAATTATTCCAAACATTGCAAAACAAACAGCACATATCCAGTCCACAGGTTGTGAAGCTCAAGTCAAAATGATAAATAGTCAAATAGAAGCATATACTTTAAAACATAATCGTACACCTTCTAATATAAATGATCTTATCAATGATGGCCTTATAAAAGAAGGACAAAAACAATGCAGATCGGGAGAAACTATTACAATATCTAATGGTGAGGCTATTGCGAACTAGTCAATTTACTGCGTTTACTCTTCTTGAAACATTGCTTACCTTATTAATTTTAATAATAATTATTATGATTTCCCCAAGCATTTATACTAAAACTAAATTAGATTTAATCGAAAATGAATTAAAAGTAAAAAATATCATCACCCAATTAGAGTTTATCAAATCAAAAGCAATTGCTGAGAACCAATCAATTACAATTGTATTTAGCAAACAAGCAACAGCAATGAATATTATTGAACAAAATGGAAATAAATACAAATTAGGATTATTTGGCACTAAAATTATTTCAGTTGCAAAAGTACACACCATAACATTCAATAATGAAGGTAAAATTAATCATTTTGGTTCAATCATTTTGAAAGCTAAAGAGAATATTTACAGAGTAATTTTTAACATTGATAAAGGAAGGATAAGATTTGTTAAATTATCAAATTAGGGGAAGTTTATTAATTGATAGTTTATTAGGTTTTTTGATTCTAACTTTTATTACTTTAATATTCTTACCTCTATTACAACAATTAAATTTCAATTTACGTAATCAATACGAAATTTTAGATATGAAAAGTGCTATTATCACAAGCCAAAAACATTATAGTATTAAAGAATTAAAGAAGGGGATTACTATAGGAAAATATGAAATTAAAATTTATAAAAATACGATATGCAATAATAATAGTTTATCTAAGAATAAGGTCTGTGTTCAGCTTAGTAACTAAAGGATTTACTTTTATAGAAATGCTAATATCCTTATTAATTACTATAATCATTTTAACTATAATACCCCATCTATTTCGTTTGACTGATACTTACTTAAGTGCGGCCTATGAATTTGACCAATTAGAATATTCATTTTTTCAATTGGACCTTAATAAAATGACCAATTCTAAAGCAATTTCTTTAAAATTAATTGATGAACATTCAATTTTACTTAAACAACAGAATCAAAATAGTTTCATTAAATATCAAAATCAAAAAATCATTTTTGTAAGTAATAATAGAGGGAATATTACACTACTAAATAATGTTTTAAATGCGAAGTTCATTTCTAATCATAAAGGAATTATAGAAGTGTTTTTAAGAATTGGAAGTAGGGAGAATTTCTATGACAAAACACTTTATTTATCATATATTTATCAATCATCTCTTTTTATACAACTCAATATAGTTTAAAATTGAAGACAATTCATAACATTAGTAGTTATTATGATTTGAAGATAAATCAACTATTTTAAAAAGGGTGATGCTATTGAATAAAAAAAAATCACCAATAATTCTTATCGGCTTTATGGGCACAGGTAAAAGTACTTTTGGAGAATACTTATCATTAGAAAATCGATTAAGTTTCATAGATTTAGATGCATATATAGAAATAAAAGAAAATAAAACAATACCAGATATCTTTGAGGAACTTGGAGAAATCGGTTTTAGGAAAATTGAATATAACTACTTAATTGAATGTACAAAAAAATACGATGTTATTGCAACAGGTGGTGGTGTTATCGAATATAATGAATCACTAAATCATTTGAGACAGTATAAATACATTTTTTGGCTAGATTGTGACATAGATGTTATCTTCAAGAGAGTAATAAACGATAATCATAGACCAAATGCAATTGATAAATCCAAAAAACAGTTAAATAACTTGTATTTATCAAGGATTTCAAGATATAATGAAATCGCATTCATGAAAGTGAATAGTGATAAAACAATCAGAGAAATTTATAATGAGATTATAAATTATCTTACTTGCGGTTGATCAGTATTAGAGAGAATAAAAATTATTATACTTAAATTTAAGTATAATAATTTTTATCGCCGAAGGTGCAAGTTAACTACTAAACTCTCAGGCAAAAGGATAATACTGCTACGCATTCCTGGATTAAGTGTATAAACAGGGTAGCTATTTGCTACTCTGTTTTTTATAAAAATTATAGGGGGTTTTCTAATGACAAGCGAATTAAAAAAAACACCATTGTATCAAAATTATGTTGACAGTGGTGCAAAAATAGTAGAATTCGGTGGATGGGCAATGCCTGTTCAATTTACAAGTATCAAAGAAGAACATAATGCAGTTAGATATGAAGTAGGTATGTTCGATGTAAGCCATATGGGAGAAATCTCTATAAAAGGCAATGATGCAAGTAAATTTGTCCAATACTTACTTTCAAACGATACTAACAACCTTACTGATACTAAAGCTCAATATACTGCTTTATGTAACGAAGAAGGCGGTATTATTGATGACTTAGTAACATACAAAATCGGCGACAATGATTATCTATTAATTGTTAACGCTGCAAATACAGATAAAGATTTTGCTTGGGTACAAAAACATGCACCTAAATTTGATGTTGAAGTATCAAATGTATCTGATCAATTCGGTCAGTTAGCTGTTCAAGGTCCTAAAGCAAGAGATTTGGTAAGCGGGTTAGTTGATATAAATGTAAGTGAAATGAAACCATTTGATTTCCAACAAAACGTTACTCTATTTGGAAAAAATGTTATCTTATCTCAATCTGGTTATACAGGTGAAGATGGATTTGAAATCTATTGTGAAGCAAAAGACACAGTAGACATTTGGAACGGCTTCATTGAATATAATGTAGTTCCATGCGGTCTCGGTGCACGTGATACATTAAGATTAGAAGCTGGCCTTCCATTACATGGTCAAGATTTAACAGAATCTATCACACCATATGAAGGCGGAATTGCTTTTGCTGCTAAACCACTGATTGAAGAAGACTTCATCGGTAAATCAGTGTTAAAAGACCAAAAAGAAAATGGTTCAGAACGTAGAACTGTTGGCTTAGAGTTGCTTGATAAAGGTATTGCAAGAACTGGTTATCCTGTTTTAGACCTTGATGGTAACGAAATTGGGGAAGTTACTTCAGGAACACAAGCACCATCTTCAGGTAAATCAATCGCTATGGCAATTATTAAGCGAGATGAATTTGAAATGGGACGAGAATTATTAGTTCAAGTACGTAAAAGACAGCTTAAAGCTAAAATTGTTAAGAAAAACCAAATTGAAAAATAATTAAGGGGTGTGTATTGTGAGTCATCGTTATATACCATTAACTGAAAAAGATAAAAAAGAAATGCTTGATAAAATTGGCGCAAGTTCAATTAATGAATTGTTCGGAGATGTGCCAAAAGATATTTTACTAAATAGAGATTTAAATATTGCTAGTGGTGAAGCTGAAACTTCTTTATTAAGAAGACTTAATACAGTTGCTAATAAAAACGTAACTAAAGAAACTCATGCGTCTTTCCTAGGTGCTGGCGTTTATGACCATTATGCTCCAGCTGTTGTAGATGCAATGATTTCACGTTCTGAATTCTATACAGCATATACACCATATCAACCAGAAATTTCACAAGGTGAATTACAAGCGATTTTTGAATTCCAAACATTAATTTGTGAATTAACAGATATGGATGTAGCTAACTCATCTATGTATGATGGTATCACTAGTTTTGCTGAAGCTTGTATCTTAGCATTTAATCATACTAAGAAAAATAAAATTGTAGTATCTAAAGGTCTTCATTATCAAGCACTTCAAGTGTTAAAAACTTACGTTAAAGTTAGAGAAGAGTTTGAAATTGTTGAAGTTGATTTAGATGGAACAATTACAGACTTAGAAAAATTAGAACAGGCTGTAGACGATGAAACTGCTGCAGTAGCAGTTCAATATCCAAACTTCTATGGTTCAGTGGAAGACTTAGAAAAAATTCAATCATTTATTGAAGGCAAAAAAGCATTATTTATCGTTTATGCTAATCCACTAGCTTTAGGCCTATTGACACCTCCAGGTTCATTTGGTGCTGATATTGTAGTAGGAGACACACAACCATTTGGTATACCAACACAATTTGGTGGACCACACTGTGGTTATTTCGCAACTACAAAAAAATTAATGCGTAAAGTGCCTGGTAGATTAGTGGGACAAACACAAGATGATGAAGGTAACCGTGGATTCGTTCTAACTTTACAAGCCCGTGAACAACATATTCGTCGTGATAAAGCCACTTCTAATATCTGTTCAAACCAAGCATTAAACGCACTTGCATCATCAATTGCTATGTCAGCTCTTGGTAAACAAGGTATTTACGACATTGCAGTTCAAAACTTAGAACACGCAAATTATGCTAAAAATCAATTTAAAGACAATGGTTTTGAAGTGCTTGATGGTACTTCATTCAATGAATTTGTTGTCAAATTCGATCAACCAATCAAAGATATAAATAAAAAATTAGCAGAACATGGTTTCATTGGAGGCTTTGATTTAGGTGAAGCCTCAGCAGATTTTGAAAATCATATGTTAATTGCTGTTACTGAATTAAGAACTAAAGATGAAATTGATACATTTGTTAAGAAAGCTGGTGAGCTAAATGGTAGTAAGTAAATCAAGTCCATTAATTTTTGAAAGATCTAGAGAAAGTAGATATGCATACTCATTACCTCAAAGCGATATAAAAACAGATTCAGTTGAAAGTATTCTTGATGATAAATTTATTCGTAAAAATAAAGCAGAGTTTCCTGAAGTTGCAGAATTAGATTTAGTTCGTCATTATACTGAATTATCAAATAAAAACTTTGGTGTAGATTCAGGTTTTTATCCACTTGGATCATGTACTATGAAATATAATCCTAAAATCAATGAAAAAGTTGCTCGCATACCTGGATTTGCAGAGTCACATCCTTTACAAGAAGAAGAGCAAGTTCAAGGTTCTTTAGAAATTGTGTATAGTTTACAAGAAGAACTTAAAGAAATTACTGGTATGGATGAAGTTACATTACAACCAGCTGCAGGTGCTCATGGTGAGTGGACTGCTTTAATGATTTTCAAAGCGTATCATTTAGATAATGGTGAAGGTCATCGTGATGAAGTTATTGTTCCTGACTCAGCTCATGGTACAAACCCTGCATCTGCGTCGTTTGCTGGTTTTAAAGCTGTTACAGTTAAATCAAATGAACGTGGTGAAGTTGATATCGAAGACTTAAAACGCGTTGTTAATGAAAATACTGCTGCAATAATGTTAACTAATCCTAACACTTTAGGTATTTTCGAGAAAAACATCATGGAAATCCGTGAAATTGTACATGAAGCAGGCGGATTATTATACTATGACGGTGCAAACTTAAATGCCATTATGGATAAAGTACGTCCTGGAGATATGGGATTTGATGCGGTACATTTAAACTTACACAAAACTTTCACTGGTCCTCACGGTGGCGGTGGTCCAGGTTCAGGTCCAGTTGGTGTAAAAAAAGAATTAGCTAGTTATTTACCAAAACCAATGGTAATCAAAGATGGAGATACTTTTAAATACGATAATGATATTAAAAACTCAATTGGACGTGTAAAACCATTCTACGGTAACTTTGGTATTTACTTAAGAGCGTACACATATATCAGAACTATGGGTGCTGAAGGTTTAAGAGAGGTTTCTGAAGCAGCAGTTCTTAATGCTAACTATATTAAAGCTAGCTTAAAAGACCACTATGAAATACCATATGAACAATATTGTAAACATGAATTCGTATTAAGTGGTTCTAAACAAAAAGAACATGGTGTCCGTACATTAGACATGGCAAAACGTTTATTAGACTTTGGTGTTCATCCACCAACAATCTACTTCCCACTTAACGTTGAGGAAGGTATGATGATTGAACCAACTGAAACAGAATCTAAAGAAACGTTAGATTACTTTATCGATGCTATGATTCAAATTGCTGAAGAAGCTAAAAATGATCCAGATAAAGTATTAGAAGCACCACATAGTACAATAATTGATAGATTAGATGAAACTACAGCTGCGCGTAAGCCTGTTTTAAAATTTGATAATCTACATGAAGAAAAAGAATAATATTCAAAACTTTGACCCTGTAACCAATTTAATTGATTATAGGGTCTTCCTTATTTTAATTTTATGTCTATTCTATATTTAGATAACGTTTCTAAATGATTTTCACATAAATACTTAAAAAACTCTTAAAGAACATCTTTAAGAGTTAGTAAGCAGACAAGAGATTATTTTTTAGTTTTAATCTTACCTGTCCATTTTTTGTATCCACCTTTTAACATATAAATATCTTTATAGCCATTTTTTTTAAGGATACGTGCTGCACGATAACCTGCAACACCGTTTGCATCACAAAGATAAATAGGTTGATCTTTACGTAAACCTTGATATCTTTGACTAAACATTGATATTGGAATGTTACGAGCGCCGTTAATATGTCCGTAATCATAGTCTACTTTCTCACGAACATCAATCACTTGGGCTTTTCTTAAACCTTTGTGAAATTCATTCTGCTCAAGTTCAGTGACTGCTCGTTTATTCATAAACCAATTTCCAAGCATATATAAAATAATTATGACTATAATAGCTAAAGCTATAATCAAAGATACATTCATATTGCATCCTCCCTAATTAACCGATATTATAATTATAAGGCTGTTAGCTAAATTTATCAAAATTTTTTATTAGCTATTTTTATCAAAGATTTATATGTAAAATTTAATATTTTTCTATAGATAATTATATGTTGTGATTGGAGATTATTTTATGACAGAGACATGGAATTTTATAAATACAGGAAGCCATGATCCATATTATAATATGGCAATGGATGAAGCACTCTTAAACTTCGTATCAAGAAGGGAAATTGACCCTGTTGTCAGATTTTACACTTGGAATCCTGCAACGTTATCTGTAGGGTATTTTCAAAGATTAAAGAAAGAAATTGACATTGATAAAGTTAAAGAAAAAGGATTTGGATTAGTAAGAAGACAAACTGGTGGTAGAGGGGTTCTTCATGATAAAGAATTAACATATAGTGTTATTGTTTCGGAAGAACATCCTAATATGCCTTCTACCGTAACTGAAGCATATCGTGTCATTTCTGAAGGATTACTTGAAGGATTTAAATTGTTAGGTTTTGAAGCATATTTTGCGATTCCACGTTCCAAAGAAGAACGAGAAAAATTAAAACAACCTCGAAGTGCTGTTTGTTTTGATGCACCTAGTTGGTATGAATTAGTTGTTGAAGGCAGAAAAATTGCAGGAAGCGCTCAAACTAGACAAAAAGGCGTTATACTACAACATGGTTCCTTATTACAAGATGTTAACGTTGATGAGCTGTTCGATATGTTCATTTTCAAAAATGATCGTCTAAAAGATAAGATGAAAAAAGCGTTTGTTGATAAAGCTGTAGCGATTAATGATATTGCTGATAGACATATATCAATTGAAGAGATGGAAAAAGCATTTGAAGAAGGATTTAAAAAGGGGTTAAACATAGAATTTAAACCACTTACTTTATCAGATGATCAAATAAAAGAAGTAAAAGAATTAGAAGAAAAATATCGTTCTGATGAATGGTTATATAAAAAATAAAAAATCATAGGATGGCTAATAATTGGTCATCCTATGATTTTTTTTATTTTCTATTTCTCTTTTTATATTTTCTTGCTGCTCTCCTATATTTACGTTGATCTTCAGTTAAGAAAAAGAAATAGTATATTAAATAAATAATTAACGCAATGATTAAAAAGGTGAAAATCGTTTTAGCAAAAGACATCATGAATACATTTAAATTCAAAATCAAGCCAATCGCAGCGATTAAAATTACTAAATAAAATAATATATTTTTCAAATCAAAAACTCCTATTATGAATTGTTAGACATGTTCACTTGAGATAGTTTAGTCTTACCTTTATTCAATTTATTCGTATTATTATTTTCATATCCGCTTTTAATATCTTTAAATGCTGATTGTAACTCTTTGTTAATTTGTCTAATATTTTTATCTTCATTTTTATTTGCATTAGATAAATCTTTTTTAGTTACGGCACCCTTATATTTACCATAAGCATCATCAATACCATTAGCAATAGTATTTAATTTTTCAAGATTTTGCTTTTTGTCTTCTTTCTTATTTTTAGACAAATCCAACTGATTATAATTACTAATAATTTTAGTAATATCTTGATAATATTTAGACGAAGCATCTAAAAATTTGGCTTCTTTATTATTATCAACTGTTTTGGAAACATTTTTTTTATCTTTATTAAGAGCCTCAACCTGTGCTTTTTGATTACTTATATCTTGATTTAGCTGTTGAATATCTAACTTCAAGTTATGGTTTTGATCTCTTAATTTGGTTGTCTTATCTTCCAATGGTCCTAAATTTTGAGAGCCACAACCAACCAATAAACATGAAGCTCCAATTATAACGATTAATTTTTTCATTAAAATCTCCCTAAACCAAAATCTCTTTATTTCTAAAATAATTATGCTATTATTTTAATGTAAATAGAGCAAATGTACAAACGTTATACTAGGAGTGATTTGTATGAATAAATTAGCAAAAGTTAAAGACTTACTAGAGGTTCAACAATTAGATGCTTTAGTTATTTTATCAGATTATAATCGTAGATATTTATCAGATTTCACTGGTACAAGTGGTGCATTAATAATTTCAAAAAATAACTATCAATTAATTACTGATTTTCGATATATTGAACAAGCAACTAATCAGGCAACTGAATTTAACATCATCAAAAGCAGTGGTGGTTTAATTGAAGCGATTGTAGAAATTATTAATAATGAACAATTTAATCATGTTGGTTTTGAAGGACACTTAGTGAGTTACGATACATACCAAACATTAGATCAATCGAAAGCTAAATTAATCTCTATTGGCAATGAGATTGAAAAAATCAGGGAAATAAAGACACCCGAAGAGATAGAAAAGATCAAATACGCTGCTAAAATAGTTGATGATACATATAACTATGTATTAGATATTGCAAAGGTTGGAATGACTGAAAGAGAATTAAAAGCTAAATTAGAAGCTAAAATGTTAGAATTAGGTGCAGATGGCCCTTCATTTGACACGATTGTAGCATCTGGCAATAGAGGCGCTTTACCTCATGGTGTAGCAAGCGATAAAGTCATAGAGCAAGGCGATATGATTACGCTTGATTTTGGGGCATACTACAGAGGATATTGCTCTGATATAACAAGAACATTTGCTATTGGGGAACCTGACCCCAAGATGAAAGATATTTATAACATCGTTCTCAATTCCCAAATTAAAGCAATAAACGAAATCAAAGCTGGAATGACTGTAGCTGAGGCTGACGCGTTATCAAGAGACTATATTGAATCTCACGGTTATGGAGAAGCATTTGGCCACTCTCTTGGACATGGTATTGGTTTAGACATACATGAGGGACCACTATTATCTAAAAATGCAAACGGTATAGTAGAAGTAAATAATTGTGTTACTATTGAACCAGGTATTTATGTTGATGGTCTTGGTGGTGTACGCATAGAAGATGACATTTTAATAACTGAAAATGGTTGTGAAGTCTTTACTAAATGTACAAAAGACCTTATTATTTTATAGAAAGCGCATATTTGAGGAGGAAACTGAATGATTTCGGTTAATGATTTTAAAACAGGTTTAACAATTTCAGTAGATAATGGCATTTGGAAAGTTATCGATTTCCAACATGTAAAACCAGGTAAAGGTTCTGCATTTGTACGTTCTAAATTACGTAATTTAAGAACAGGTGCAATTCAAGAAAAGACATTTAGAGCTGGGGAAAAAGTTGAACAAGCGATGATTGAAAATCGTCGTATGCAATATTTATATGCTGATGGAGATAATCATGTATTCATGGATAATGAGACGTTTGATCAAACTGAATTATCAGCTGATTATTTAAAAGATGAATTAAAATATTTAAAAGCTAACATGGAAGTTCAGATCCAATCATATGAAGGTGAAACAATTGGAGTTGAACTACCTAAAACTGTTGAATTAGAAGTTACTGAAACTGAGCCAGGTATCAAAGGTGATACTGCCACTGGAGCAACTAAATCAGCTACAGTTGAAACAGGTTATACTCTAAATGTACCTTTATTCGTTAATGAAGGTGATGTATTAGTTATTAACACTAGCGACGGAAGCTATATCTCAAGAGCTTAGTTAACACTAGCTAAAGTCTTTCTAATTACTAATTGGAAAGACTTTTTTTAATATCTAAATCGTTATTTTATATAAATTACAAAAGTCCATTTATCAATAATAGTAAGCATTAAATAGTAAGATGTAATTCCCTAAAATGACACATGCTTGAATTGGCAAGTTCAGTCAAGTAAAATAGATTGGTAGATGAAAACTAATTCAAGGAGTCAGTAACTTATGAATTTTAAAGAAATAAAAGAATTAATCGAAATTCTTAATCAATCAAGTTTAACTGAAATTAATATTGAAGATAACAAAGGTAGTGTAGTCACCCTAAAAAAACAGAAAGAGACAGAAATAATTACACCGCAATATACACAACAAACACCATTAGCACCAGCAGCATCAACGATGGCAACACCAAATCAAAGTGCAACAGAATCACCTGTTCCACAAAATAATGATCAAATGGATACAGATGATTCATCATACCAAACAATCAATGCCCCTATGGTGGGTACATTTTATAAATCGCCATCGCCAGAAGAAGATGCATTTGTTCAAGTCGGAGATAAAGTTACCAATGAATCTACAGTGTGCATCTTAGAAGCAATGAAATTATTTAACGAAATACAAGCTGAGGTTACTGGAGAAATAGTTGAAATATTAGTAGAGGACGGACAAATGGTAGAGTATGGCCAACCGTTATTTAAGGTGAAATAATGAAAAAAATCTTAATCGCTAATCGTGGAGAAATTGCGGTTAGAATCATTAGAGCTTGTCATGATTTAGGCATACAAACTGTTGCCATTTATTCTGAGGGTGACAAAGACGCATTACATACTCAAATTGCTGATGAAGCATATTGCGTTGGTCCAACTCAGTCTAAAGATTCTTATTTGAACATTCCAAATATATTATCAATTGCGACTTCAACCGGTTGTGATGGTATTCACCCAGGATATGGCTTTTTAGCTGAGAATGGTGACTTTGCAGAGTTGTGTGAAGCATGCCAATTGAAATTTATCGGTCCTAGCTATGAGTCTATCCAAAAAATGGGCATCAAAGACGTTGCAAAAGCAGAAATGATTGCAGCTAATGTCCCAGTTGTTCCAGGTAGTGATGGGCTAGTTACAACCATTTCGGATGCAAAACAAATTGCTAAAGAAATTGGATATCCAGTAATTATTAAAGCTACTGCAGGTGGTGGTGGAAAAGGTATACGAGTGGCTAGAACAGAGAAAGAGCTTGAGAATGGCTATCGTATGACTCAACAAGAAGCAGAAACTGCTTTTGGTAATGGCGGTCTTTACCTTGAAAAATTTATTGAGAACTTCCGTCACATTGAAATTCAAATTATTGGAGATCAACATGGAAATGTCATTCATCTCGGAGAGAGAGATTGTACGATTCAAAGACGCATGCAAAAGTTAGTCGAAGAATCTCCATCGCCTATTTTATCTGATGAGCAACGTGAAGAGATGGGTAATGCAGCTATAAGAGCCGCAAAAGCAGTTAATTATGAAAATGCAGGTACTATTGAATTTATATATGATTTAAATGATAATCAATTTTATTTTATGGAAATGAATACACGTATTCAAGTTGAACATCCTGTCACTGAAATGGTTACTGGCATTGATTTAGTAAAATTACAACTAAAAGTTGCGATGGGTGAAGCACTGCCATACACTCAAGAAGATATTACTATCAATGGTCATGCAATAGAATATCGTATAAATGCTGAAAATCCATATAAGAACTTCATGCCATCTCCTGGTAAAATCACACAATACCTAGCTCCAGGCGGATATGGTGTGAGAATCGAATCAGCTTGTTATACAAATTATACAATTCCTCCATATTATGATTCTATGGTAGCTAAACTCATTGTACATGAACCAACGCGTGATGAAGCAATTATGACTGGTATTAGAGCATTAAGTGAGTATTTAATTTTAGGAATCGATACAACAATTCCTTTCCATTTAAAACTTATGAATAATGATATATTTAGAAGTGGATCTTTTAATACTAACTTCTTAGAACAATATAATATTATGAATGACGAGGAGTAGGAGGTTAAACCAAATGGTTAAAGTAGCAGATTATTCAAATTCAAACTTAGGTAAAATTGAAATTGCACCTGAAGTTATTTCTGTAGTTGCAAGTATAGCTGTTTCTGAGGTAGAAGGGGTAACTGGACATTTTTCAGAATTGAAAAATAGTAACATTGAAAAAATAAGTCGTAAAAACCTCAATAGAAATTTAAAAATTGATGTTAAAGAAGATGGCATTCAAATTGATGTATATTGCTCTATTAAGCATGGTATAAATATTTCAAAATTTGCAAGCAAAATTCAAACATCTATTTTTAACTCAATTAAAACGATGACTGCTATTGAGCCAAAAGAAATTAACGTTCACATCATGCATATTACTGTCGAATAATATATAGATTACATTTAATAAGGAGTTATTTATGAGTCGTAAAGAATCAAGAATGCAAGCATTTCAAACTTTGTTTCAGTTAGAAATGAAAGACACAGAATTAACAATAAATAAAGCCATTAATTTCATAAAAGATGATGAGCCTGAATTAGACTTTGATTTTATACACTGGTTAGTAACAGGTGTTAAAGATCATGAGCCAGTTCTAGATGATACTATTAAGCCACATCTTAAAGATTGGTCACTTCAACGTTTATTAAAAACAGACCGAATAATATTACGAATGGCTACATTTGAATTATTGCATAGTGATACACCACCAAAAGTAATCATTAATGAAGCTGTAGAATTAGCAAAACAATTTAGCGACGATGAGCATTATAAATTTATAAATGGTGTGTTGAGTAACATAAAATAATTAATTTGAGTGATGACAATGTCTGAATACTTAAGCGTTACAACTTTAACGAAATATATTAAATATAAATTTGATCAGGACCCACACTTGCAATCTATCTTACTAAAAGGTGAACTATCTAACTTTAAAAAACATTCAAGTGGACACCTTTATTTCAACGTTAAAGATAAGGATAGTGTGATAAGTGCAATGATGTTTAAAGGTAATGCGAGTCAGCTTACTTTTGAGCCAAAAGAAGGTGATGAAGTTCTTTTAGAAGCACGTGTTTCAGTATATGAACGACGTGGAAATTATCAAATTTATGTGAATAAAATGGAATTAGATGGTATAGGGAACTTGTATCAAAAGTTAGAACAATTAAAACAAAAATTAAAAAAAGAAGGCTTTTTTAATAATGAACATAAAAAGCCTATTCCTCGATTCCCTAAGAAAATTGCAATCTTAACTGCTAGTACTGGTGCCGCAATTAGAGATATTCAATCTACAATAAATAGTAGGTATCCTTTGGCCGATAAAATCCAAATAAGTACTTTAGTACAAGGTACACAAGCCAAAGAGGATATTATAAAAAATATTAAGTATGCTGATTCACTTGGCGTTGATACTATTATAGTAGGCCGTGGTGGTGGATCTATAGAAGATTTATGGAACTTTAATGAAGAAGATGTTGTTAAAGCGATTTTTGAGTGTCAAACACCTATTATTTCAGCTGTTGGACATGAAACCGATTTTACACTCAGTGATTTCGTAGCAGATGTCAGAGCAGCAACACCAACACAAGCTGCAGTTATGGCGACTCCAGACCAGTACGAATTGATGCAACAAATTAAGCAATACCAATTTTCATTATCAAGGTATATTAAACAATATCTTGAAAAACAACATAAACAACTAGATCATTTAGCATCTTATTATAAGTTTAAACAACCTTCATTATTATACGATCAACAGATACAACGCAAAGATGATTTAGAAAGACAACTAACTCAATTATTATTATCCAAAATTGAGAATAAAAAATATCAATTAAAAGTTCTTCATCAGAATTTTAATGTAAAAACATTAAATCAAACTATATTACAAAATAGTAAGCAACTAATGAATGTAAAAAATCGTTTATCAAATCTAACAATTAAAAACATTCATAATAATAAATTAGAGCTCAAAAATAAAGTTGAACTATTAAATAATTTAAGTCCTACTAATACTATGTTAAGAGGCTATTCTATTATTAATAAAGATGATAAAGTCATTACAAGTACACAGGATTTAAGTAAAGATGATGAAATTACATTAGCAATGAAAGATGGTAACGTAGATGCCATCGTTAAAAAGGTTAGGTGTGAACATGAGTAAAGATCAACAAAGTTTTGAAGAAATGATGCAAGAATTAGAAAATATCGTTCAAAAGTTAGATAATGAGACTGTATCATTAGAAGAATCATTAGAGTTATATCAACGTGGTATGAAACTTTCTGCAACATGTGATGCAACACTTAAAGATGCTGAAAAGAAAGTAAATCAACTTATTAAAGATGAAGCAGAGGATGAAGAAAATGGCAAAGAAGTCAATGAATGAATTAATTGATCAAATTAATAGTGCTCTTGACGGTGTAATCGAAACATCACCACTAAATACTAATCTAGAAGAAAGTATGCAATATTCTCTCAATGCAGGTGGTAAAAGAATAAGACCACTTCTTTTATTTTTAACATTAGATGTATTAAATCAAGATTATAAAAAAGGTAAAAAAACTGCATTGGCATTGGAAATGATTCACACATATTCTTTAATTCATGATGATCTTCCTGCGATGGATAATGATGATTACCGTCGTGGTAAACTTACCAATCACAAAGTCTATGGTGAATGGAAAGCTATTCTAGCTGGTGATGCACTACTAACTAAGGCATTTGAAATCATTGCTGATGATGAATTATTAGAATCTGACGTCAAAGTTAAAATACTTTCCAGATTAGCGCATAACAGTGGTCACTTAGGCATGGTCGGAGGACAAACATTAGACATGCAAAGTGAAGATAAACCTGTTGATTTGGATACACTTGAACGGATACATAAAGCTAAAACAGGAGCATTACTTCAATTCGCGGTATTAAGTGCAGCAGATATTGCTAAAGTAGACAAGTCTACATCACAATCTCTTGAAGATTTTAGTAATCATATGGGTTTGATGTTCCAAATTAAAGATGATTTGCTCGACGTATATGGTGATGAATCTAAATTAGGAAAAAAAGTTGGTAGTGACATCGAAAATCACAAAAGTACGTATGTTTCTTTATTAGGTAAAGATGGTGCTGAAAATAAATTAAATTTCCATAAAGATGCTGCCATAGAATCAATAGAACAACTTTCTTCTCACTATGATATTAAACCTCTATTAGATATCGTTGAGCTTTTCTACACACGTGATCATTAATTATCATTAATATTAACCCTTCAAAGCTACTGTTTAAAAACTGGCGTTGAAGGGTGTTTTAGTACACTATTTTAAATTGTGGTATTACATTTATATCCTAATTTTAGTTTACATATTTATTTATTCGTTTATACATTTTTTCAATACAAATTAACTAATTGTACCTATTAGTATTTAATTAAAACAATTTACGATTATTGAGTTATCAGTTAAGTATGCATAATAACAATAGTAGTAGTAAAAAAAATGATGTGTTAAAATTATTGTATAATTATTCGAAAATAGGAGTGTTCATAATGGCAAAAAAATCTGTGAGACACATAAAGATTAGAGAAATTATCTCAAGCGAACAAATAGAAACTCAAGACGAACTAGTAAAACGTCTTAATGAATACGACCTTAATGTTACGCAAGCTACCGTATCACGTGATATTAAAGAATTACAGTTAATCAAAGTTCCTGCAACATCAGGTCAGTATGTATATAGCTTGCCTAATGATCGAAAATACCATCCATTAGAAAAATTGGGTCGTTATCTCATGGACTCATTTGTGAATATAGAAGGTACAGGTAATCTACTCGTCTTAAAAACCTTACCTGGTAACGCTCAATCTATTGGCGCTATACTAGACCAAATCGATTGGGATGAAGTTCTCGGTACTATATGTGGTGATGATACTTGCCTTTTAATTTGTAAAGATGAAGACGCAAGTAATACAATTAAAACAAGAATTTTCAATTTATTATAAGGATGCGATGAATTCATGTTACAAACCTTATCAATAAAACAATTTGCAATTATTGATGAATTAGAAATTCATTTTTCAGATGGATTAACAGTTCTAAGTGGTGAAACGGGTTCAGGTAAATCAATCATCATAGATGCGATTGGCCAGTTAATTGGAATGCGTGCATCATCAGATTATGTTCGACATGGTGAAAAGAAAGCGATTATTGAAGGTATATTTGATATAGATGAAAATAAAGATGTTATTCATATACTTCATAATCTTGATATAGAAATCGACGAGGACTTCTTATTAGTAAAAAGAGAAATATTTAGCACTGGTAAAAGTATTTGTAGATTGAATAATCAAATTGTTACGCTTCAAGATTTGCGAAAAGTTATGCAAGAACTATTAGATATTCATGGTCAACATGAAACACAGACACTTCTTAAACAGAAGTATCATTTAAAATTATTAGATGATTATGCAGAAGACAAGTATTTATCAACTAAAGAAAAATATCAAAATGTGTTTAATCAATATAAAAGTAAAACAAAGGAATTAGAAGAATTAGAGTCTGCAGACCAAGCATTACTTCAACGTTTGGATTTAATGAAATTTCAATATGAAGAATTAGAAGAAGCTTCTTTAAAAGAGGGCGAAATTGAGCAATTAGAAGTCGATATACGTAGAATTCAAAATTCCGAAAAACTAAGCATGGCGCTTAATAATGCGCATGTCACCTTGACTGATGAGCATGCAATTACAGATAGACTATATGAATTAAGTAATCATTTACAATCTATAGATGATATTTTGCCTGATAAATTTAGTAAATTAAAAGAGGATATTGATCAATTTTATTACACGCTTGAAGATGCTAAGCACGAGTTATATGATGAAATGTCAAACACTGAATTTGATGAGCAAATGCTTAATGAGCTAGAATCACGAATGAATTTATTAAACAATCTTAAAAGGAAATATGGCAAAGACATTTATGAATTAATTACATACAAAGATAAGCTTCAAAATGAAATAGCCAAAATCGAAAATTATGAAGAAAGTACATCACAATTACGTGAGGAAATTAGTCAATTATATAATGAAGTGATGTCAAAAGGCAAAGTGTTATCTAGAGAGCGTCGTTCAGTAGCTCGAACATTAAGAGATCATATCGTTTCTGAAATACAAAATTTACAAATGAAAGATGCTAATTTAGAAATTTCATTCCAATTATTAGATAAACCAACAATTGATGGTATAGAATTTGTAGAGTTTTTAATCAGTCCTAATAAAGGGGAACCACTCAAAAGTTTAAATAAAATTGCATCTGGCGGTGAGTTGTCTCGTATTATGCTAGCCCTAAAAAGTATTTTTGTACAATCAAGGGGACAAACTGCAATTTTATTTGATGAGGTAGATTCAGGAGTGTCAGGACAAGCTGCTCAAAAAATGGCTGAAAAAATGAGAGATATAGCTGAATATATTCAAGTAATATGTATTTCGCACTTACCACAAGTTGCATCTATGAGTAATCATCATTTATTAATTAGTAAAGCATCCAATGATGATCGTACAACAACTCAAGTTAAAGAATTAGAAAATGATGATAAAATTGATGAAATCGCACGAATGATTTCTGGTGCTAGTGTTACTAAATTAACTAAAGAAAATGCAAAAGAAATGATTAGCCAAAATCAAAGAAAAAGTAGTAAGTAATTCATTGAATTTATTAATATTTATAATTGCTGTAAAATAAATATTAACATTATAAAATGAATATTTTAATTTTATATGTAACCTACTCATTGAGTTACTAAATTCATTTAAAATTTAAAGTCACTTACAGATTAACGTTATTAAATCCAATCGCAAAGCAAGTTAGGAGTAAAATTATGAGTGAAAAGCAATATGACCTAGTCATCTTAGGTGGAGGAACCGCTGGTTATGTAGCGGCAATTCGAGCATCACAATTAGGTAAAAAAGTAGCTATAGTAGAGAAATCTTTGTTGGGTGGCACTTGTCTTCACAAAGGATGTATTCCTACAAAAGCTTTATTAAAATCTGCTGAAATTTTAAGAACAGTTAAAGATTCAGTTCATTTTGGAGTGAATGTTGGTCAATATTCATTTGACTTAAAATCTATGATGAAACGTAAAGACAAAATTGTTAATCAAATGCATCAAGGTATTGAAAGTTTAATGCAGAAAAATCACATAGATATATTTAATGGCAAAGGTAGAATTATGGGGACATCTATTTTCTCACCTCAAAGTGGTACCATTTCAGTTGAATATGATAATGGAGAATCTGAATTATTACCTAATCAGAATGTATTGATAGCTACAGGTTCACTACCAACTCAATTACCATTCTTGCCTTTCAATCACAATACAGTTCTATCTAGTAATGACATATTGCAATTCACAGATTTACCTGCAAGCATAGCAATCATTGGCGGTGGAGTGATAGGTCTTGAATTTGCTTCTTTATTAATTGACTTAGGTGTAAATGTTAGTGTGATAGAGGCTGGCGAACGAATCTTGTCTAATGAGAGTGCTCAAATTGCAAATTTTCTAAAAACATCACTTATAGCAAGAGGAGTAACGTTCTATGAAAATTGCGCTTTAAATGAATCTGCAGTTACAGTCAACTCTAATTCTGTAACTATACAAGTAAATAAAGATAAAACTATAGAAGTAGAAAAAGTTTTAGTATCAATTGGTCGCAAGCCTAATATTGATGATATAGGATTAAATAATACTAAAATTAAAATTGATGATAACGGTAATATACTTGTTAATGACTTTTTACAAACCGAAGATAAGCATATTTATGCTGCAGGTGATTGCATAGGTAAGCTTCAATTAGCACATGTATCTTCTAAAGAGGCAATACTTGCTGTTGAACACATGTTTAATGGCAATGGCCTACCTCTAAATTATGACAAGATGCCGAAATGCATATATACACACCCAGAAGTTGCTTCAATTGGTTACAATAAAGAATCAGCCGAAGCCAAAAACATTAAAACCAAATCATTTAAAGTAAGCTTTAATGCAATTGGTAAAGCAGTTATAGAGGAAACTACTAATGACAGAGGATTTTGTGAAATGATAATTAATGATGAAACTAATGAAATTATCGGTATTAATATGATAGGTCCTCAGGTTACTGAATTAATCAACGAAGCCTCTTTATTGCAATTTATGAATGGTTCAGCAATTGAGTTAGGTCTGACAACACATGCACATCCTTCTATATCAGAAGTACTTATGGAATTGGGATTGAAAGTAGAAAATAGAGCAATAAACATTTAACAGGAGGAACATAAAAGATGATTGATTATAAATCTGTCGGACTTTCAGAAGAAGACCTTAAAGAAATCTATAAATGGATGGATTTAGGTAGAAAAGTAGATGAACGATTATGGTTATTAAACCGCGCAGGTAAAATTCCATTTGTTGTTAGTGGACAAGGACAAGAGGCTACACAAATAGGAATGGCATACGCTATGAAAGAAGGAGATATTTCATCTCCATATTATAGAGATTTAGCATTTGTTACTTTTATGGGGATTTCTCCATATGATACAATGCTAGCTTCATTTGGAAAAAAAGATGATATTAATTCTGGAGGAAAACAAATGCCCTCCCATTTTAGTCATCGTGAAAAGGGCATATTATCACAAAGTTCTCCAGTTGCTACACAAATACCACATTCAGTTGGAGCTGCATTAGCTTTAAAAATGGATAAAAAACCAAATATTGCTATGGCAACTGTCGGTGAGGGAAGTTCAAATCAAGGAGATTTTCATGAGGGTTTAAACTTTGCAGGCGTTCATAAATTACCATTTGTTTGTGTCATCATCAATAATAAATATGCGATATCTGTGCCTAATACATTACAATACGCCGCAGAAAAACTTTCTGATAGAGCCTTAGGATATGGCATATATGGTGAGACAGTAGATGGGGATGATCCGATAGCAATGTATAAAGCTATGAAAGATGCTAGAGAACGTGCACTAAATGGTGAGGGTGCCACTCTAATTGAAGCTATAACACATCGTATGACACCACATTCTTCAGATGATGATGATACATATCGTACGAAAAAAGAAAGAGAAGCATTAAAAACTTTTGATTGTAACCTTAAATTTAAAGATTATTTATTAGAAAAAGAGATTATTAATCAAGAATGGTTAGACAATATAGAGCAAGAGCATAAAGAAATTATTAATAAAGCCACTAAAGATGCAGAAAAAGCGCCATATCCATCTGTAGAAGAAACATATCAATTTGTTTATGACCTAGAAGGAGGTATGGGCAATGAGTAAAATGAGTTATATTGAAGCAATACAACAAGCGCAAGACCTAGCCATGGAACATGATAATAACGTATTTATATTAGGTGAAGATGTAGGACGTAAAGGTGGCGTTTTTGGTGCAACTAGAGGTCTTCAAGACAAATATGGTGTTGAAAGAGTAATAGATACACCTTTGGCTGAATCTAATATTGTAGGGACTGCTATTGGAGCAGCAATGATTGGTAAACGACCAATTGCAGAAATTCAATTCGCAGATTTTATACTTCCAGCAGTTAATCAAATTATTAGTGAAGCAGCTAAAATGCGCTATCGTTCAAATAATGACTGGCAATGTCCTATCACAATCAGAGCACCCTTTGGTGGTGGGGTACATGGTGGTTTATATCATTCTCAAAGTATCGAGAGCATCTTTGCGTCTACACCGGGGCTAACTATTGTCATACCTTCATCTCCTTATGATGCTAAAGGATTATTATTATCCTCTATTGAGTCAAATGATCCAGTATTATTCTTTGAACATAAAAAAGCATATCGCTTCTTGAAAGAAGAAGTGCCAGAAGATTATTATACAGTTCCTCTTGGAAAAGCTGATGTAAAACGTGAAGGGAATGACATAACTGTATTTACATATGGTTTGTGTGTAAATTATTGTATGCAAGCTGCTGATATTTTAGCAGCAGATGGTATTAGTGTTGAAATAGTTGATTTGAGAACTGTTTATCCTCTAGATAAAGAAACAATTATTGAACGTGCTAAAATGAATGGCAAGATTTTATTAGTAACAGAAGATAATCTTGAGGGCAGTGTCATGTCAGAAGTCTCTGCAATCATAGCTGAAAACTGTTTATTTGAACTTGATGCACCTATTATGAGATTAGCTGGACCAGATGTTCCTTCAATGCCATTTTCTCCTAATCTTGAAAATGAAGTTATGATGAATCCTGATAAAATCTTAGAAAAAATGCGAGAACTTGCACAATTTTAAGGAGGAAAAGTTATGGATATAAAAATGCCAAAACTAGGCGAAAGTGTTCATGAAGGTACTATTGAGCAATGGCTTATTTCAGTGGGTGACTATGTTGATGAATATGAACCCTTATGTGAAGTAATTACTGATAAAGTAACTGCTGAAGTACCTTCAACTGTTTCTGGTACTATCACTGAAATTTTAGTTTCAGAAGGTGAAACCGTTCAAATAGATCATGTTATTTGTAAAATTGAAACTTCTGAAACAGATAATTCTACCAACACTAAAAATATCGATATTGAAACCGTTAAGGATTCAACAAATTTAAATATAAATGGTAATGATACTTTAACAGTCGAAACGTCAGCATCGGCTTCAAAAAATACTTCTGATAAAGAAGTTCATCATTCTGTTAAAACAAATGCACATACACAAGCATCTTTACTTAATAACGGTCGATATTCACCAGTAGTTTTTAAAATTGCA
This sequence comes from Staphylococcus sp. HMSC62B09, assembly GCF_001839115.1. Classification (NCBI taxonomy): domain Bacteria; kingdom Bacillati; phylum Bacillota; class Bacilli; order Caryophanales; family Staphylococcaceae; genus Staphylococcus; species Staphylococcus sp. HMSC62B09. The sequence goes on from NZ_KV840154.1 coordinate 63,985, forward strand.
TCTGAAAATGATATTGATTTATCATTAGTTCCTGGCACAGGTTTCGAAGGACGTGTGACTAAAAAAGATATTGAAAATTATATTAATTCAAGTCATCAGGAACCTGAAATAAATAACAATTCACAATCTAGTTTTGAACATACGAAATCCAACGTGGATTCTAATCAGAGTCAAATTGGTCAATCTATACCAGTCAAAGGTGTTCGTAAAGCAATAGCTCAAAACATGGTGACAAGTGTAACTGAAATCCCACATGGTTGGATGATGCTTGAAGTTGATGCAACTAACTTAGTTAAAACTAGAAATCATCATAAAAATTCGTTCAAACAGAACGAAGGTTATAATTTAACTTTCTTTGCATTCTTTGTAAAAGCGGTTGCAGAAGCATTAAAATCAAACCCACTATTAAATAGTAGCTGGGATGGAGAAGAAATTATTCTTCATAAAGATATTAATATTTCAATTGCTGTAGCAGATGAAGATAAATTATATGTTCCTGTTATTAAACACGCTGATGAAAAATCAATCAAAGGTATTGCTAGAGAGATAAATGAACTAGCACTTAAAGCAAGAAACAAACAATTATCCCAAGAAGATATGTCTGGTGGAACATTTACCGTTAATAATACCGGTACATTTGGATCCGTTTCATCAATGGGAATTATAAATCATCCACAAGCAGCGATTTTACAAGTAGAATCTATTGTAAAAAAACCAGTAGTTATTGATGATATGATTGCAATTAGAAGCATGGTTAATTTGTGTATTTCGATTGATCATAGAATACTTGATGGTGTTCAAACAGGGCGCTTCATGTCTCAAGTTAAAGAACGTATTGAACAATTCACAATAGAAAATACAAGTATTTACTAGTTTAAAATGATATATCATATTCCATGGACAAGCTGTTTGAACTCTAACACTTATATTTAGTAGAATAGCATTGAATAAATAAAAGATTGAAAGGTGATTAAAATGGATTTAAATTTTGATTTATATATGAACGGCGTGGTTGAACAAGCTCGTAATGAAATTGAAAATGCGGGATATGAACAATTAACAACTGCAGATGAAGTTGACAAAGTATTACAACAAAATGGTACTTCATTAGTAATGGTTAATTCAGTTTGTGGATGTGCGGGAGGAATTGCACGTCCAGCAGCATCACATGCATTACACTATGATAAACTACCTGATAGACTTGTTACAGTATTTGCTGGACAAGATAAAGCGGCTACACAACAGGCTAGAGACTATTTTGAGGGTTACGCACCTTCAAGTCCATCATTTGCATTAATTAAAGATGGTAAAATCACTGAAATGATTGAACGTCATCAAATTGAAGGCCATGATGTAATGGATGTTATTAATCAGTTACAAGGCCTATTTGATAAATATTGCGACGAAAGATAAGAGGATTTACTAATGTTAAAGTTAAATCCTTATAAGATTGGATTAAGAACACTTAAAACAGCAGTAGGTATCACATTAGGTGTTATTTTAGCTAAATGGATGGGGCTTGATAATTATGCATCAAGTGCTATCCTCATTGTATTATGTATTAAACATACTAAAGTTCACTCAGTACAAGCTATCGTATCAAGATTTGTCTCTTGTATACTAATTCTACTGTTTGGTTCATTGGTTTTTAGCTTATTAGGTCAGAATGCGCTTGTTTTGGGATTAATTGTATTATTATTTATTCCGATAACTGTTATGTTGAAAGTTCAAGAGGGTGTTGTAACTAGTTGTGTTATATTATTACATGTTTTCAATGCAACTACGATTAATTTACATTTAATCATTAATGAATTACTCTTATTAACTATTGGACTAGGAATCGCATTCATTATGAATTTAATTATGCCAAGTTTAGACAAAACATTAGTTTCTTTTAAGAAAGATATAGAAAAAGGCTTTAAAGAAATCTTTATGACATATAGCGAAGCTTGTTCAAATTATAATAATGATCTTACTTTATCTTTCGAAAAACTCCAATTAGACATTCGAAAGGCCAAATCTATCGCATTTAGAGATGTTAAAAATCATTTTATTAGAAATGAAAATTCATATTATCACTATTTTGATATGAGACAAGAACAACTTGAATTATTGCGTAGAATTAAACCGTTATTAAATCAAGTCACTGTCGATGATCCATTACTGACTGATGTATCTCATTTAATGTCAGAAATTGGTAATAACGTAAATAGTAATGATTATACTGCTTTACGATTACATTCACTGTATGAAATCCGTTTATCACTAGACGAATTACCACTTCCTAAATCTCATCAATCTTTAAAATCACGTTCAAGTATGATGCAAATATTAAATGAACTAGAAAAGTATTTAAACATTAAATCTCAATTTGGATCACTACGGTTACACAATGAAATATAATTAGTGATTAAATAAAAAAAGGCTGGTACATAATTCCTAGCAAAATAGCCAGTAAATGAGTTTTTATAAATTCATTTACTGGCTTCTTTATTTACAATACTTCGTATTCTTGGCTCGCTTTCTTAGGGGACAGCTTCAGCCTGTAGTCTTCAGCTTGTCCTGTTCCCTCAAGAGTCTCGCCAAAATACTTTTTATTTATATGTAATTTTACATTCAAACACTTAAAAAATAAGGCACTTTCGTATAATTGAATAAACTTCATTAAACTAAATTAACGAGGTGCCTTATGTATAGGGATTATAACATGACTCGACTTACTCTACCAATGGAAACTTCAGTTCTTATCCCAATAAATGGTAACATGTAAATGATATTGTTGAATCAATCCCTAAGACCGAATTCGATGAATTCATTTGTCCGAACAATAAAAGATTAGGATTCAAAAGATATGCCTATCGTCATGATAAGAATGGTTTTAAACGAGGCTTTAAATTATATGAATGTGATGATTGTTCAGAA
>NZ_KV840154.1:67006-88659 GCF_001839115.1 Staphylococcus sp. HMSC62B09
AATGGCACTTAATATAAGAAAAGTAACAGCTCAATGAGCTGAAAGTAATTAAAAACATTATAAAAAAGACAATTTCTATATTATTTCAATAGAAATTGTCTTTATTTACTTATCCTGGAACTTTATGTCCCGGACTCTTTTTTATTGCGAAGATTAATACATTAGTGGCACTAAACTTGTGAGTAGTAATGCTGCCACAATTGCAATCAACATTACAATTATTATAATTCTTAACACTTTATTATTCACTATTTGACGCTCCTTATTTAAAAACACTTACATAATACGCTTTACTTAATATATAAATTAACCATAAATGATTTTTATACAAATGGCAATCAATTTATTTTTGATATTGTAGAAAATTAGTTAAAATAGAAATCAAACGAGAAAGGGGTTTGTCATAATGATAAACAGTCAACGATTACTTGAAACATTTTTAGAATTAGTCCAAATAAATTCTGAAACAGGACATGAGGAAGTCATTCAACCCATTTTAAAAAAGAAATTTGAAGAACTAGGTTTAAATGTAATTGAAGATCATGCATCAGAAAAGTCATGGTTAGGTGCTAACAATCTTATATGTACTTTACCAGCCACTAGTGCGAAAGAAGATGTGTCTAAAATTTACTTCACTAGTCACATGGACACTGTTATACCTGGAATAAATATTAAACCTCAAATTAAAGAGGATGGATATATTTATTCTGATGGTAGTACTATTCTAGGTGCTGATGATAAGGCGGGATTAGCAGCAGTAATTGAAACCATTCAATATCTTAATGAAAATGAAATTCCACATGGCCAAATCCAATTTATTATTACTGTTGGTGAGGAATCTGGTCTTAAAGGTGCTAAAGAACTAGATTCAACATACATTGACGCTGAGTTTGGTTATGCAATTGATGCTAGTCAACCCGTTGGCACAACAGTAGTAGGAGCACCAACTCAAATGGTAATAAACACGATTATTTTAGGAAAAACAGCTCATGCTAGTACACCTTCAGAAGGAATTAGTGCAATAAACATTGCTGCAAAAGCTATTAGTCGCATGAAGCTAGGACAAATTGATGACTATACTACTGCTAATATAGGTAAATTTCATGGTGGCTCTGCTACAAATATCGTTGCTGATGAAGTAGTTTTAGAAGCTGAGGCACGCTCTCATGATAATCAAAGTATTGAACAACAAGTCACTCATATGAAGGAAACATTCGAGACTACCGCACAAGAATTAGGTGGTGAAGCAAAAGTTATCATCGAGAAGAGCTACCCTGGTTTTAAATTAGAAAATGATGACAAAGTAACTCAATTTGCTACTAATAGTGCTAGAGAACTTGGATTAGCAGGGGATACTGTTATTGCTGGAGGCGGATCAGATGGCAGTATTATTAATACATTTGGAATCCCTACAGTCATTTTAGGTGTGGGCTATGAACATATTCATACAACATCTGAACGTATTTCAGTGAATTCACTTAATCAATTAGCAAAACAAATTGTCAAAATTATTGAGTTAGTAGCTAAATCGTAATTTAGTTTAGTGAAGTACTTTCGACTTTTATGATACAATACTATTGAAAAATTGAATGAGAGAGGTAAGTAATATGACTCAACAAATAGGTGTAGTAGGTTTAGCAGTAATGGGTAAAAACCTCGCTTGGAACATTGAATCACGTGGTTATAGCGTTTCTGTATATAACCGTTCAAGCGAAAAAACAGATGAAATGGTTAATGAATCTAAAGGTAAACAAATCCACCCAACATATTCTTTGGAAGAATTTGTTAATTCATTAGAAAAGCCACGTAAAATTTTATTAATGGTTAAAGCAGGTCCTGCAACAGATGCAACAATTGACAGTTTACTTCCATTATTAGATGATGATGACATTTTAATTGATGGTGGTAACACTAATTATCAAGATACAATCCGTCGTAATAAAGCCTTAGCTGAAAGTGGTATTAACTTTATTGGCATGGGTGTATCTGGTGGTGAAGTAGGTGCCCTTACTGGTCCTTCATTAATGCCAGGTGGTCAAGAAGCAGCTTATAATAAAGTGAGTGATATACTAGATGCAATTGCTGCAAAAGCTAAAGATGGTGCATCATGTGTAGAATATATTGGACCAAATGGTGCCGGCCACTATGTTAAGATGGTTCATAATGGTATTGAATATGCAGATATGCAACTTATAGCAGAGAGCTATGCGATGATGAAAGATTTATTAGGTATGTCACATGAAGACATCTCTAAGACATTTAAAGAATGGAATGCTGGTGAATTAGAAAGTTATTTGATTGAAATCACTGGTGATATCTTCACTAAATTAGATGATGACAATGAAGCACTTGTCGAAAAGATCTTAGACACTGCGGGTCAAAAAGGTACAGGTAAATGGACTTCTATCAATGCCTTAGAATTAGGTATTCCTTTAACGATTATCACTGAATCAGTATTTGCTCGTTTCATTTCATCAATTAAACAAGAACGTGTGAATGCTTCTAAGGAATTAAACGGTCCTAAAGCAGAATTTATTGGTAATAAAGATGAATTCTTAGAAAAAATCCGTAAAGCTTTATATATGAGTAAAATTTGTTCATACGCACAAGGATTTGCGCAAATGCGTAAAGCTAGTGAAGAAAATGAATGGAATTTAAAATTAGGCGATTTAGCAATGATATGGCGTGAAGGTTGTATTATTCGTGCTCAATTCTTACAAAAAATTAAAGACGCATATGATAACAACTCAGAATTACAAAACCTTTTATTAGATCCTTATTTCAAAGGTATTGTCACAGAATATCAAGATGCATTGAGAGATGTAGTAGCAACAGGTGTACGTAACGGCGTACCAACACCTGGATTCTCTGCCAGCGTAAACTACTATGATAGTTATCGCTCTGAAAATTTACCAGCAAACTTAATTCAAGCACAACGTGACTATTTCGGTGCACATACGTATGAACGTAAAGATAAAGAAGGTATCTTCCATACTCAATGGGTTGAAGAGTAATCACATACTAGTTACAGAAGTAAACCAATTCAATGGTTTACTTCTTTTTTAAAAATTATGCAAACGATTGCACAAAATGATTGACTTCCTAATACGAATTCTATACCATGAAAATATAAGATGATTGAAAGCGTTTACTAAAGTTTAAAGATTGAGGTGATATACAACGGTTACAATTAAAGATGTTGCCAAAGAGGCTAATGTAGCTACATCTACAGTATCGAGGGTGATACGGAACAATGCGAAAATTAGTGAGGCAACTTCAAATAAAGTCAAAGCGGCTATGTCCAAATTAGGATACATACCCAATCAAGCGGCAAGAACATTAATAACAAATAAAACAATGACCATTGGATTAATACAGAAAAGTTCCACTCCTGAAATACGTCAAAATCCATTTAATAGTGACGTTCTTAATGGTATTAATCAGGCATGTAATGTAAGAGGCTATTCAACTAGAATGACTGTGTCGGAAAATAGCAGGGACTTATATCATGAAGTAAAAACAATGATTCAATCTAAAAGTGTGGATGGATTTATTCTTTTATATTCATTGAAAGATGATCCTATTGAGCACCTACTTTATGAGTTTAAAGTTCCTTATCTTATAATTGGGAAATCTTTGAACTACGAAAATATAATACATATTGATAATAATAATATCGATGCAGCTTATCAATTAACACAATATTTATATCATTTAGGACACCGCCATATATTATTTTTACAAGAATCTGGACATTATGCAGTTACAGAAGACAGAACAGTAGGATTTAAACAATACTGTGACAACGTTAAACTTTCAAATGACTGTATCGTAATAAAGTCCATGAATGATTTACGTGATTGTATAAAGCAATATTGTATTGATGCTAGTCATACGCCTTCAGTGATTATAACGTCTGATGCTATGTTAAATATGCAATTATTAAATGTGCTTTATGAATATCAACTACGCATTCCAGAGGATGTACAAACTGCCACGTTTAATACATCTTTTCTCACTGAAAATGCAACACCATCTCAAACAAGCGTAAACATTAACCCAGATGTATTAGGCCTCACAGCAGGCAATACAATCATTGATGTATTAAGAAATGAAACTATTTCTTTTAGAAAAAAATTGATTTCAACTCAAATAGTTGAAAGGGTATCAACTACAAAAATATAAAGGAGCATAATTATGAATAAAAATTGGTGGAAAGAAGCAGTAGCGTATCAAGTTTATCCAAGAAGTTTTAATGATACTAACAATGATGGTATTGGTGATTTACCAGGTGTAATCGAAAAATTAGACTATCTTAAAGACTTAGGTATTGATGTTATATGGCTAAGTCCAATGTATAAATCACCTAATGATGATAATGGATATGATATCAGTGATTATCAAGATATTATGGATGAATTTGGTACAATGGAAGATTTTGATCGTCTATTAAAAGGTGTACATGACCGTGGTATGAAACTAATATTAGATTTAGTCGTTAACCATACATCTGATGAGCATCCTTGGTTTATTGAATCAAAATCTAGTAAAGAGAACCCTAAAAGAGACTGGTACATATGGGCAGACCCTAAAGATGATGGTTCTGAACCAAATAATTGGGAGAGCATTTTTAATGGTTCAACATGGCAATTTGATGAAACAACTAATCAATATTACTTCCATTTATTTAGTAAAAAACAACCAGATTTAAATTGGGATAATCCAGAAGTACGTGAATCAGTATTCAACATGATGAATTGGTGGTTTGAAAAGGGTATTGATGGATTCCGTGTCGATGCTATTACACATATCAAGAAAACATTTGAAGCTGGTGACTTACCTGTACCAGAAGGAAAAAAATATGCTCCAGCCTTTGATGTAGATATGAATCAACCTGGTATTCACAATTGGCTACAAGAAATGAAAGATGAGTCACTAAGCCAATATGATATTATGACTGTTGGAGAAGCCAACGGTGTAACTCCAGATAATGCAGAAGAGTGGGTTGGAGAAGATAAAGGTAAATTCAATATGATCTTCCAATTTGAACATTTAGGTTTATGGAGTACTGGTGATTCTCAATTTGACGTTAAATCATATAAAGAGGTGTTAAATCGCTGGCAAAAGAGACTAGAAGGAATTGGTTGGAATGCACTTTTCATAGAAAACCATGATCAACCTCGTCGTGTATCAACTTGGGGTAACGATAAAGATTACTGGTTTGAATCTGCTACAAGCCATGCCGTTGTGTATTTCTTACAGCAAGGTACACCTTTTATCTATCAAGGACAAGAAATTGGTATGACCAATTATCCTTTTGAAAGTATTGAAACGTTTAATGATGTTGCGGTTAGAAATGAATATAAAATTGTAAAAGAACAAGGTGGAGACGTTGATCAATTATTAGATAAGTATAGAATGGAAAATCGTGATAATTCTCGTACACCTATGCAATGGAATGATTCTACAAATGGTGGCTTCACAGAGGGAAAACCTTGGTTCCCTGTTAATCCAAATTATAGAGATATTAATGTAGCTCATCAATTAGAAGACGAGCATTCTGTACTTAATTTTTACAAAAAATTGATTCAATTAAAGAAATCTCATGAAATTTATACGTACGGACAGTTTGATTTAATTGATGCAGAAAATGAAAATGTGTTTGCTTATACTAGGCAATTAGAAGGCAAAACTGTAGTGGTTGCAGGTAACTTAACTGATAAACAAAGTTCATTAACATTACCTTTTGATATCGATGAGAATGCAATCAAATTACATAACTACAATAGTCAATTAGATTCAAAATCACTTAAGCCATTCGAAGCATTTGTAGCAGAAATTTAATTCATAAGCAATATTAGGACATACTTTTTTGTCCTAACCTCGTTTTCTTTTGAAAAATAAAAAATCATTTTACGGCCGTAAATAATACATGACTCATATATTAGAGATGATATAATAAATAAGTCGCCTATCTCTCAGGCGTTTATCTATACGCAGAGAGGGGGTGCTAAAATGGCAGATATTCTTGTGCACATCGTAGCCACAGTAACAAGTGGTTGTATTGTTGCGTTATTTTCGTATTGGCTTCGAAACCGTAACAATAAGTAAATAGGCGACAAGCCACACCAAAAAAATCCCCTCACTACTGGCATAGTGAGGGGATTGGTGCATAAAATGCAGATATTCTTGTTAGTTATATTATAACACTTATCGTTATAGATTTGCAAAAAGATATGGTGCTTTGATTAGAGAATGTATTTCTTTGATATTTACAAATCATAATTTTCTTGTTCAATTGGCAACCATAATTGAATTTTAGTGAATGGGTCCTCAAATGAGACATCAAAGGGATATATTTCAACATATAAGCTATCTCTTTCATAAGGTAAAGTAAGTTGTAAACTTGATTCGATATAATACCAAGCTTCATTAACCGCATAGTCTATTTCACCTTGGAGATTAAATTTCGCATAATGTCTTCCAGGTAATATTCTACTTTCTAAATGAGATGGATATCTATCACTTGGAACACCAATAAATAATTCCAATCCATTATCTAATGGACAAGTGATTACAAACAACTCATATGGACTTATGTTATTATACCTTTTTAAATCTTTTATTTTACCATCAAGAATTAAATCTTCTAAAAAATCAGGAACTTTATAAGGATTAGATAAATTATTTGCTTCAATATAACGTACATAACCTACTAATGCTATATCTTCCGTGGTATCTAGTCTATATGGATAAGGTGCTCGTTCAGTAGTTGTCAACTTTATATATAAACGTTCTTGTAATTTTAATTCATCTTTTTTTGTAGATGCTTGAATTGGTGAAATTCCATGAAAATCACTAAAATCATTCGCAAAATCATTTGAACTATGATAGTTATACTTTTTTGCGACATCTACTAACCTCGAAGAACTTTGAACCATTTCTTTAGCAGCTGCAGTCATTTTTCTTGCGTGTGCGTAATGTTCAGGTGATTGTCCAACAATCATTTTAAATGATTGATCAAGATGGTAAGGAGAAAGACCAACGTAATCACTCAAATCTTGCAAATTAAACGGCTCTAATAAACGATCTTCGATAAATACAATTGCCTGTTGTATCTGCTTGATAACGTCCAAAACTCTCACTCCAATAAATTTACAATCATTAACTTTTATTTTACCTTATTTTTAGAAAATATACATCTTAACATGTGCCATATTGAAAATTTTTTAATAGAAAAGGGTGGTAGGTCAGAATTTAAAATCAATTCATTGTCCCACCACCAAAAGAATGACTATAGTTGAAAGAGGCTGGCTATAAGCACATGCTCAATTTAGGTAGCTACTATTAAAATAATACTTGAACTCAAAATATTACTTTAGTCCAGAAGGCTTCACTATAGGCTTATCAATTGTCTATTTATTGTATATCATCCCACCAATGATTACCATCTCTACTTAATAGTAAATCACTTTCTAATGGTCCATTTGTACCTGACTCATAGTTAGGGAAGTTAGGTTCATTCATTGTCCATTCATCTTGTATAACATCAACAAACTTCCATGTAGATTTTAATTCTTCCCAATGTGTAAAGTTTGTAGCATCACCTTTTAAACAATCGAATAATAAATTTTCATAGGCATCCACAGTGTTCATCTTATCTTGAGCACTCATTGCATATGATAATTGAACGGGTTCTGTATCAATACCTTGGATGTTCTTTTTCGCGTTTAAATGAAGTGATATACCCTCATTAGGTTGAATATTAATAACTAATAAGTTTGAATCCAACAATTTATCGGTCTGATAGTATAAGTTCATTGGTACTTCTTTGAACTCAACTACAACTTGAATCGATTTAGATTTCATACGTTTTCCCGTTCTAATATAGAAAGGTACACCAGCCCAACGGAAGTTATCAATTGTTAGTCGGCCTGATACAAAAGTTGGAGTATTTGAATCTTCGGCTACTCGATCTTCCTCTCGATAGGCAATGACTTTTTCACCATCAATAAATCCTTCATCATACTGTCCACGTACAAAATTTTGTTTTACTTCTTGAGGTTCAAGCTGTCTAAGTGATTTCAATACTTTAACTTTTTCAGCACGTATATCTTCACTATTTAAGCTAATTGGCGCTTCCATAGCTAAAAGGGCCACCATTTGTAACATATGATTTTGTACCATATCTTTTAATGCGCCACTAGATTCATAATAACCTCCACGGTCCTCAACACCTAATACTTCTGAGGATGTTACTTGAATGTTTGAAATATATTTATTATTCCATAATGGTTCAAACATCGCATTTGAAAAGCGTAAGACTTCTATATTTTGAACCATATCTTTACCTAAATAATGATCAATTCTGTATATTTCTTCTTCTTTAAATGAGCGTCTTAATTGATTGTTTAATTGCTCAGCCGATTTTAAATCACTGCCAAATGGTTTTTCAATAACTAATCGTTTAAAACCAGTAGTATCAGTTAAACCAGATGATTTTAAGTAATCCGAAATAATACCAAAGAATTGAGGTGCCATTGCTAAATAAAATAAGCGATTTCCTTTTAACTGATATTGTGAATCTAATTCATTTGAAAAACTCAATAATGAATAATAACTTTGTTCATCACTTACATCATGTTTAAAATAATAGACATGTTCCATAAATGCATCTATTTGATCCGTATCTTTGACATGCTTTTGGATAGAACTTTTAACTTGTTCACGAAAGACTTCGTTCGTGTAATCTCTACGTCCAATTCCAATTATTGCAATATGTTCATCTAAATTATCTTGTTGAAATAAATGGAATAGTGATGGAAATAATTTTCTATGACTTAAATCTCCGGTAGCACCGAAAATAGTAATTAAACAAGGAATATGTTTAGAATGTTTACTCAAGTTCAAAACCTCAATTCTATTAATACTATGATTGTATTATTATAAATTATATTTGCACCGCTTCAAACTGATTTGCCTAATATTTATTATTTTGCTAGGGCACTTATATAATGGAATGATGCACAATTTAATATCATTATAACTCAAAATGTATCTAATGCATTTATTTTATGTCTTTTTATAGCAAAAATAATCACATATGATAAAATATAATGAAGGAAAAGGAGGCATATGCATGGAAGTTACATTCTTCGGAACAAGTGCTGGGTTACCTACTAAAGAGAGAAATACTCAAGCTATAGCTTTGAACCTTGAACCTTTTTCGAATAGTATATGGCTATTTGATGTCGGAGAGGGCACACAACATCAAATTTTACATCATTCAATTAAGCTAGGAAAAGTTGACCATATTTTTATAACGCATATGCACGGAGATCATATTTTCGGATTGCCTGGACTACTTACAAGCCGTTCTTTTCAAGGTGGAGAAAACAAACCACTGACAGTTATTGGTCCTAGAGGTTTACAGCAATTTATTGAGACTACACTAAGATTATCTGAATCTCATCTAAACTATCCGATTACTTATATAGAAATTGATAATCATTTCACATATCATCATAAAGGATTCTCAATTAGTGCACATTTGTTAAATCATGGTATCCCTTCTTATGGTTATCGCATTGAATCTCCGACGACACCAGGAACAATTGATGTTGAGGCACTTAAATCTATTGGTTTATATCCTGGACCAAAATATCAAGAAGTAAAATCTTATGATAATTTTGAATATGAAGGACAAGTATATAATTCGGATGATTTCAAAGGGCCAGCTAAACCCGGACCAATTATATCCATCTTTGGTGATACAAAACCATGTCAGTCGGAATTAAGCATTGCTAAAGATTCTGATGTAATGATTCATGAAGCTACATACATTGAAGGCGAAAAAACATTAGCAAATAATTATCACCATAGTCATATTGAAGATGTTTTTGAATTAATAAAACAAGCTAATGTAAAAAGAAGCTTAATCACACATTTAAGTAATCGCTATAATCACGAGAATATTCAACTTATTAAACAACAATTAAAGACACATGAAGACGTTCCAAATTTTGAATTTGTTAAAGATTTTGATACGTTTAAAATTTAATAACTACTAATTCTTTAACTCTTTAAAGTAAGTATAATTAAAATTACAAAGTAAGAGACTAGGATATAGAAGTCACAGAGAAATCATTATCCTAGTCTCTTTTACAGTAAAATTTAATTATCTTCATTTTTAGATAATTCAACGCTACGATGAACTGCTGCATTCAAACAATCCTTAAAGATTGCTTCAATATCATGTTGAGCTAATGCATTTAAACCCGCTTGAGTTGTTCCACCTTTAGAAGTAATATTTTTACGCAACTGTTCCATACTTAAATCTGATCTTTCAATCATCTTACTTGTACCAATAATTAAATTTTTAATTGATTCTTCAACTTGATCTTTCTCAAGACCTAAATCTGTACCTGCTTTAACATATTGTTCAAAGACATGATATAAAAATGCAGGACCGCTTCCTGTAATCGCAGTTACTTGATGTAAGTGGTCTTCATCCACCTCAATTACTGAACCAAAAGCATTTACTAAATCGATAACCTCTTCCTTTGATTTAGGTCCAAAATTTCCTGAAAAGCTGATACCTGTTACAGAATGACCAACTTGTGCATTTGTATTAGGCATAATTCGAGCGATAGGATTTTCAACATGTAATTGTTCCTGAATATAATTGATAGGTAAACCAGCCATAATAGAAATAAAGCGATTGTTTTCATTGATGTATGGTTGAATTCTTTGTGCTACTTTTTCGAAATCATAAGGTTTAGAACCTAAGAAGACATAATCTGCGTCTTGTAATAAGTTTTCATCATCGTAGCTGTATTCAACACCTAATTCCTCAGCGAAATTTTTTAACGCTTCTTCATTCGATTTATTTGTTAAGTATATATCATGTGACTTTAATTTTTTTGAATTTATTATACCTTTGAAGATTGCTTGTGCCATATTTCCTGCACCATAAAATACTAATTTCATTGACAACATCATCCTCACTCTTTAATTTATAAAACCATAGTAACATATTAGTAGCACTTTTTTTATAAAAGTTAGTGCACTATACGCATGAGCTTTAGTTCAGGTAATCCCGGGGCACTTCTTTTTATATAATAGATAACTTTATGTATGAAATGATTTAGGTTATTATAATCTTAATCATAATTAAAGAGGGTATTACTATGTTAGGTAAACATTATATCGTTACTGGAGGCACTAGTGGATTGGGGCTTGAAATCACTAAGCAACTTATCAAAAAAGGGGCTAATGTTACAATTCTTGCTAGGAACAAAGAAAAGTATAAACAAATCAATTTCAAACCATTTGAAAAAAGAGTACAAATGCTAACTTGTGATTTGCAAGATAAAAATGCTATTAGCATGTTACCACAATATATCGATACTCAAATTGACGGTATCATTTATAGTGCTGGGCTTGGGTATTTTAAATCGATAAGTCAACATTCCACTAATGAAATGTTAGAAACTTACGAAGTTAATATCATCGGTTTTAATTTATTACTGCATGCCTTACTGCCATATTTATCCAAACATGCGAGTATTGTAGGGATTTCGAGTCAAGCAGCATTCATCACACAAGCAAATGCGGCTTATTATGGTGCATCTAAAGCGGCTTTTAATGCAGTTCTAAATGCACTTCGTTTAGAACATCCATCTTACCATGTCATGTTAGTTAATCCCGGACCTGTTCGAACGCCTTTTCACGAAAAAGCAGATCCAAGTCTCGCATATGCACATAAGTATGACGCAATGATGTTAGATCCAACACTATTAGCTAAAGATATTATTGACGGTATTATTAAACGTAAATGTGAAATCAATCAACCTAAATGGATGCACTCCGCTTTAAAATTTTATCAATTATGCCCTAGATTTCTTGAATCGCTTTTTCCATTTTTATTTAAGAACAAACAGTAAATAGGAGTGATTGTATGTTATGTTGTGTGAACCGAGACGTCAAACAATGTATTGAGAATGTGAATACACTATCATCACAATCAATTTTTACTATTACAGATTTATTAGGACAAGACTATTATGATTCATTAGATTCTGCCGAACAATCATTTATAGATTTCAAATTTCATGAGCTAATATTAAGAGGAGAAATCATGAATGTAGTCATTAAAGAAGAAAGTGAACATGATAAACATAGGTATTTAAAGCAATATTAAATTAAATCAATTTAAATTGAAACAAAAGGTGTTTAGGACAAGTTTTTAATTTATTGTCCCTAACACCTAAGAGATTATTAAAAAACTAATTAAGTATGTTATCTATTTTAAATGTTGAGTATATTCTAAGTTCTTCACTCTTTCTCGAGCTGCTTTCACTTGATCAAGACTTACTTTTTTATTGTAATTATTAACGTTTTCTTCTAATTGTTGTGGCGAACTAGCGCCAACGATAATTGCGCCAAGTGCATCATGAGATTTTAAATATTCAAAAGATAAAGCACTAAGATTACTTTCTATTTCTTTAACAGAAGCAATCGTTTCTCCTAAATCATGATGTGTATAATCAAATATGCCCTCACTAAATTTATGATCTAAAGCATCAATACTATTGGAAGTTAACAACCCTTTAAATACGGGTCCGCGTGCTAACACTTTAACGCCTTTCGCATGGATGTCACTCAATAATTGTTCTGGACGATTATCAATTAAATTAAATTGCGACATAATTGTCTCGATTTCACTATGTTTTAAATAATAATCAATAACATTTGGGCGTATTGAAGAAATACCATATGCCTTAATGATACCTTCTTGCTTTAATTCATTAAATGCACTAATCGTTTCATCCAATGGATCATCTATTGTACCACCATGCAATTGATATAAATCTATATGATCTAGTCCTAATCGTTTTAATGATCCCTTTACACTTTCTTTAATATATTTCTTAGAAGGGTCCCATGTTGTACCTCCATCTTCAGTAGGGCGATTTCCAACTTTTGTTCCAATTACAATATCATCACGATTTTGATATTTTTTTAAAGCTTTGCCCACAATTTCTTCATTAGTCCCTCTATCATAAATATCAGCAGTATCAAAGTAAGTGATACCACTTTCGATTGCTTTTTCAATGATAGGTTCAGCACTAGCATACTCTGTACCTAAACTCATACAACCTAACCCTAATTCTGAAATTTCGATGCCACTCTTTAAAATATTCTTTTGCATGTCCAATCTCCTTCCGATAAACTTTAGGTAACGCATTCATCTTACCAATTTATATAATGAATTGAAAGGGACGTGAATTTAATGGAATTTAATGAAAAGACGTTTGATAGAACAGTAATTTATAATGGCAAAATTATAGATTTAGAAATTCATGATGTGGAGTTGCCTGATGGCAATACTTCTAGAAGGGAATTAGTCTACCATAACGGTGCAGTGGCAGTCTGTGCAATAACGCCTAATGATGAAGTATTACTTGTTAAGCAATTTCGTAAACCAGTTGAAAAAGCTTTGTTAGAAATACCCGCTGGAAAATTAGAACAAGATGAAGTTCGTGAAGAGGCTGCCAAACGAGAATTAGAAGAAGAAACAGGTTATGTGGCAAATAATTTAGAATTTATAACAGACATGTATGGTTGTCCTGGATTCACAAATGAAAAACTCACTATATACTTCAGCAATAATCTAAGCGAAGGGCAACTTAACCTAGATGAAGATGAGTTTGTTGAATTGCATAAAGTACCGATTTCAGATATAAAAGCATTGCTTGATAATCATGAAATAGAAGATGCTAAAACCATAATTGGTTTACAATATATATTATTAAATTATAATCATTCTAATTAAGTGCTGTAAAGCTCTTGCATTTAATTGAAAATATTGGTAATTTAGTAATTGAAATATTTTCAATTTAAAATGATTATAATTATTGATAGAGGAGTGTCGCTCCCATGGAAGAACGATTAAATCGAGTTAAACAACAATTACAACAATCTTCATATAAATTAACACCACAAAGAGAAGCCACAGTACGAGTTCTAATTGAAAATGAAAAGGATCACCTAAGCGCGGAAGATGTTTATTTAAAAGTGAAAGACAAAGCACCTGAAATTGGACTAGCAACTGTTTATAGAACATTAGAACTTTTAGCTGAAATAAAAGTAGTTGACAAAATTAATTTTGGTGATGGTGTTGCACGCTTTGATTTAAGAAAAGAGGGCGCTAAACACTTCCATCACCATTTAGTGTGTATGGAATGTGGTAAAGTTGATGAAATTCATGAAGACTTATTACCTCAAGTTGAAGAAAGAGTAGAAACAGAATATAACTTTAAAATTCTTGATCACAGATTAACTTTTCACGGCGTTTGCGCTGAATGCCAAGCTAAAGGAAAATAGATTAACTTATAGACTAGGACAATTTTAAATCATTGTCTTAGTCTTTCTTAATACTTTTACATAAAAATGATTTTGAGTTTATTCAAATAGAGGTGTTGTCATGGAAACAATTATCGAGGAATATTTAAAATTTATACAAATTGAAAAAGGTTTAAGTGAAAATACGATTGGCGCTTATCGCAGAGATTTGAAAAAATATCAATTATATATGCAAGAACAAAAAATTGCTCATATTGATTTTATAGATAGACAAACAATACAAGAATGCCTTGGTTCTCTAATAGATCAAGGCGCGTCCGCAAAATCTATTGCAAGATTTATTTCAACAATACGTAGTTTTCATCAATTTGCTTTACGCGAAAAATATGCTGCTAAAGATCCCACCGTTTTAATTGAAACGCCTAAGTACGAAAAAAAACTTCCAGATGTTTTAGATGTTGAAGAAGTAATTCAGTTACTAGAAACACCGGATTTAACTAAAAATAATGGGTATCGCGATCGTACAATTTTAGAATTATTATACGCAACAGGCATGCGTGTTACTGAATTAATACAAATTGAGATAGACGATGTCAACTTAATTATGGGATTTGTTAAAGTTTTCGGTAAAGGGAACAAAGAGAGAATCATTCCTTTAGGTGACACTGTCATTGAATATTTAGATACTTATATCAATACTGTTAGACCTCAATTACTTAAAAAAACGGTAACGAATGTACTGTTTTTGAACTTGCATGGTCGACCTTTGACACGTCAAGGTATATGGAAGCTAATTAAACAATATGGTTTAAGAGCGAATATTACTAAAACTTTGACCCCACACACATTAAGACACTCGTTTGCTACTCATTTATTAGAAAATGGCGCAGATTTACGAGCAGTTCAAGAGATGTTAGGTCATTCTGATATTTCTACTACTCAGTTATATACACATGTTTCTAAAACTCAAATCAGACAGATGTATAACCAATTTCATCCGAGAGCCTAGACCACAAATAAATACTCTTAAATTGGGAGTGGATTAAGAATACTTTCATAAAAGTTTCCAAAAAGATATTTTATAATTAATGTAAGTCGAGCTACACTAAATTTTATTTTAAATCTTTTCCACTCCTAATATTTTGTTTTTCAATCATCGCTTGATGTCTTGCACTGATTACATCACTTCTATCTCGTTTTTTATGATGATTAATTATATATTCATCTTGAGTTAAAAGTGTTGTAAATTTGTAATCTGGATAAGTATCAATAATCTGTTTTTCAAAAATATTATTTATCGGTATGTATACAGGTTTAAAAGATTTTGAATCTTCAATGGATTTAATTTGACTTAAAATTAATGTTTTATAATCTTGCTCATTAAGTTGCAACAACGTTTTATCATTTGCTTTTTCAAAAGTGCTCAATGACTTTTTCAAAGTTACAAGTGCACCTTTTGTATTACCTCTTCTATAATGGTACATAGCAGTTGAAAATAAAATTAAACTCACTATGCCATCCTTTTTAGAAAAATTTATATTTGATTTCCATGCTTCTTCCAAAATATCATGACATAAGAAATAATGTTGGTGTTTGTGAAAATAATAATAAAAATCGATTAAGGCTTTGTCCAATCCATCTCATCCTTAATTTAATGTTTGTATTATTCATGCTATAATATTTTAGGAAATTATGCACGATAGAGATTCAATATGAGGACGATTAATATGTATGAAGTAAAATTAGATGCCTTTAATGGCCCATTAGATTTGCTACTCCACTTAATTCAAAAATATGAAATTGATATTTATGATATACCAATGAAATCATTAACAGAGCAATATATGCAATACGTCCACGCTATGAAGCAACTAGAAATTAATGTAGCTAGTGAATATTTAGTTATGGCTTCAGAGCTATTAATGATAAAAAGTAAATTATTACTCCCTCAACATGATGTAGACGATAACCTTGAAGAAGATCCTCGTGAAGATTTGGTAGGGCGATTAATTGAATATCAAAATTATAAAGAATACACACAATTGTTAACTGAGAAAAAAGAAGAGCGAGAGCACTATTTTACTAAACACCCAACTGACCTATCCCATCTTGAGAAAAACGTAACATGGGATGAAAGCCAAACCTTAGATTTAACAGATTTAATTGTTGCTTATCAACGCGTTAAAAGCAGATTAGCTCTTAATAAACCTAAGACAGTTGAAATAATTAAAGAAAGTTTCACTATTCAACAAGCTACTGAAAAGGTAACTACACAATTAAAGCATCATACATCTTTTAATTTCTTCAGTTTATTTACTTTTAGCGAGCCAATAGAACAGGTGGTTACTCACTTTTTAGCTATATTGGAGATGTCTAAATCAGGAGTAATTAACATAGAACAAGTTAGAAATTTTGATGATATACGTATCATTAGAGGAGTGAATTTTAATATTGGATAAACACGGAATCATAGAAGCATTACTATACACAGCTGGGGATGAAGGGCTTGACGAAAAGCAATTATTAGAAATTCTCGATATTAATCAAGCTAAATTATCTGAATTAATTTCATCATACACCTCTAGTGGTTTAATAATTCAAAAATTTGGTTCAACATATATTTTAACTTCAAAAAAAGGAGCTTCACCTTATATCGAACAATTAATTGAACAAAAATCTAATATGAAATTATCTCAAGCTGCAATGGAAACATTATCAATTATTGCGTATAATCAGCCATTGAGTCGTAGTGACATAGAATTAATTAGAGGAATTAATTCTGATGGTGCAGTTAGAACATTAATTGCACGTGGATTAATTGAAGCTAAAGATGTAGAAAATTCTCGTAGTCATGCTTTACAAACAACGGATTTGTTTTTAAATGTATTTGGAATAGAAAAAATGGAAGATTTACCAACAACTGAAGAAGATGAAGAAGAAATGGAAGATTTCTTTAGTAATTTAGTAAATCAAAAAGGAGATACAAAATGAGTAAAGAATTAGAAAGGCTTCAAAAACGAATTGCTAATAGTGGATACACTTCACGAAGAAAAGCTGAAACTTTAATTACCGAAGGCAAAGTTAAAGTTAACGGGCAAACCGTAACTGAATTAGGTACTAAAGTAAAAAGTTCTGATACAGTTGAGGTTGAAGGAATTAAAATTGAACAAGAAGACAAAATGTATATTTTGTTCTATAAACCAACTCAAGTTATAACAAGTGTGTCTGACGATAGAGGACGAACTGTGGTTACTGACTACTTTAAAGATTTAGAGACAAGAATTTATCCTGTTGGTAGATTAGATTATGATACATCAGGATTATTGTTACTTACTAATGATGGCGAATTTACAAACTTAATGACTCATCCAAGATATCATATTCAAAAAAAATATGTGGCTAAATTAAAAGGTTACCTCATGAGAGAAGAAGTTAAAGCTTTAGAAAATGGAATTGAACTTGAAGATGGTTTTACCCAACCAGCTCAAGTCAAAGTAAAAAAGCAAGATAAAGATAAAAATATTACACTTGTAGAAATCACTATTAGTGAAGGACGAAATCGACAAGTTCGTCGTATGTTCGAGCATTTTGGACATCAAGTTGATAAATTAACAAGAATTGAGTTCGGCAATTTGAACCTTAAAGGATTAAATGCAGGTGAGGGCAGAGTACTGACACCTCATGAAGTTAAAGTATTAAGACATATGGCAGAAAACGGAAAATAAATGAAGTATATTTTACAATAGCAAGAGAAATTAAATGATATTAATTTCTCTTGCTATTTTTTTCACAAAGTTAACTTTAAAGTAAAGCTTTCAATCATGCTGTATGCTATAATAATGAGTGAATTGAGCATGTGTAGGAGGTATAAACAAAATGACAAATGAAATATTAATTGTAGACGATGAGGATAGAATCAGAAGATTATTGAAACTATACCTAGAGAGAGAATCGTTTACGATTCATGAAGCAAGTAATGGCAAAGAAGCTTATAATCTTGCTATAGAAAATGACTATGCGTGCATACTTTTAGACTTGATGTTACCAGAAATGGAAGGTATTGAAGTAGCATCTAAGTTACGTGAACATAAAGACACACCTATTATTATGCTTACAGCTAAAGGCGAAGAAACAAATAGGGTAGAAGGATTTGAGTCTGGCGCAGATGATTATATCGTCAAACCATTCTCACCAAGAGAGGTTGTTTTAAGAGTAAAAGCATTATTACGTAGAACGCAATCTTCTAAACCTGAACAAAGTGAACCTCATGCAAGAGATGTTATTGAATTTAATCATTTAATTATTGATAATGATGCACATCGTGTATTAGCAGATAACCAACAAGTTAATTTAACTCCAAAAGAGTACGAATTACTTATTTATTTAGCTAAGACACCTAATAAAGTGTTTGATCGTGAACAACTTTTAAAAGAAGTATGGCATTATGAATTTTATGGTGATTTAAGAACAGTAGACACTCATGTTAAACGCCTGCGTGAGAAACTTAATCGTGTATCAGAAGATGCTGCACATATGATTCAAACTGTTTGGGGTGTTGGTTACAAATTCGAGGTAAAGTCTAATGACGAATCGACTAAATAGTGTGGTAATAAAACTGTGGTTAACTATACTTTTCATAGTAACGACAGTTTTAATTTTATTAAGTGCGGCATTAATTACTTTTATACAATACTACTACACACAACAAACTGAAAATGCTATAAGAGAAGATGCGTCTAGAATCAGCCACTTAGTTGAACAAGCTGATAATAAAACTTTAGCCATAGAACACAGCCAACAATTAATAGATGGATCAGGTGGCGTTATTATAATGGCTAATAAGTCTTCAAGTTTTAAAAGTTCAAATAGCAATACTAAAGACAAAATGCTTGAAGAGATACACAAGAATTCGCAATTCCAACGCGTCTTCTCTCAAGGAAAGTCTACCACTCAAAATATAACAATAAGTAATAACGGTAATTCCCATTCCTATATTTTGTTAGGCTATCCTATGAAAGCGCAAGAAAATGCAAATTCAAAATATAGTGCAGTATTCATTTATCAAGATTTAAAGTCTATTGAAGATACTAATAATGCAATTACCATTATCATTTTAATCACCGCCATTATATTTATCGCTATTTCAACAATATTTGCATTCTTTTTGTCAAATAGAATTACTAAACCTTTACGACAACTTAGAACTCAAGCTATTAATATTTCTAAAGGTGATTATTCAAAACAGACAAGTGTTTCAACTAAAGATGAGATAGGCGAATTATCACATACGTTTAATAATATGAGTTCTGAAATACAAGAGAATATAGAGGCACTTTCAACTCAAAAAAATATAAGAGATAGTTTGATTAATTCTATGATTGAAGGTGTATTGGGTTTAAATGATAAGAGGGAAGTTATTCTTTCAAATAAAATGGCTGACGATATTATTAAATCAATAGACAAAACTGTATATAAAGAAATTGAAAAGCAAATTGAAACTACATTTGTTTCAAAAGACACCGAATTCCAAGAATATGAGATTAACAATAAATATTACGTCATAATCATGAGTTATGTAGAGAGAATTCAACAAGATGGCCGTAGTGGAATTGTAGTCATTATAAGAGATATGACTAATGAACATAATTTAGATCAGATGAAGAAAGATTTCATTGCCAATGTTTCACATGAATTACGTACACCTATTTCGTTATTACAAGGTTACACTGAATCAATTGTAGATGGTATTGTAACCGAACCAGAAGAAATTCGAGATTCTTTATCAATTGTATTAGATGAAACGAAACGTTTAAATCGATTAGTAAATGAATTATTAAATGTGGCTCGCATGGATGCAGAGGGTTTAACTGTTAATAAAGAAAAACAACCCATTAAACCTTTACTATCTAAAATGCAAATGAAATATAAACAACAGGCTGATGATTTAGAATTAAATATGTCATTAGAACCAAACATCGGTGATGAATTATGGGAATACGATGCCGATCGCATAGACCAAGTTCTAACAAATTTAATTGACAATGCCACACGTTATACTCAACCAGGTGATTCAATATCAATTACAACAACTACGGATGATTCCTATCAAACGTTGTACATTAAAGATACTGGTAGCGGCATATCTCCAGAGCATATTGAACTCGTATTCGACAGATTTTATAAAGTAGAGGCTTCAAGAACTAGAGGTAAACAGGGAACTGGTTTAGGACTATTTATCTGTAAAATGATAATCGAAGAACATGGTGGTACTATTAAAGTTGAAAGTGAAGTAAACAAAGGTACAACATTCATAATTAAGTTACCAAAGCCTAAAAATAAATATACCTATTAATATATTTATTTTATCTAAGAGCAAACACCTTGTACTTAAGAATGGTGTATTGCTCTTTTTTAAATAAGTCTAAGCACCATTATTGCGCAATGCTTTCACATAAGGTAATATAAAAATTAAATTAATCAATTATATAATTCATCTTCGGGGTAGGGTGCAATTCCCAACCGGCAGTAAATTAAGCCTGCGACCCGCTTCTTTGAAGTGGCTGATTCAGTGGAAATCTGAAGCCGACAGTATAGTCTGGATGGGAGAAGATGGAGGTTTTTTTGTTGTGCAAAATTATCTCCTATTCTATGTAAGATGAATGAAAGGAGAAAATTAAATATGCAACAAAACAAACGTCTTATCACTATTAGCATGTTAAGTGCCATAGCGTTTATTTTAACATTCATTAAATTTCCGCTACCTTTTTTACCACCATACTTAACATTAGACTTTAGTGATGTTCCAACTTTATTAGCAACATTTCTTTTAGGTCCCATTGCTGGTATTTTAGTAGCACTTATCAAAAATATACTTAATTTTTTATTCAATATGGGAGATCCTGTTGGTCCAGTTGCCAATTTTTTAGCAGGTGTTAGTTTCCTGTTATCCGCTTATTATGTAACTAAGCGTCAAGGCCGTCATAGTGATACACCACGTTCATTGGTTGTGGGGCTAGCAATAGGTACTATAGTAATGACTATCGTACTTAGTATACTGAATTACTTTGTTTTACTTCCATTATATGGAATGATTTTTAATTTAGGTGATGTCTTTAACAATCTAAAAATTATCATTTTATCAGGAGTTATACCTTTCAATATTATAAAAGGTATCGTGATTTCAATTATATTTACGCTTTTATACAGAAGATTAAAACGCGTATTATCATAGAAAACCTCCTAATGTTGAACTAATTATGGCTCTACGTCAAATCGGACTGATGAGT
>NZ_KV840155.1:0-1478 GCF_001839115.1 Staphylococcus sp. HMSC62B09
CTGGTTCTTTTGTTACTTCTGTTGTTGGTTCACCACGTTCAACTACATCTCCTGTATCAGGGTCAACTTTAGTTGGTGTAGTTGTTGTTTTCTCTCCATCTTCACCTTTTTGTACAATAACATCAGGTGAGCCTGGTTCTAGAGTTGGATCAAACTCACGAATAGTTTTATGAGGAATTGGTTGTTTCGTTACTTCCACATCATCAATTAAATCAGCTTGAGGCGTTGTAATTGTTACACCTTCAAGATTTGTTCTCATAATTCCATCAGAATATCTATTTTGCATATGACTTGAAGTAATTAAGAAATTATATTTTTGTGATTTATCAATTCCTAAATCATCTGTAGTAGCTTTCCATGTTTTTCCTGCATATGTAGCAGTTATTGTACTTGTTGCTGCATCATAATTTAATACTACATCATTTAATCTTTGGCCATGGAATTGACCATCAAGATGATTAGTTGTATTATCTGCATAAATTATTTTATTTACAGGTTTATCTTTTGTATTTAGGGCATTTTGACCAACTTGGTTAGTCACACCATCTGCACCATTTTTAACAAATGTACCGTAACCAACTTTTGCTGCGCCAATTTGACTTAGATTGTTTGTTTTATCTGCATCGAGTTTATCGACTTTACCATTAACATTATTATATGCCGTATCAATTTTAAAACCAGATGCATTTGCCATACCTTTGTCTCTTAAAATACCACCTTGGTTTAAGAAGTCTTGGCCATTCCCTTGAGTAAACATGAAGCCCCAGCCATCTGCTCCTGTTGTATTACCTTGGTTGTTGTTTGCTACTGGAACAGTAATTGTAAAGTCTTTATTAAAATCTATTTTATCATTATATTCTAATGCGCCTTTAGTTCCTGTATTAGGATTGAAGTTTGTATTGAATGCAGTTAGCGTGCCTTCATTAGGGAATTCTTCTTTATAAGTTTTATGGATTATATCTCCATGCGCAGTAAAGTTACCAGTTCCTTTTTTAGTAACTGTGTCTTGTGCAGCTGCTCTTAATGCTGTTGCTGAATAGTTAACATTTGTTGTTCTAGCATTGCTGCTTACTGAACGGAATGTTGCTCTTGGTTGTGCGTTTTCTTTGTTAGCTGTTTCTTTAAGTACTTCACTTAAAGCTATTTTTTTAATTTCTTCATTAGATAAGTTTGAAATATCTTTTGGTAATACTTTTTCAATTTCAGCTTTTTCTGCTTCTGTAACTTCAGATTTTTTATATAAATCTTTAGCAACTGTATCTACAACTTGAGTTCTCTCAGTTTCTGATGGTTGAGCATTTGAATTGCTCTTAGCATTTGTGTCTTCAACTGCTGGTGTTTCTTCTGTTGCTGCTTTGTTTGTTTCTTCAGCTGCTGGCGCTTCTTCTGTTTCTACTTTGTTTGTTTCTTCAGCTTTTGGTGCTTTTTCTGTTGCTGCTTTGCTTGTTTCTTCAGCTTTTGGCGCTTCTTCTGTTTCT
>NZ_KV840156.1:0-576 GCF_001839115.1 Staphylococcus sp. HMSC62B09
TCGACTGAAAAAATATTATTTAAAGAATTAAAAAAAACACTGATCAATACAAGAAGAAATTATGTAGATTTTGGTATAGCATTTGATAGTCAATGGAATTTTGCAGTATTACCTGAAGAAATTAACGCGAATGCTTTTGTTCGACCAGATAATACTACTAAAGAGTTATTTCTTTCGGAAAAAAACATCAATAATTATTTACGCAAATATACTACAAATAAAAAGGCATTTTCTAGTGAGTTCTATAATGAAAAAGAAGTTATTAAATTCTATACACAAGGTTTCTTTATAGGTGATGAAGAAGTACATGAACTATATAGCGAAGGCTATAAAAAAGGTTTAAGAAAAGTAAATGATTTAAATAATGAAATTGATCAATTAATTGAAAGTAGTACTAATTTCTTACAAAATATGTTGTTAGATAATGGTAAATATATTTATGGATATTTTCCTCATTTTGATAATGAAATTGGATTCTACAATGTTTTAAGACACTCTTCTTCTACTTATGCCTTAATTGAGGGTCTGTCCTATTTAGGTAAAAGCTTACAACCTGTTGAAAAAGCAATTGATTAT
>NZ_KV840157.1:0-2782 GCF_001839115.1 Staphylococcus sp. HMSC62B09
TACTGCTCCTGTTACATCATCCTCAGTTGTTGGTTCACCATATTGTTTGTCCACACCTTCTGTTGTTGGCTCATAAGCATCATTATCTGCTTGATTACCTACAGTTACTGGTACTTCGATGTGATCTGTTGTTCCATCTGGATATGTTACCGTCACATCTACGTTTGTTGTTCCTGGTGTATTACCGTCTGGTAATTGTGTTGGATCATCCACTGTGATTGTTGGTTGTTCTTTATCTGATGGATAATCTGGAATTGTTACTGCTCCTGTTACATCATCCTCAGTTGTTGGTTCACCATATTGTTTGTCCACACCTTCTGTTGTTGGCTCATAAGCATCATTATCTGCTTGATTACCTACAGTTACTGGTACTTCGATGTGATCTGTTGTTCCATCTGGATATGTTACCGTCACATCTACGTTTGTTGTTCCTGGTGTATTACCGTCCGGTAATTGGTTCGGATCATCCACTGTGATGACTGGTTGTTCTCCTTCACTTGGATAATCTGGTACTGTAACTGCTCCTGTTACGTCTTCTTCTGTTGTTGGTGTGCCATGGTCTTTGTTAACTTCTTCTACTGTTGGGTCGTAACGATCATTATCTCCTAAATGATTTTCTGAGTCTTTAGGATTTGTTGATTCATTAATCTCGTCATCGTCTTGTACACCATCGCCATCATCATCATTATCATTAATGTCTGGATTTCCGTCTTTATCTGTATCTCTTTGAACTTTAATAACAAAATCTTCACTGGTAGTTGTTCCATTTTCATCAGTTAATGTAACAGTTACAGGGAAATCACGCTCTTCTTCAAATGTACTTGCTGATGAATTACTTGGGTCCCAATTATCTTTCCAGTCATTTACTACTGGTGTGCCAGAAATAATTCCTGTTTCAGGGTCATATGTTACACCTTCTGGTAGCCCTTCAACTGTAACCTCTGCGTCAGGTTTATTAGTATTTATAGTGACTTCTGTAATTGGATTACCTTCAACAACTGTTTGATCATCAATTGGATCAATTTCAGGTTGTACGATATTATCAGCTGCAAATGAATCTGCTCCGATTACATTACCATTAACTACTAATTGAACAGTATATGTTTTTCTACTATCAATATCTTCAGGAACTGTAAATTGTGCTGCTTGCTCTGCTTCAGCTTCATTATTTACTTCAGTTCTTGAAAGTTCTACAGGTTTATCACCTGATGTATCTAACCAAACAATTTCAGTTTTTTCACCTGGATAATACATTGAACTTACATTACTTATAGCTGTATCACCAGGATGAGCTATATTATCAATAGCATCAAAATTAGTAATATCAATATCATATTTAGCTGGATCAGCTACTAATGCAAAATGTACATTATAAGCATATGACTTATTAGGTGCAATAAATGGTACTGAACCAGCATAGTCATTAGGAGAAGTGAATACTGGAGATGAGTAGCCAGTATAACCAGGAACTACATTACCATCTTTATCCATTACATATTGATACATATAATTAACATCAAATTTGTCATCAAATCTTGCAGTATAACTACCATCTACGATTGGTGCAACTACTGTTTGTTGAATGTATTCTGGATTTTTTTTGATTAATTCTTGTTGTGCTTTAATACGTTCATTTACATCGTCTATGCCATTTGTAGTAGAAAGAGCTTGTTTTCCTTCAGGAGTTAACACACTTGTTACTACTCTAAAGCCATCCTTAGCTTCTTCTAAAGTTTGGTCTACAAATGATTCACCAGCTGAAGTAGGATATGTCGTTCCAGTAGTGGTTGTTTCCCACCAAACTTTACCACTTACAGCATAACGATCTTTCTTGTTTATTGAGTCTGGTAGATAAGAAGGGTTACTGTCTGGTCCTTTATCGTCGTATTTCCACTCAGATTCCGGTGTTGTCATCGTTACGTTACTTGGTTTTTCATATACATAAACAGCCGTTCTTTGAATACTATGATTTGCTAGAATAAATTCACCTGTTGGCACTACTGCACCAGAAAATCCTGTTGAATTACCTGGTTGTTTTCTATAAGTAAAGTATTCATTTCCATTTTCTGATTTTTGACCTGGCGCTAACCACATTTTATATTTTTGCCTTGATACAGATTGAAAGTCTGGTTTGTGTAACTTACCATTTGCATCTGTCCAGCCATCGCCTATATCAAATGCGTATGTTCCATTACCACCTTGTCCAGCTCTTGTACCACCTAAATCATGTGTCGTTGCTTGATATACAGGAGATACAGTTCCATCTTTATCCATCCACTGTAAATAAACTTTATAATCATTTAATGCTGTTTGTGAGCCATTAATACCAGGAGTATAGTTATTTGTAGCAACATCTAACCATCCACTAACGATACCTTTTGTTACTTGGAAGTCAGAACCTTTTGTAATCTTTCCTGAAGCAATTGCATCAGCATCAATAATTTCATTTGACGATACAGCTAATGTATTGATAAGTTCGTTTGAAGCAACATTAATTGATTCACTATTGTTAGGTGAAGCAGCTCTCAATGCTGTTGCTAAGGGTTGGCTTTCTTTTTGTTTATTAGCTAAATCTTTAATTAATGCAAGTTGTAATTCTTGTTCACTCATGCTTTCTGTATCTAGACCTAAGTCGCGAATGACTTCTTCAGCTTTTTCGTCCGAAACATTAGCAGCTTCTTTATAATATGTAGCAGCTGTTGCTTCATCTTTCACTTGCGAAATGTCTGAAGTGTTATTTTTAACTTTTTCAGCACTTGGTTGTTCTTCTTTTGTCACTTCT
>NZ_KV840158.1:0-667 GCF_001839115.1 Staphylococcus sp. HMSC62B09
ATTATTCCGCAGTAGCTCAGTGGTAGAGCTATCGGCTGTTAACCGATCGGTCGTAGGTTCGAATCCTACCTGCGGAGCCATGGCTCCTTGGTCAAGCGGTTAAGACACCGCCCTTTCACGGCGGTAACACGGGTTCGAGTCCCGTAGGAGTCACCATTATTGGAGAATTAGCTCAGTTGGGAGAGCATCTGCCTTACAAGCAGAGGGTCGGCGGTTCGAACCCGTCATTCTCCACCATTTTATCAAAACAATATATTGCCGGCCTAGCTCAATTGGTAGAGCAACTGACTTGTAATCAGTAGGTTGGGGGTTCAAGTCCTCTGGCCGGCACCATCTCATGGAGGGGTAGCGAAGTGGCTAAACGCGGCGGACTGTAAATCCGCTCCTTCGGGTTCGGCAGTTCGAATCTGCCCCCCTCCACCATCTTAATTTAGGGACATAGTTCAACGGTAGAATAGAGGTCTCCAAAACCTTTGATGTGGGTTCGATTCCTACTGTCCCTGCCATGGCGGTTGTGGCGAAGTGGTTAACGCATCGGATTGTGGTTCCGACACTCGAGGGTTCGATTCCCTTCAACCGCCCTTAATTTTATTAATGGGCTATAGCCAAGCGGTAAGGCAACGGACTTTGACTCCGTCACGCGCTGGTTCGAATCCAGCTAGCCCAG
>NZ_KV840158.1:767-115984 GCF_001839115.1 Staphylococcus sp. HMSC62B09
CAGAGGGTCAGAGGTTCGAATCCTCTATGGCTCACTTATTAGCACTCCTAATCAGGAGTGCTTTTTTTATAAAATTAAATAAAACTATTATAGAGTTTATCTATTTGAAGATTGATTATATTGGTAATAAATCATTAATCAATTGCTGATTAATTGAATAATCTACTTTTTTTAATACAATCTATTTGTTCATATGACAGTTGAAATTATCATTGGTATAATTATGACTATGGAAAATATATTCGGAGGAGATGCTATGGATTTTTCCAACTTTTTTGATAATCTTAGTACATTAAAAATTGTGACGAGTGTGCTGGATTTACTAATAGTATGGTATGTCCTTTATCTTCTCATAACTGTATTTAAAGGAACCAAAGCAATTCAATTACTTAAAGGTATTCTTTTTATTGTAATTGGTCAACAAGTGAGTAAAATTCTAAATTTAACTGCTACATCTAAACTTTTTGATATTGTAATTCAATGGGGTGTTCTTGCGCTTATTGTTATTTTCCAACCCGAAATAAGAAGAGCATTGGAGCAGTTAGGTCGTGGAAGCTTATTTAAACGTTATAATAATACATACAGTCATGATGAAGAAAAGTTAATTGAAGCAGTATCGAAAGCTGTTCAATATATGGCTAAAAGACGTATTGGTGCTTTGATTGTTTTTGAAAAAGAAACGGGATTACAAGATTATATTGAAACGGGTATAGCGATGAATTCTGAAATATCTCAAGAATTATTAATTAATGTATTTATACCAAATACGCCGCTACATGATGGTGCAATGATTGTTCAAAATTCTAAGATTGCTAGTGCAGCTAGTTACTTGCCTTTATCAGATAGTGCTAAAATTTCTAAAAGTCTAGGAACTAGACATAGAGCTGCAGTGGGTATCTCTGAAGTTTCAGACGCATTTACAATTGTTGTTTCAGAGGAAACAGGTTCAATATCTGTAACTTTTGATGGTAAATTACGTAGAGATATCTCAACTGAGGTATTTGAAGAATTATTAGCCGAACATTGGTTTGGCACACGCTTTCAAAAGAAAGGTGTGAAATAAGATGCTAGAAAGTAAATGGGGTCTCAGATTTATTGCTTTACTATTGGCAATCTTTTTCTATTTATCAGTTAATAATGTATTTGGAAATATTTTTAGTAATGATAATTTATCACAAAATTCATCTAAAACAATTGAAGATGTACCTGTTGAGATAATTTATAATTCCAAAGAATTACATGTAACTAAAGCTCCTGAGACTGTTAATGTAACTGTTTCAGGTCCACAATCTAAATTATTAAAAATCGAAAACGCCGATGATATCAAAGTTGCAGTGGATTTATCCAACGCTAAAGCCGGAAAATACAAAGAAGACTATATCGTTAAAGGCTTAAGTAATGATATTAATTACAATGTTAAACCTAAGCAAGCTTATGTTACTTTAGAAAATAAAGAAACTAAAACGATGCATGTTCAAGCAGATATAGGGAAAGATGATATAGACCCAAACTATAAAGTGAAAGACAGTTCTGTTGAGCCTAATTCTGTCAAAGTAACTGGAGGACGAGAACAACTTAAGAAAATCGCATATTTAAAAGCTACTTATAAAGAAGCTAACAAATTAAGGCAAGATACTTCTGATGTAGCAGATGTTACTGCTTTTGATAAATCATTAAATAAATTAAATGTTAATATACAGCCTAATGAAGTCAAATTAAATGTTAAACTCCAAGAATACAGCAAAAAGGTTAAAGTTAAAATTAATAAAAAAGGCAGTTTACCTGATGGTGCTAGCTTGGATGATATAACACTTGATGAGAATGAGATAGAGATTTATGGTAATAGAGATGATTTACAAGATATTAATGAGATAGAGGCAAATGTTGATCTTAAGAATATAACTGAATCTACAGATCAGAATGTTCAATTAAATTTACCAGATAAAGTAAAGAAATCTGATCCAGATGAAATAACAGCACATATTAGCTTAAAATAACAAATTAAAAAGGAGTATTAATGATGGGAAAATATTTTGGTACTGATGGAGTAAGAGGAATAGCCAATAAAGAGTTAACACCTGAATTAGCATTTAAGTTGGGTCGTTATGGTGGTTATGTATTAGCACATAATGAAGGTGCTGACAGACCAAAAGTTTTAGTTGGTAGAGATACACGTGTGTCAGGTGAAATGCTTGAATCTGCTTTGATTGCAGGATTAGCTTCAATTGGGGCTGAAGTTATGAGATTAGGTGTTATATCTACACCTGGAGTAGCTTATCTTACTAGAGAAATGGGAGCTGAATTAGGTGTAATGATTTCAGCTTCGCACAATCCAGTGGCTGATAATGGAATTAAGTTCTTCGGTGCAGATGGTTTTAAATTATCTGATGCTCAAGAGGAAGAGATTGAAACATTATTGGATCAAGAAAATCCTGATTTACCAAGACCAGTTGGAACAGATATTGTACATTTTTCTGATTACTTCGAAGGTGCTCAGAAATATTTAAGCTACTTAAAATCAACTATTGATGTTAATTTAGAAGGATTAAAAATCACACTTGATGGTGCAAATGGTTCTACATCAGCACTAGCACCTTTCTTATTTGGAGATTTAGAAGCTGATACTGAAACAATTGGCTGCAGCCCAGATGGTTATAATATTAATGATAATTGTGGATCAACTCATCCTGAATTATTAGCTGAAAAGGTTCTTGAAACTGAAAGCGACTTTGGTTTAGCATTTGATGGCGATGGTGATCGATTAATTGCTGTTGATGAAAAAGGTAATATTATTGATGGTGACCAAATCATGTTTGTTATTGGTCAAGAAATGCATAAAAACCAAGAATTAAACAACGATATGATTGTTTCTACTGTTATGAGTAATTTAGGTTTCTATAAAGCTTTAGAAAACGAAGGTATCAAATCTAATAAAACAAAAGTTGGAGATAGATACGTAGTAGAAGAAATGAGAAAAGGTAACTACAACCTTGGTGGTGAGCAATCAGGACATATTGTTATGATGGATTACAATACTACAGGAGATGGTTTATTAACTGGTGTTCAATTAGCTGCTGTTATTAAAATGAGTGGTAAACCTTTAAGTGAGTTAGCTGCTCAAATGAAAAAATATCCGCAATCTCTAATCAATATTAAAGTTACAGATAAGCATCATGTAGAAGAAAATGTAGATGTTAAAAAAGTGATGGATGAAGTAGAAACTGAAATGAATGGTGAAGGTAGAATTTTAGTTAGACCATCAGGTACAGAACCGTTAATTCGTGTAATGGTCGAGGCTTCAACTGACGAAGATGCGCAACGTTTTGCACAACGAATTGCTGATGAAGTTCAATCTAAAATGGGCTTAGAGTAACCAATTTAATAAAACAATTTTCGTTTTCCTTCAAAGTTTACATTTAATGTGTAGCTTTGGAGGTTTTTTAAATGTTTAATTAACGGTTTTTGTTGAAACGCTTTCATTTGATTGGTTGCGATATTGTTTGGTAATAATTTAATAATTAGAAACAATTATTATGTATTTTAGAAGATTACAAAAGATATTTATTTTAAATTTTTACTAAAAAGGTCGGAAATTGTTTGCATTCATTTATCTGAAAAGTGTAAAATAAATAATATTGGAAGGAGGAAAGTTCAAAATTAATTATAAAGCGCCAGGGCAAAATATAAGTGTACCTATAATCAAAAGTTAAATATGAGAGCTTTTGTAGGGCAATTTATTACTTTGCAGACGAGGAGAATAGTCATCGAAAATATCGGCGGATGCTATTCCGGATGAGGCTCATTCGTTAGCTTATTATTTAAAACATTTAGGTAACTAAATGCACAAAAATAATAAGAATGCCTAAAATTTATAAAATCTTAGAAATATAATATGGCTTTAATGGGTAAATACAATAAAGATAAAACATTAATAATAAATAGAATTTTTAATAAAATTACTAATGTTTAAAAACACGTTACCTTTTTAAATTTTATATAACAGATAAAATTTTCAAGCTATATTTAACGGAGGAAAAATTTATGTGCGGAATTGTAGGATATATTGGATATGATAATGCAAAAGAATTATTATTATCAGGATTAGAAAAATTAGAATATAGAGGGTATGACTCAGCTGGTATTGCAGTTGCAAACGATAATGGTACAACTGTTTTTAAAGAAAAAGGTCGTATTGCAGAATTAAGAAAAGTTGCTGACAACAATGACACTGATGGTCACGTTGGTATCGGTCACACACGCTGGGCTACACACGGTGTACCAAGTACAGTGAATTCACATCCTCACCAATCTAATAATGAACGTTTTACATTAGTTCATAATGGTGTAATTGAAAATTATGAAGAATTAAAAAGTGAATATTTATCAGATGTAACATTCCAATCTGAGACAGATACAGAAGTTATTGTTCAATTAGTTGAACACTTCTCGAATAAAGGTTTAGAAACTGAAGAAGCTTTCTCTAAAGTAGTTTCTCTATTACACGGTTCATATGCATTAGGCTTACTTGATAATCAAGATAACGATACAATCTATGTAGCTAAAAACAAATCACCTTTATTAGTTGGTGTTGGAGAAGGCTTCAATGTCATTGCATCAGACGCATTAGCTATGATTAAAGTAACGAATGAATACAAAGAAATTCATGACCATGAAATTGTTATTGTTAAAAAAGACAGTGTAACTATTAAAGACCTTGATGGAAATGTACAAGATCGAGACACTTATACTGCTCAAATCGATGCTTCAGATGCTGAAAAAGGTATCTATGATCACTACATGCTTAAAGAAATTAATGAACAACCAGCAGTTATGCGTCGTATTATTCAAGAGTATGAAGATGAAAATGGTGACCTAAAAATTGACCCTGAAATTGTTAAGGATGTTGCAGCTGCAGATCGTATATATATCATCGCAGCAGGAACAAGTTATCATGCAGGTCTAGTTGGTAAAGAATACTTAGAAAAATGGGCTGGTGTACCTACTGAAGTACATGTAGCTTCTGAATTTGTTTATAACATGCCACTATTATCTGAAAAACCATTATTCATTTATATTTCTCAATCAGGTGAAACTGCTGATAGCCGTGCAGTGTTAGTTGAAACTAACAAATTAGGTTACAAATCATTAACAGTTACAAATGTGGCTGGTTCAACATTATCACGTGAAGCAGATTATACATTGTTATTACATGCTGGTCCTGAAATTGCAGTTGCTTCAACAAAAGCATATACAGCTCAAATTGCTGTTTTATCAATCTTATCTCAAGTTGTAGCTAAAGCACATGGTCGAGATAATGATATTGATTTATTGAGAGAATTAGCTAAAGTAACAACTGCAATTGAAACAATTGTAGATGATACTCCAGTAATGGAACAAATTGCTAAGGATTTCTTAGAAACAACGCGTAATGCATTTTTCATCGGACGTACAATGGACTATAATGTAAGTCTTGAAGGCTCATTAAAACTAAAAGAAATTTCATATATTCAAGCTGAAGGATTCGCTGGTGGAGAACTTAAACATGGTACAATTGCATTAATTGAAGACGGCACACCTGTAATCGCATTATCTACACAAGAAAAGGTTAACTTATCAATTCGTGGTAATGTCAAAGAGGTAGTAGCACGTGGTGCAAAACCATGTATTATCTCTATGGAAGGTTTAGAAAAAGAGGGAGATACTTATGTAATTCCACATGTACATGAGTTATTAACTCCGCTTGTATCTGTAGTTACATTACAATTAATTGCTTACTATGCAGCACTACACAGAGGATTAGACGTAGATAAACCTCGTAACTTAGCTAAATCAGTTACAGTTGAATAATTCGTATAAATTTTGAGTCGGGATAAAATTTAATAATGTTAGACAACATTGAATTTGAAGTGGCTAACTTAAATGTGAAAGCGTTAATCGTATGCTCTTCTCTAATATAGTTACCCTATTGGGAGCAAGATGTTAAATTCATTAAGAATTTGATCTTGCTCCTTCTTTATTTGAAATACTAACTTATAAAATATACAGTTTGTTATTTTGAAAAAATGTCTGAATTATCTTACAATTATCGTATTGTGAGGTGATACTATGCTAATTTCAATGAATAATGTACATCGATATAGAAGAGGTAAGCATATATTAAACGGTATTGATTGGAATATTAAAAAAGGGGATAAATGGATATTATATGGTTTAAATGGTGCTGGAAAAACAACTTTATTAAATATTCTAAACACCTATGATTCAATTACAAGTGGCAACATAGTCCTTTTTGGTATGACACCTGGAATGGTTGGATATTCAGCAGATAATGTGAGACAACATATAGGTTTCATTTCAAACAAGCTCACTAATCAATTTCAAGATGGAGAGCATGTGATAGATGTGGTATTAAGTGGCTATTTTAAATCTATTGGCCTATACAAAACATTCAATCATCAACAATTGTTAGAAGCGCAGAAACTGTTAAAATTAGTCGGTATGGCAGAATTAGAGAATGAATACCTCGGTTATTTATCAACTGGACAACAACAAAGGGTTATGATTGCACGTGCGCTTATAAGTAATCCAGAATTATTAATTTTAGATGAGCCAGCTTCGGGCTTAGATTATTTAGCGCGTGAAACACTATTGGAAGTATTAGAAACTTTATCACATGAGCGACCTGAAATTACTATCATTTATGTGACACACTTCATTGAAGAAATCATATCAATATTTGATAAAATTTTTATTTTAAGTAAAGGCATGAATTTTGCACAAGGAAAGATTAATGATGTTTTAACTAATAAAACGATGTCATCTCTTTTCAATAGAAATGTAGAAGTTGTGAATTATAAAAATCGATTTTCTTTACACATGATAGGGTAATCTCGTTGCACATTTCATCAAATAATGCCACAATTTTAAAAAAGACACGTAAAGGAGAAGGCTATATGACATTGAATAATATCAAAGCGATTTTTCTAGATATGGATGGAACAATTTTACATGAGAATAATAAAGCTTCAATTAAAACAAAATCAATTATTGATGAATTACGAGAAAAGGGATATAAGGTATTTTTAGCAACTGGTCGATCATATACAGAGATTGATCAACTTGTACCTCATCAATTTGAAGTTGATGGAATCATCAGTTCTAATGGTACGAGTGGAGAAGTAAACGGTGATAATCTTTTCATGCATAGTTTATCGAGTGAAAGTGTTAAACGAATCGTATCTTTAGCACAACAGCAAGAAATATATTATGAAGTTTTCCCATTTAATGGATCAAGAATTGCGCTAAATGAAGATAAAGCATGGATGCAAGAGATGATTAAAGGTGATACGCCTCCAAATCATGTAAGCGAAAGTGAATGGAAATCAAGATTAGATGCAATGTCTGGTAAGATTGATTGGAAAGAGGATATACCTGAAGATGACTATGCTAAAATTTATTTATTTACGCCAAACTTAGAAAAAATAACAACTTTTAGAGATGAACTTATTCAAAATCAAGTGCTTTTAAACATTAGTGTTTCTAATTCATCAAGATTTAACGCTGAAACTATGGCATATCATACCGATAAAGGAACGGGTATTAAAGAAATGATAGAACACTTTAATATTAAACAAGAAGACACGCTTGTAATAGGGGATAGTGATAATGATAGAGCTATGTTTGCATTTGGTGGTTATAGCGTCGCAATAAAAAATGCACGACAAGAAATACAGGAAATTACTAATGAAGTGACACAATTCACTAATGAAGAAGATGGCGCTGCATTATTCTTAGAAAGCAAATTCCTAAAATAAAATTGTGGAACATAAAAGGTGGAACCCTTATTTAATTGGGTTCCACCTTATTTGTATTATTTATCTTTATTGAAATTATGACTCGCTTCATCTTTGGGGTTCTCAGATTTTTGTTTAACATTGTTTGTAACATTATTTGAATGCTCTTCAACATTGTTTTTAGAAG
This sequence comes from Staphylococcus sp. HMSC62B09, assembly GCF_001839115.1. Classification (NCBI taxonomy): domain Bacteria; kingdom Bacillati; phylum Bacillota; class Bacilli; order Caryophanales; family Staphylococcaceae; genus Staphylococcus; species Staphylococcus sp. HMSC62B09. Next base: position 8,748 of record NZ_KV840158.1, read on the forward strand.
ATTGATGAGTATTATCAATTTTTTGTTGATTACTCAATGTGTCATTTTTATTAGTTACGCTTTTATCTTTATTTTTGTGCTTTTTCTTCTGCTCGTTAGTAGTTTTATTTAATTTTTCACCACGTTTTAAGAAGTACTGAACTGCACCCATTATAAGAACAAAATAAAGGATTAAACGTAATATAACAATAATAACTTGTGCTACATACAGAATGACTGTAGCAACTTTTTGAGACATGTTTCCAGTTGTTACAGAAAGAATTGTACCAAGTGGTTGAGTAATGATAATAATAATTAAATTTAATAAAAGAACAGCTATAAAGAATTTAAACCAAGTTTTATGGCCATTTCTAATACCTTTAAAGCCAACTTTAAAGTGAGACATGGCACTATAGTTAGATTCTCTTACTAATGAAACAGTATAATTAATCATTAAAATGAAAAAGAACCATGATACGATTGATGTGATTAATTCAATAATAATTAAAATAATAATTTGAATTGTTAGTAAAATGGCAATTGCATTATCAGATGAACTTACAGCTGACTGTAATGATGTAAATAAAGGTGTTAATGCTAAATTAAATAAATAATTTAATGCCATTATAATTAAGTACATCACTATAAATAAGCCAATTGAGATTAATGATAAAATTAAACTCTTACCATATTTACCTTTTTTGAATGCAACAAATAAGTCATTGAAATGAACATTTTCACTTGAAATTGCTTTTGCAATAACATTAATTGCACCTGCTAGTAATTGATAACCTGCAAATATAAAGAATAATAATCCCAATAATAAAGCCAGGATCATAATGATTAAATATGGACCCGATGATTGTTGTAATTGCGCTGCTAGCTGCATTTGCATGAAATATTGCATAAAGAAAGTTCTAGCAACAGCAAAAACCGCAAATACTACAATGAAACTAACGATACTAAACAAAATCGTCTTAAGAATTTGCGGTTTAGCATTTTTTAATGCCAAACTATGATATTTGAACAAATATAAGCACTCCTTTACTTTAATATAAATACAATATCAAAATTTATACTTTTTTTAAAATAATATCTAACATATTTGAAGATTAAGTGTTAAAATATGCTAATGATTAAATTTTGAAAGGAGATATCATCATGAAATTCGCGATTATTACAGATGTGCATGGTAATTTCGATGCATTACAAACTGTCTTAGATGATATTGATAATAGAGAAGACATCGATAAAATTTATAATCTCGGGGACAATATCGGAATTGGTCATGAAACAAATAAAGTACTCGATACAATATTTGATCGTGATGATATGGAAATTATAGCTGGTAATCATGATGAAGCGGTTATGTCATTAGTAAATAACACGCCTTATCCTGAAGATTTGAAGGATAAATTTTATGAGCATCATCAATGGATAGAGAGCCATATGGATGAAGATTACTATGACCAACTTAATTTGTTACCTAGATATATCGAAAAAACTATTTGTGGAAAAAAATTACTATTCATTCATTATGAAATAGAGAATCAAAAATTGGAGACTGGCATAGAAGGACAGCCGTTTAGTCCAATTACTGAAAATAGTAAAGAAAATATTATTGAATTATTTAAAGATAAAGATGCTGATTTAATTGCATTTGGCCATAACCATCAAATGCATTTATATGATGATAATAAAACAATTTATTTTAATCCTGGCGCAATAGGTTTAAACAATGGAGCCAATGCCGTCTACGGTATTGTAACTATTAATGATAATGAGTTTTCAATCGAAAGAATTAAGCTACCTTATGATAATGAAGAATATTTACAAGGGTTTGATGAAAAACAAGTGCCAGCGAAGCAACTCATTTTTGAACATTTTCTATAAGTTTTAAAAATCAGGGGTTAGACAGAATTTAACTTGAATTCAACGTCTAACCCCTGATTGATTTTTAATAAGTTATACTAATGTGAGTGTTGATGCATAACTCCAGAACATAAAATTGATTCGTCATGTTGATGTTTTGGTGTTTCTAATTGAATCGTCATATGTTGTATATTAAGATGTGCTAATTCATGTTCTATTTGCTTAAGTAATTGTTCACAAGCCTCTATCGTAAGTGATTTATCTACTACTGCATGACAACTTAAAGCATTCATATCATTAGAAATAGTCCAAACATGATAATCATGAACATTTTGTATTTCCTCATGACCCATTATTGTATAGATGATTTGTTCTAAATCTATGTCAGAGGGCGTTCCTTCCATTAAAATATTAATAGATGATTTCGTAATTCCGTATGCACTCTTTAAAATAAGCAGTGAAACCACTATACTCGCAATAGGGTCTGCAATTGTAAAATTAAATGTCCATATGAGTATTGAGGCAATAATTGCACCAACAGATCCTAATAAATCTCCTAGTACGTGAATAAACGCACCACGCATATTTAAATTGTGATTGGTATCTCCGCCTTTAAACATTATAAGTGCTACTACGATATTAACTATTAAGCCTACTAAACTAATAATAAACATTTCTGTTGATTGAACTTCAGGTGGTGCAAGAAATCTTTTAATTGCTTCAACGATAATAACTATACTAATAACAAATAAAGTGACGCCATTAAACAATGCAGCTAAAACTTCAAAACGTTTATAACCAAAAGTTTTACTAGATGTGGCATTCTTTTCAGCATAAATAAATGCAATAAGGGCAACACCTAGAGAAACTGTGTCGCTGAACATATGTAGTCCGTCAGATAATAATGCTAAACTATTAGCAATAAAGCCACCTACAATTTCTATCACCATGAAAAGTCCAATAATAATAAAGGAAATGGCTAAAATTTTTTTATTATTAGTGTGTACATGTGAATGGTTGTGTGAATGTGTATGAGAATGACTAGTCATTTGAAACTTCACCTCTTAGATGTTTCGTATGATGAATGGCTTGTTTCAATAGGGTTGAAACATGTTGATCATCAATCGAATAGATTTTTGATTGACCTTGTCTTAAGGACTTAACAAGTCTAGCTTGTTTAAGGATTTTAAGTTGATGAGAAACATTAGACTGGCTCAAGTTTAGCGTATGTGTAATATGACCAACACTAGATTCCTCTTGCTCTAACAATAATAGAATTCTTAATCTATTTGTATCACTTAGTGCTTTAAAAATTTCCGTAGTCTGTATTAAGGTAGCATCTTCGTTCCAACTGCTTAAAGATACATTCAAATAAATCACCCCTTAATATATGAATATATGTTCATATATTAATTTAATATACATGATTGACTATGTCAAAAATGATTTACGTTTTAATTTTAATTTAAGTGGTAAATTGATGGAAGTAGAAATATTAAGGAGGACGATTTGAATGAGTTTATTAGTTATAGGTGCTAACGGTGGAGTAGGTTCTAAATTAGTAAAGCAACTAAAAGAAGATCAGGTAGATTTTACAGCTGGAGTACGTAAAAACGAACAGATTGAAACATTAAAGCAAGATAATATTGAAGCAACTTTAGTTGATGTAGAAAAAGATAGTATTGAAGACTTAACTGAAACATTTAACGGTTATGATAAAGTTTTATTTACTGTGGGTTCTGGAGGCAGTACAGGTGCTGACAAAACTATTATTGTAGATTTAGATGGTGCGATTAAGACAATTGAAGCTAGTAAACAAGCCAATATTAAACATTATATTATGGTGTCAACGTATGATGCTCGTCGTGAAGCTTTTGATTCAAGCGGTGATTTAAAACCATATACAATTGCTAAGCACTATGCTGATGAACACTTAAAAAATTCTGGATTAAATTATACGATTGTTCATCCAGGTGCGTTAGAAGATAAAGAAGGAACTTCTAAAATAGAGACTGATTTATACTTTGATGGAAGAGGTTCTATACCTAGAGAAGATGTGGCATCTGTGTTAAAAGAAGTTGCTTTATCTGAGAATAAATTCATAAATAAAGAATTCCAAGTTATTACAGGTAATCAATCAATAATCGAAGCATTGTCTTCATTTGAATAAATGAGTTGTTTAAAGATAATCATTGAATTAAAAAATGCTTTCATTAAACTTTAACTAATAGTAATTATTTCAGTTGTGGTGGGATAATGAATTCTAATTGAATTCTGTCCCACTTCTTTATGTGTTTTATCATTTAAATAATTTCTATTAAAATAGAGATAAAGTTGATATAATAAAGAAACGAATGGTAACACAAGTGATGTTGAATAATTATTTTGAATATAATTTCACTTTTACATAATTAATTTTTAAGTTTTATACATATAAATCAGATATTATCATTTACTTTAGAAATAGAGAATATAGCCTTAAATGGTTTTAGGAGGTGCAACTATGCCATTATTTTTAAAGCCTATTTTTTTCGAGAAAATTTGGGGCGGTAATAAATTAACTCAATTCAATTATGATATACCTAGTGAATCCACAGGAGAATGTTGGGGGATTTCTGCACACCCAAATGGAAAGAGTATGATCCTTAACGGACCTTATGCTGGACAAACATTAGACCAAGTTTGGACGCAACATAGAGAATTGTTCGGTGATTTTCCAAGCAAAGATTTTCCGTTATTGTGCAAAATAGTTGATGCGAATGAGCCGCTATCGATTCATGTTCACCCAGATGATTCTTATGCTTATGAATTTGAAAATGGGCAATATGGCAAATCAGAATGTTGGTATATTATTGATGCAGAAGAAGATGCTGAAGTTTTAATTGGTACTACGGTTAACTCTAAAGAAGAACTGGAAGATCAGATTAGCCAAGATAATTTCTTGGAATCTTTAAAAAGAGTTAAAGTACAACCTGGGGAATTTTATTTTATTCCTGCTGGTACTATACATTCAATCGGTTCAGGTATAACTGTGTATGAAACAATGCAATCTTCAGATATTACATATAGATTATATGATTATAATAGACAACGTGAAAATAGTTCTTCATTAGATGTTGATAAAGCATTAGATGTTATTCAATATTCTCAAGAACTACCTAGTATCGTTCCCGAAAATGAAATTATTGAAAATCATAAATGCAGTCACATTGTGTCTAATGATTTCTTTACAATGGTTAAATGGGAAGTTAGTGGGACATTAAATTATATGAAACCTAGAGAATTTTGTCTTGTTTCAGTTTTAAATGGTGATGGACAAATTATTATTGATGGAGAAATCTTCAAGATTCAAAAAGGTTCCAATTTTGTGCTGACTTCAGAAGACTTAGATAGTGTCTTTGAAGGAGACTTTACCCTAATCATTAGTTATATTTGATTTTTATTGTTCGTGTTATAAATGATTCATTGTATTAAAGAGGAGTGTGAATATTGAAGCAGTTTTTATATATCTCTTTAGTATGTGGTGTGATAGCAGGGGCAGGTGTCTTTTTTAATATGCCACAATATCCTTCACTTGTTATTCCTAGAGTTGTTGCTATATTAGGTATTATAAGCGCAACTATTACCATTAAAGACAAAGATTTAAGTGGATTACTAAAACTTGGTGGCATCATGATCAATCTAATGCCATTATTAGGTAGTTTACTAGCACCTCATTAAATTAATGCATAGGGGAATATTTAGAATTATTTATAATGGATTCTGAATGTTCCCCTTTATAGCAACTTATTAAAATGAGATAAAACACTAAAAAAATTAAACATAAATAACGACGATATGTTAAGATTTATAGCATAACTTAATAAACATAGCATTTAATTAAAATACAATGAAATCAATTAAAATACATAATAACTTTCGAGAATTAATTTAAAGGAGACCCACAATGGAAGAAGAAGTAAATTACTTTTGGCTTAACTGTGGCTATACTAGATGGAATCACAATGAACCGTTAGTAGGTCAAACAACATTATTTGAATCTGGAGCTCAATTCAACCCTACTCAAGGTTTTAGAGCCTTCAAAAAGGCTAAGACAGGGGATCAAGTTATATTTTATCAAGTCCAAACAGATACTGGATTACTTGGTATTGGAGAAATTATTAGTGTTCAAACAGGTGCTCAAAATAAAATTAGAGTTGAATTTAAATTTAATGAACTATTAAAACCACTTACAATTGATTATTTAAAACGAAGTGAAACGCTTGATTTTCGCATGAATAATATGCGTGAAACTTTAATCAATCAATTAACTAAAGAAGAGTATGATTTAATTGTTTCACTAGGTAAAGGTGAAGTGAAACTTCCACGTTATTTCTTCCTTTCTGAAACTGAGTCATTTGAATCAGGAGAATATTATACTATTTATACACATACGTATAATGGCATTAAACGTAATGGATATCATTTTTACAATCAGTTAGAAATAGGAGATAATCTTATCTTCTATAATAAATATGAAGATCAATCAGTGGTAGGTATTGGAGAAGTTTCTCGACATATTCATGAGAAACCACCTATTCCTGGTAGAACAAATAGTACTGCCATTGAAATATATTATGATAAGCATATTACTCCAGTGACATTAGGTGCATTAAATAAACATCCTAAGTTAAAAAATCTTTATTTTTTACAAGAAAATGCGAAACAAGCCATCGCAAGCATGAGTCAAACTCAATACGATGCTATTATTGAAATGAGTAATAATGATAGTGTGAAAACACCTTTTGAAACAATTAAAAAAACTGAAATTGATTCAGCAAGTCATGATGAGTCAATAAAACCTTTTATCTTGTTGGTTGTGGAACAACGTGAAGAAGGATTGAAAGCGGCAAATAATTTATTACAAAAGACAAATGCAAATCCTGTAATAACTAGTGGACATCCAGATTTTACAGAGGACATGTTATATGGTAAATATTTACCAAATGAAACTGGTGCCCTATACTATCGCGAAGGTTTTATCACTCAATTAATGCCTAAAAATGATAAAAGTTATTTAGTCATCGATAATTTTAATAGAATTGATCCTGACATTTTCCAAACGTACATCAATGTGTTAGAAGGATATGAAGTAACATTACCTAGATATAATAAAGAGGGACAAATGGTAAAATGGTCAAGAGAAAAAGATTCATTCTATCATTTTAATCCGAACTGGCATATTATTGGTGTAACTTACGACCGTCTAGAAGATATAAAACGCAAATATTCAAATCAATTTCTTAAGTATACAAGAATTGTAAAAGTAAATCATGAATAACTTAAGATAACTAAACCTGAGACGTTTTACTATGTCTCAGGTTTTTAATTTTATTATTATGACTTTAACATTTTATATCAAATTTAAATCATTCATAGTTAAAGGAATGCTATGCTATGGACATTTTTAGTGTTTAATGTAAGGCATAGAATGGAATATTAATAATAAGACTTAGAGGAAGGTGAAAGAAATGCCTATTATTTATTACGATGGTAATTGTGTTTATTGTTATAACTATTGCATTTGGTTAATACAGAATGGACTTCCTAAGAGTTATGAATTCGCAACTTTAAAAGGGGAAGCAGGGCAACACTTATTTGAACAACATCCAGAAGCATTAAATAAAAACAGCGTGATTTTACAACGTGGTCAACATTTAGAGTTTAAATCCAATGCGATTGCTAATCTTATCATGACTACAACGAATTACAAGTGGTTAGGATTGTTAATTAAAGTCATTCCACGTCAAATAAGAGATCTAGCGTATAATTTATTTGCAAATAATCGAAATAGGATGTGGAAGACGCATTGGCATAAACCAAATGAATATGAAAAATCCTTTTTCATAGATGATAAACGCATATAATTGATAAAATATTATCATAATTGATAACGAGAGATTTGTTAGTGAATATATATTATTTTAGTTGCTGATGTTAATCACTTTTCAAACACTGGTAAATAAGTTTTAATAGTTGATAGGAAAAGGTAGTTATAAAAATCAGTGCAAAAAATGTTAAATATAACTATTTACAGATTATAATGATTATAATATAATAATTATTGTAATAAAGAGAAACCAATTCAGAAGTACAAGGAGAGAATATAATGAGTCAACAAGATGTAGTAAAAGAATTAAATCAACAAGTTGCAAACTGGACTGTAGCGTATACTAAATTACACAATTTCCATTGGTATGTTAAAGGACCTAATTTCTTCTCATTACATGAGAAATTCGAAGAGTTATACAATGAAGCTAGCCAATATGTAGATGACTTAGCTGAACGTATTTTAGCAATTGGTGGAAATCCAGTTGGTACATTGAAAGAAAGTCTTGAAATTTCTATCGTTGATGAAGCTGGTAAAAATTACTCAGCTGAACAAATGGTTGAAGCCTTCTCTAATGATTTAACTCATATTTCAGAGCAATTAGTTAAATCTATAGAAGTAGCTGGAGAAGCTGGCGATGATGTTTCAGAAGATATGTTCATCGGTATGAAAAATTCTGTTGATAAACACAATTGGATGTTCAAATCATATTTAGTTTAATTAATCATATAAAAAGGTGCTTGAGATTTCATTATCGTCTCAAGCACCTTTTATTATCTATTAGAAGTTGAAATTACTCGGCGATTTCCAATGCAATTTCCATCATTTGAGTAAATGAATTTTGTCTTTCTTCAGCTGTAGTTGCTTCGTCTTTTAGAATATGGTCACTAACTGTAAAAATACCTAACGCTTTTTTACTAGCATTAATTGCATTCAAGTATAAACCTGCTGATTCCATTTCTATACCCAATATTCCCATTTTTTGCCAATTATCATTGAATGTTTTATCAGCATTGTAGAATGTATCTGAAGATAAAACATTACCTACATGGCTTACTGCTCCTATTTCATCTGCTACATTTTTAGCTTTAGTGATGAGATCATAGTCAGCTATTGGAGCAAAGTGACCAGGTATATTAAATTGATCAACATAATTAGAATTTGTAGATGCTGCTTGAGCAATAATGACATCATATAAATTTACATTCTCTTGTAAGGCGCCACATGAACCTACGCGAATAATAGTATCAACATCAAAGAAATTATATAACTCATAAGAATAAATACCGATACTTGGTATTCCCATCCCTGATCCCATTACAGAAACTTCTTTTCCTTTATATGTACCTGTGTAACCAAACATATTTCTAACTTCATTAAATTGTTCAACATTTTCTAAAAAGTTATCAGCAATATATTTTGCACGTAATGGATCGCCAGGCATTAAAACAGTCTTTGCGATTTTTGTTCCATTAGGTTGAATATGAGGTGTGCCATTTGTCATTAATATCTTCTCCTTATCATGATTGTTAAGCTTAAGATAACATTTGTTTAACTTTTTTGCGAATTTTTGTACTATAGAAATGAGAGGACTATATTAATTTAAATAGTTAATATTCCAGTTAGATGGAATATCATTTAAATTTAACAACATATTGGAGGAAACTACTATGAATTATGCTAAATTTATTGATCACACATTATTGAAACCGGAATCTACACGTCAACAAATCGATCAAATTATTGATGAAGCCAAAGAGTATAACTTTAAATCTATTTGTGTAAATCCTACACATGTAAAATATGCAGCAGAACGATTAAATGATTCTGATGTATTGGTTTGTACCGTTATAGGTTTCCCACTTGGTGCTACTACAACTGCTACTAAAATCTTTGAAACTGAAGATGCCATTAAAAATGGCGCATCTGAAATTGATATGGTTATCAATATCGGCGCACTTAAAGATGGAAGATTTGAAGAAGTTCAAAAAGACATTGAGGGCGTAGTTGGAGCAGCAAATGAAAAAACAGTAAAAGTGATTATTGAAACTGTGCTTTTATCAGATGAAGAAAAAGTTAAAGCAAGTGAATTAGCGAAAGCAGCAGGTGCTGATTTCGTTAAAACATCAACTGGTTTTGCTGGGGGAGGCGCTACACCTGAAGATGTGAAATTAATGAAAGATACAGTGGGAGACGAATTAGAAGTTAAAGCATCAGGTGGCGTTCGCAGTTTGGAAGATTTCAATAAAATGATTGATGCAGGTGCTACGCGTATAGGTGCGAGTGCAGGTGTTCAAATTATTCAAGGCTTAGAGTCAGATTCTGATTATTAATAATGCAATTAACGTAACAGCACATAGATACAACAGCTTATTTTGAGAGGGGTTCAGAATTATGAGAATGGTAGATATTATTGAAAAAAAACGCGATGGTAAATCATTATCAAAAGAAGAAATTGAATTCTTTATCAAAGGTTACACGAATGGGGATATTCCGGATTATCAGGCATCGAGTTTAGCTATGGCTATCTTTTTCCAAGATATGAATGACGAAGAGCGCGCAGCATTAACTATGGCAATGGTTAATTCAGGTGATGTGATTGACTTATCAAAAATCAATGGTATTAAAGTTGATAAGCACTCAACAGGAGGCGTTGGTGATACAACTACATTAGTATTAGCGCCTCTAGTGGCAGCAGTGGGTGTCCCAGTAGCCAAAATGAGTGGTCGTGGCTTAGGACATACGGGTGGAACAATTGATAAATTAGAATCAATAAAAGGATTCCACGTTGAAATCTCTGAAGAGGATTTCATTAAACTTGTTAATGAAAATCAAGTAGCTGTTATTGGACAGTCAGGTAATTTAACTCCAGCTGATAAGAAACTTTATGCATTGAGAGATGTAACAGGGACAGTTAACTCAATTCCTTTAATTGCATCATCTATTATGAGTAAAAAAATTGCTGCGGGTGCTGATGCTATCGTCTTAGATGTTAAAACTGGTAATGGTGCTTTCATGAAAACATTAGAGGACGCTGAAGCGTTAGCTCATGCTATGGTTAGTATAGGGAATAATGTAGGTAGAAATACAATGGCTATTATTTCTGACATGAGCCAACCACTTGGTCGAGCGATTGGTAATGCTTTAGAATTAAAAGAAGCTATTGATACATTAAATGGTAAAGGACCAGAAGATTTAACTGAACTTGTATTAACACTCGGTTCTCAAATGGTAGTTCTAGCTAATAGAGCAAAAACACTTGAGGAAGCACGTCAATTATTAAATGAAGCAATTGAAAATGGTTCAGCTTTAGAAAAATTTAAAACATTTTTAGAGAATCAAGGTGGCGATGCCTCAGTAGTTGATGCGCCTGAACTATTACCAACAGCAACATATCAAATCGAGTATAAAGCTCAATCAAGTGGCGTAGTTTCAGAACTTATTGCTAATGAAATTGGTGTTGCTTCAATGATGTTAGGGGCAGGGAGACAAACTAAAGAGGATGAAATAGATTTAAGTGTTGGGATTGTATTAAACAAGAAAGTAGGAGACGTTGTTAAAGAGGGAGAATCTTTATTAACCATTCACAGTAATCGTGAAAATGTTGACGACGTTATTAAGAAACTTGATGAAAGTATTGAAATTCAAGCACAAGCAACAACACCAACATTAATTCATAAAATAATTACAGAGTAGGAGGGAGTGTTAAATATGACTACACCATTCAAAAGAGTACATTTAATTGTTATGGATTCAGTAGGTATCGGAGAAGCGCCTGATGCTGCAGTTTTCAATGATGAAGGATCTCATACATTAAAGCATACATTAGAAGGATTTAACCAAACGCTACCTAATTTGGAAAAATTAGGATTGGGTAATATTGAAGAATTACCTGTTGTCAATAAAGTTGAACAACCAGGTGCTTTCTATACTAAACTTAGTGAAGCTTCAGTGGGTAAAGATACCATGACAGGACATTGGGAAATCATGGGCTTAAATATCATGCAACCATTTAAAGTATATCCAAACGGATTTCCTGATGAGTTAATACAAGAGATTGAAGAAATGACAGGTCGTAAAGTTGTAGCAAATAAGCCCGCTTCAGGGACAGCCATTATTGATGAATTAGGTGAGCATCAAATGAAAACTGGGGACTTAATCGTCTATACTAGCGCTGACCCAGTACTTCAAATTGCTGCACATGAAGATATTATTCCTCTTGAAGAATTATATGATATTTGTGAAAAGGTTCGAGAATTAACTAAAGATCCTAAATACTTAATTGGTCGTGTAATTGCACGTCCGTATGTAGGTGAACCAGGAAACTTTATACGTACTTCTAATCGACATGATTACGCACTCAAACCATTTGGCAAAACTGTTATGAATACATTAAAAGATAATAACTATGATGTTATTGCTATAGGAAAAATTAATGATATTTATGATGGTGAAGGTGTAACTGAAGCAATAAGAACAAAAAATAATATGGATGGTATGGATCAATTAATTAATGTCGTAAAAAAAGATTTTAATGGCATTAGTTTCTTAAATTTAGTTGATTTCGATGCACTATACGGCCATCGTAGAGACAAAGAAGGTTATGCACAAGCTATTAAAGATTTCGACGAGCGATTACCAGAATTAATCGACAATCTTCAAGAAGATGATTTAGTTATTATCACGGCTGATCACGGAAATGATCCTATTGCCGATGGTACTGATCATACTAGAGAGTTTATCCCAGTACTTATGTTTAGCCCTAAAATTGATAAATACCATGAATTATCAGGAGACAGTACGTTTAGTTCAATCGGTGCGACCATTGCAGATAATTTCAATGTGGAATTACCTGAATTTGGTAAAAGTTATTTGAATGAAATGGGAGTAGAACATTAATGAAAGTATTTCGTTATTTATTAGGTCTATCATTTGGAACAGCTGGCGTTCTACATTTTACAAATGAACGCTCATTTAGAAATATTGTTCCAGAATACTTACCATTACGTAAAACAGCTGTTTTAGTAACAGGTGTATTTGAAATTTTCTTTGGCATTATGTTGTTATTAAAACGTCCTGCTAATTGGTTAAAAACAGGTATAAATCTTTTCTTATTAGCTGTATTACCAGCAAATATATATATGGCACGAAAAGAATTACCTTTAGGTGATAAACAAGTACCTAAATGGGCATTATACACAAGACTACCAATGCAATTTGTTTTAATTGCACTAGTGAAAAAATTATAGAAGAGAAAAGTAAAACCACCAATACTTAAATATACTTAAGTATTGGTGGTTTTTATTTTAAATATGAAATTTATTTACCTTCACCAAAAATATCTGACCATTGATTGCGTTTATCTAAAAATGCTTGCGCAATTTCTTTTGCACCTTCAAGTGAATGACTTGCTGCCCAACCGCATTGTACTTCATTGCAAGCGGGTACCTCAGTAGCTTCTAAAACATCATTTAGTGTTTTTTCAATTATATTTAACACATCTTCATAGTCGTTATGATTAATAAATGAAACATAAAAACCAGTTTGACAACCCATTGGACTTAAATCTACAACTTTATCAGTATGATTTCTAATGTTTTCAGCCATTAAATGCTCTAGTGAGTGTAACCCAGGCATTTCCATGTGCTCTTTATTAGGTTGTTTGAAGCGAATGTCATATTTTTTAATAACATCACCATTTAAGCCTTCCATTGTACCAGCTAAACGGACGAAAGGTGCGACAACTTTAGTGTGATCTAGATTAAAACTTTCAACGTTCATTTTAGTCATGATAAATCCTCCTAGATTAAATAAGCTTAATTATTAAGTTAACGATTTGATTGTATCAATAGTTAAGGGTATTTACAATTTTCAAAATTATAGTTAAACAAAGTGAATTGTGAGAAAATTTCGTAAATATAAAGTTATTTAATGACAACAATCTTTAAATCCGATAAAATAAGTAATAATTAATTGAGAAACGATATGGTTACAATATCCAAAATATTTTTAAAAATTTTTACAATAATAAGGGAGTTATGATTTATGAGTAATAAACAAGGAATTTTAGATTATATAGAGAATAATAAATATGATTATGTTGAAATTAGTCATAGAATACATGAACGCCCTGAATTAGGCAATGAAGAAATTTTTGCGTCTAGAACGCTTATAGATAAATTGAAAGAGAATGATTTCGATATAGAAACGGATATTGCTGGACACGCTACTGGATTTATAGCTACATATGATTCTGGACAAGAAGGCCCAGTTATTGGCTATTTAGCTGAATATGATGCATTACCAGGCCTAGGTCATGCATGTGGTCATAATATTATTGGAACTGCTAGTGTACTTGCGGGTTCAGCATTGAAACAAGTTATAGACCGCATCGGTGGCAAAGTTGTCGTGCTCGGTTGTCCTGCAGAGGAAGGTGGCGAAAATGGTAGTGCAAAAGCGTCATATGTTAAGGCTGATATTATCGATGCTATCGATATAGCATTAATGATTCATCCAGGTAATGCAACTTATCCAACCATTGATACACTAGCGGTGGATGTATTAGATATAAAATTTTATGGCAAAAGTGCACATGCTTCTGAAAATGCTGACGAAGCTTTAAACGCTTTAGATGCAATGATTTCATATTTTAACGGTGTAGCACAGTTAAGACAGCACATTAAAAAAAGTCAACGCGTACATGGTGTTATCTTAGACGGAGGAAAAGCTGCAAATATTATACCCGATTTTACACATGCTCGATTCTACACACGTGCAACAACTCGAAAAGAACTAGATATTTTAACAGAAAAAGTTAATCAAATTGCTAGGGGTGCCGCAATTCAAACAGGTTGCGATTATGAATTTGGCCCTATACAAAATGGTGTGAACGAATTTATTAAGACACCTAAATTAGATAAATTATTTGAAAAGTACGCGCTCGAAGTTGGTGAAGATGTAAGTCATGATGATTTTGGTTTTGGTTCAACAGATACGGGTAATGTCAGTCATATAGTACCTACGATTCATCCTCATGTGAAGATAGGATCTAGAAACTTAGTTGGTCATACACATAGATTTAGAGAGGCTGCAGCAAGTGTACATGGTGATCAAGCATTAATTCATGGTGCGAAAATTATAGCATTAATGGGATTAGAACTAATTGAAAATAAGGGATTGTTTGATGAAATTGTTCAACAGCACTCTCATATAAAGGGGGAGTCAAAATGACGATAAATGAAAAAGGTCTAAAATTAACTTTAAGTGACTTATATAATGAAAATATAGTGTATAACTCGAGACCATCTTATGTTTCAAATCCATGGTTAAAGCCAGAGGAGCATCAATCTAATTTCTTAACTGGTAGGGAAATGCTTATTGCAGATTCAATGCCAATGATTGTACATGAAGCAAGTATTACTGAAAAATTAGACCAACTATTTAATCTTGTTGGAAAAAAAGTTCCCACAAATACGTATCAATTTAAAAACCGTGAAACATATGAAGCACTCTTAAATCGAATTGTTAAAGAAGAAGGTAAAGATATATATTTTCAATATATTCATAGTGAAGATGTTGTTTCAGATAAATGCTACGCTGTAGATAAAGAGACATTTGTAGCTTTGAACAATAAAGCGCGAATACCAGAATGGACGAATCATAAATATTTACCAGAGCGAGAAATTGTATCGATAAATGATTTTAAAGCGCGCATAAAAGAATGGGATTTCCCTTTTGTAATTAAACCAGGTGATGACTTACCAACAGCTGGTGGATATGGTGTAATGATTTGCTATGATGAAGAAGACTTAGCTAAAGCAACACAACGTATTTTAGAAGCAAGTGATGCTACGGATAATTTAATTATTGAACAAAAATTTGAAGCGGTAAAGAATTATTGTGTTCAGTATGCTTATTCTGAAGAAATAGGTGTGACTTATTTAGGGACTGCACATCAAATCACTGATAAATATGGATTTTATGCTGGAAATGAAAATGTTCATGATGTTCCTCAACAAGTTATTGATGCAGGAAGAGAAATTATGGAAAATGGTGTAAAGTTGGGTTTCTTCGGTGTAGCTGGATTTGATTTACTATTAGATAAAAACGGTGATGTTTTTGCCATCGATTTAAACTTTAGACAAAATGGCTCAACAAGCATGTTATTATTACAAGAAGAATTAAATTCATCATATCAGAAATTCTATAGTTACTTCTCTAATGGTGATAATGAACATTTCTTTAATACAATTTTAAAATATGTCAAAAAGGGCGTATTATATCCATTATCTTATTATGATGGTGATTGGTTTGGAAAGAATGCAGTTAATTCTCGTTTTGGTTGTATATGGACTGGAGATTCAAAAGAAGCCATAGAGAAAATTGAAAAATCCTTTTTAGTTGAATTAGATAAAAATTAAATTACCCTAATCAATATCCATTGATAGGAATATAGCAATAATTTTAAAAAGCATAATTTCAATTCTTAGCATTTAAATGAATCAAAAGATAATAATTCAATATAGTTATAGCTCTATGCGTCAATTTGGGAGCAAGACATGGCATTCATCAAGAATACAGTCTTGGTCCTTTTTTTAGAATAGAAATTTGACGACATAAGTATTGTCATTTAGTATTTTAATAGTTGCAAATTAGAAATGGAGGGTTATGCATTGTCTTATAAGAATGAGGCGTACTTTAAAGATGTACTGATTAATGAAGTATTTTATGTTGCTAACAAAAATAAAAAACTGGTCAGACTAAATAGTAATAACCAAGATTATGTTGGCGTTTGGACTCAAGAAGGACAAGCGGAAGACTATTTAAAACATGCGTCAATCGATTATGACCGTGTGCTAAAAATTGATATTGATACATTCGTTACATATGAATTGGATGACTTATTTGATGAGGATGATCAAGTTATCATTAATCAAACATCACAAGAAACTGGTCAAATTGTAAAAGTCGTTAAAATGACTGATGAATTAATGTCAGAGTTGGATAAAATTCGTATTAAAGAATTTGTAAAGGATGTTGCCAAAGAAGACCAAGTATTTGGTTTATCAAAACATGGCGAAAATCACTTTATATTGATTAGTGATGATAGTGAAGACAAACCTCAAATCATGCCGGTTTGGAGCTTGAAAAATAGAGCACTCAAAGTTCGTGATGAAGATTTTGAGGAATGTGAATTAATTAAAATTGAAGGTAGTGTATTTAGTGATTGGTTAGATAAGTTGCGTGATAATGACCAAGCTGTCGCAATTGATTTGAAACCTGGTGTGGTAGGAACAGTCATTTCTGCACAAAAATTATCAAATGAATTAACTTTTTAATTTGAAGCACGTAACATTTAGTGAAATCTTGTCTTTATATATACATTAATAAATAGTCGATGTTAAATATGTCGATGCATTTAAGAATTAGATAAATTGTAGAGGGAGCAGACAGAATTAATATTTTTCAAAATTTATTTGTTGTATCCCTAGCTAGCTTAGCTTGTAGAATTTCTTAAAGAAATTCTCTTTGCTGGGGCCCGTCTGCCATGCAAGGTTACTAGAATTAAAAAGCTTGTTACAAGTACGCTTTTTAATTCAGTCAACTACTGCCAATATATATTTGTAGCCTGAGGCATTGAATTATGTCCCAGGCTCTTTTCAATAATAAGTATTTAATTTAAATAAATTGCGCCAAGTGCTCCTGAAAAAGCACCATTCTCAATGTAATATGGTTTGAAACCACGTAATACCGTATAATCTTCAATTACTTCACGTAAAAGTGGATTATTGTTAAAAGAAGACCCGATATATACAACATTCTCAGTTTTATTTTCACGAGCAACGGTTATGGCCATAGTAGTTATTACTTCACCAACAACTCCAACCACTGATGCTAATTTATTAGCAGGTGAAAAATCTACGTCTAAATTATGTAAGACGTTTCCAAAGTTAGCAGCTGTTAATTCACCTGGAATAGGTGGTTCGGTATCTTTGTAAATATGCTTAACTTTAAGATCAATTGTATCTCTATCTCCAGACTGAGCTAGATTTGTAAGTGCTTCATAATCTGTAATTTGTGATAATAAGTATCCCAGTCCTTGAATCATACCTCCACCAGTACCTACACCGCCTACACGACGTTGTTGTTTGCCATCGAAATAATGTAACGAAGTGCCTGTACCGACATTAGCGAATATATATTCGTCAATATGATGACATTGCTCTTTAAGAAGCATACCCAAACCTTTGGATGATGCATCGAATTCAACAAATATAGTTGCATCCACATTTAAACTTTCAGCAATAACGTCTGCATTTCCGCCAGTAAGACTGATTGATTCAAAAGTGTTTGCGTTTAACCATGCAATTACTTCTGAAATGTTTGTAGTAAGTTTTGTTTCATACGAACGTCCTTGTTGAGATTCTTGGACGATTTTTATTAGCGTACCACCGGCATCTATACCGACTTTCATTCTAGTTCACCTCGTGATTTTATATGTCATATTTATAGTAAAGCAAATTAGCTAAATTTCAATAGATTATTTTTAAATTGTAAAAATTTAAAACAATTGTACCTAATTAAAGTGGATTTTATTTTGATAAGTGTAAAAAAACAATTATAATAAAGTTGATTAATTAAAAGAGGCATAGGGGTTAGTGGTTATGACTATAAAAAAGCAGTTTGAAAATATAACGATTCAAGAATTTGAAGAAAAGTATAGGCAGGATGTAGTTAACTTTGAATTAAGTGAGAGACAACAAATATACTCATCCTTACCGAAATCAGTTCTAGATGATGCTCTTTCAGATTCAAATAGAGTGGCTAATATAGCTATTAATGAGTATGGTGATGTTGTTGGTTTCTTTGTATTACATCAATATTATCAACATGAAGGGTATGATACACCTGAGAATGTTGTATATGTAAGATCATTATCAATTAATGAGAAGTTTCAAGGAAATGGCTATGGAACTACGATGATGATGTATTTACCTCAATATGTACAAGATTTATTCCCTGATTTCAATCACTTGTATCTGGTTGTCGATGCTGAAAATAAAGGGGCTTGGAATGTGTATGAACGTGCTGGTTTTATGCACACTGCTACTAAAGAAGAAGGTCCTATTGGTAAAGAACGCTTATATTATTTGGACTTAGATTCAAAACATGTGTCTTCACTACGATTAACTGAAAATGAAGCATCAAGCATTTCATCTTATAGTATTGTTGATTTACTAAAAGATAACCAAAAGGTAGGTTTTATAGCACTTGAACAAACGGATAATCGAATTGATATTGTGGCTATTGAAGTGTATAAAGAACAACGAAAAGAAGGTATCGCTGAAAGTGCATTAAGACAAATTCCTACATATGTACGAAAGCATTTCAAACAAGCTAAAACGATTATGATTACGTTATTTGGTGAAAACAATGAATTAAAATCATTATGTGTAAATAGTGGTTTCGTAGAAATTGATCAGTCAGATGATTTAGTTATTTTCGAGAAATATGTAAATTACTGAGATAATCGTAATTGCGAAATCGTGTATTGTCATTTATAATTTATTTTTGTTACTATTAATTAATGAAATCTAACGACATAATTAAAAAATTCTTCGAAAGGAAGATTAGCTATAATGAAAATCCAAGATTATACTAAAGAAATGGTTGATGAAAAGTCATTTATAGATATGGCTTATACGTTATTAAATGATAAAGGTGCAACGATGAATTTATACGATATCATCGATGAATTCAAAGATTTAGGTGGTTATGAATTTGAAGAGATTGAAAATCGTGTAGTTCAGTTCTATACAGACTTAAATACAGATGGACGTTTCTTAAACATTGGTGAAAATCAATGGGGATTACGTGATTGGTATTCTGTAGACGATATTGAAGAAAAAATCGCACCTACAATTCAAAAATTCGATATTCTTGATGATGAAGATGAAGAAGATAAAAATCTTAAATTATTGGGTGATGACGAAATGGATGACGACGATGACATTCCTGCCCAAACGGATGATCAAGAAACTTTAGACGACCCTGAAGATGAACAAGTAGAAGACGAGATTAGTGAATCAGATTTAGTAATTGAAGATGACGAAGATGATGAACTCGACGAAGAAGACGAGGACGAATTCGAAGACTAAGAAGATTTTAAAACTAAATTTTAGTTTTAATTGACTTTTACTAAAAAAATGATAGAATTTTATTCGGGCTCCTTTAAATAGGACACGTGTATAAATCATATACGCTCCCCTTACAGATATGTGAGAGGGAGCGATTTTTTTATTTTTCAAAATTGATTATTTAAAAAGAATAAATAGGTAAGGAAGCATCCCTTTATAAATTAGGAGGTCAGGAAATGACAAAATTTATTTTTGTAACGGGCGGAGTAGTATCATCATTAGGAAAAGGTATCACAGCCGCTTCTCTAGGTAGATTGTTAAAAGATAGAGGCTTAAAAGTAACAATTCAAAAATTTGATCCATATTTAAATGTTGACCCAGGAACTATGAGTCCGTATCAACATGGAGAAGTATTTGTTACAGATGATGGTGCTGAAACTGACTTAGATTTAGGACACTATGAGCGTTTTATTGATATTAATTTAAATAAATATTCAAATGTTACAGCTGGGAAAGTTTATTCACATGTACTCAAGAAAGAACGTCGTGGTGATTACTTAGGTGGAACAGTTCAAGTTATTCCACATATTACTAATGAAATTAAAGAACGTTTACTACTTGCTGGTGAGAGTACAAACGCAGATGTAGTTATTACTGAAATCGGTGGTACAACTGGTGACATTGAATCACTTCCATTTATCGAAGCAATTAGACAGATTAGAAGTGATTTAGGTCGTGAAAACGTAATGTATGTACATTGTACATTGCTTCCATACATTAAAGCTGCTGGTGAAATGAAAACAAAACCAACACAACACAGTGTTAAGGAACTACGTGGTTTAGGTATTCAACCGGATTTAATTGTAGTGCGTACAGAATATGAAATGACACAAGATTTAAAAGATAAAATTGCTTTATTCTGTGATATTAATAAAGAGAGCGTTATAGAATGTAGAGACGCATCATCTTTATATGAAATTCCATTACAATTAAGTGCACAGGATATGGATGACATTGTCATCAAGCGATTAGATTTAGATGCTAAATATGAAACGCAATTAGATGAATGGCAATATTTACTAGATACCGTTAATTCACTTGATGGTACAATCACGATTGGATTAGTAGGTAAATATGTTAGCTTACAAGATGCATACTTATCTGTTGTAGAGTCATTGAAACATGCTGGCTACCCATTGAAGAAAGACGTTGTAGTTAAGTGGATTGATTCTGGCGAAGTTAATGATAATAATGTTGAAGACTATTTAAAAGATGTAGATGGCATTCTTGTACCAGGTGGATTTGGATTTAGAGCAAGCGAAGGTAAAATTGCTGCAATTAAATACGCTCGTGAAAATAATGTTCCATACTTTGGTATTTGCTTAGGTATGCAATTAGCGACTGTTGAGTTTGCACGTAATGTACTAGGTTTAGAGGGAGCACACTCAGCAGAACTTGATCCTAGCACACCTTATCCAATTATTGATTTATTACCTGAGCAAAAGGATATTGAAGATTTAGGTGGCACGTTACGTTTAGGATTATATCCATGTAAAATTAAAGAAAACACATTGGCACATCAAATTTATGACGTAATAAATATTGAAGAAAGACACCGCCATAGATATGAATTTAATAATGAATTTAGAGAACAATTAGAAGCTAATGGTATGGTGTTCTCTGGTACTAGTCCAGATGGTCGATTAGTAGAAATGGTAGAAATTCCAGAGAATGACTTCTATATCGCATGTCAATTCCATCCTGAATTCTTATCAAGACCTAACAGACCTCAACCTATTTTCAAATCGTTTGTAGAAGCGGCTTATAAACATCAAAATAAATAATATAATAAATCAACCCTTACGTACTGAAATGGTGACGTAAGGGTTGATTTTATAATGAATGACATCACAACTCTAAATCTCGTGTCATTTCAATCATTTGAGTGTAAATTTCATAATATATGTAATTAAAAGATATCGTATGAGGTTGAACAACTTTATCATAATCTTCAGTATAAACAATTGGTCTAGGGGTAGCTAGATTGATGAAATGTATAAAGTGTTCTGGTATTTTTGAATCTTTGGGTCGATTACAAATTAAGACAACATCTATATCGTTATCTACTAATGTTTGTAAATCTTTAGCTACTTCTTCAGTGTAAAATGGTGAAAAGAGTAACACGCGATCTGTTGAATCTATATCATCAAATGTTGTGAGCGTGGATAATAATTTACTAGATTTAAGGTGCTCTTCACTTTCTATAACGAAAGGCTCGAAAAATTTCAAATCGCCATAGCCTTTAATGTATACATAACCTTCGCCACCGATTGCTTGTATTAGACATTGAGCAGCCATTTGAATATCTAAAGCTTGATCTTCTAACCGATTAAATATACCCGTTAATTGAGTTTGTAATATTTTAGACATGTTGTTCCTCCGTTTCATATGTATTGTAAATAAACTCAAACTTATGTGCAATAAAACCGTTCATATATTGAATTATTAATAATTTAGTATTTAATAGTAAAAGTTTATTTTAAATCAAGCATGCATTCACATGCAATTCAAAAAAATATCTGATATAATGATTTTAAAAATTGTGCAGTTGCACACAAGGAGGAACTTTCATGCCATTAGTTTCAATGAAAGAAATGTTAATCGATGCGAAAGAAAATGGTTATGCGGTTGGTCAATACAACTTAAATAACTTAGAATTTACACAAGCTATTTTAGAAGCTTCACAAGAAGAGAATGCGCCAGTTATCTTAGGTGTTTCAGAAGGTGCTGCACGTTATATGAGTGGTTTCTATACAGTAGTTAAAATGGTTGAAGGTTTAATTCATGACTTAAATATTACTGTACCTGTAGCTATTCACTTGGACCATGGTTCAAGCTTTGAAAAATGTAAAGAAGCTATTGATGCTGGATTCACTTCAGTAATGATCGATGCTTCTCATAGTCCTTTTGAAGAAAATATCGAAATTACTTCAAAAGTTGTAGAGTATGCTCATCAACATGGTGTATCAGTAGAAGCTGAATTAGGAACAGTTGGTGGACAAGAAGATGATGTTGTAGGTGGCATTATTTATGCTGATCCTAAAGAATGCCAAGAATTAGTTGAAAGAACTGGCATTGATACTTTAGCTCCAGCATTAGGTTCAATTCACGGGCCATATAAAGGTGAACCTAAATTAGGATTCAAAGAAATGGAAGAAATTGGTGCATCAACTGGTTTACCATTAGTTTTACATGGTGGTACTGGTATCCCAACTAAAGACATTCAAAAAGCAATCCCTTATGGTACTGCTAAAATTAATGTTAATACTGAAAACCAAATTGCTTCAGCTAAAGCAGTAAGAGAAGTTTTAAATAATGATCAAGATGTATATGATCCACGTAAATATTTAGGACCTGCTCGTGAAGCGATTAAAGAAACAGTTAAAGGTAAAATTAGAGAATTTGGTACATCTAATCGTGCTAAATAAATAATTTAATTGAAGATGTTTTGAAATAGGAGTGAAACGTTAAGTCGTTTCACTCTTTTTCTTTATAATTTGAGTATTCATATTTAAATGTTTTTCAAAAATGATTTATAATATTTGTATATATAATTCTCGAATTAGTTCTATAAATTTTGAATCGATAATTTTAAAAATTGCAATTATCAATAATTCGTAATAATTTATGTTTTACAAATAAAGAATATGTATTTTATAATGTTACTAATGTATTATTTTAAATAAATGAGAAACAAAGGAGATAAACTTATGACTCAAGAGGTAATAAAAATTCGCGGTGGTCAAACACTAAAGGGAGACGTTACGATAAGTGGTGCCAAAAATAGTGCGGTAGCAATTATCCCAGCAACATTATTAGCTCAAGGCCAAGTTAAATTAGATGGCTTACCACAAATTTCCGATGTAGAGACGCTAGTTAGTTTATTGGAAGATTTAAATATTAAAGCCCATTTAAATGGAAAAACTTTAGAAGTAGATACTTCAGAAATTGAAAATGCACCACTGCCTAACAATAAAGTTGAATCTCTTAGAGCATCTTATTACATGATGGGAGCAATGTTAGGGCGTTTTAAAAAATGTGTAATAGGTTTACCTGGTGGTTGTCCATTAGGACCACGTCCAATTGATCAACATATTAAAGGTTTTAAAGCATTAGGAGCAGAAATAGATGAATCAAATGATACATCTATTAAAATAGAAGCTAAAGAACTACATGGTGCTAATATCTTCTTAGATATGGTTAGTGTAGGCGCAACAATCAACATTATGTTGGCAGCTGTTCATGCAACTGGTCAAACAGTCATTGAAAATGCAGCTAAAGAACCTGAAGTTGTAGATGTTGCTAATTTCTTGAATAGTCTTGGCGCAGATATTAAAGGGGCAGGGACAAGTACGTTAAAAATTAATGGTGTTGATAGCTTACATGGTTCTGAATACCAAATTATCCCTGATCGTATTGAAGCAGGGACGTACATGTGTATAGCGGCAGCAGTTGGAGAAGAAATTACTATTAATAATATTGTTCCAAAACATGTTGAAGCACTTACTGTTAAATTAAAAGAACTTGGTGTAGACATCCAAGTAGATGATGATGCTGAAAAAGCAATCATAAAGCGCAAATCATCTTATAAAAATGTAGATATTAAAACTTTAGTATACCCTGGGTTTGCAACAGATTTACAACAACCAATCACGCCTTTATTATTTATGGCAGATGGCCCTTCATTTGTAACAGAAACAATATATCCTGCACGTTTTAAACATGTCGATGAGTTAAAAAACATGGGTGCTAATATTGAAGTCGATATGGAAACTGGAACTGCTACAATTAAACCATCATCACTTAATGGTGCTAAAGTATATGCAAGTGATTTGCGTGCAGGTGCATGTTTAATTATTGCAGGTCTTTTAGCTGAAGGCGTTACTACAATTTATAACGTTAGACATATTTATAGAGGCTATACTGACATTGTTAAGCATTTGAAAGAATTAGGTGCAAATATTTGGACTGAAGAAGTCTAAAGGTATTGATAAGTTAATATTGACAGTTTCAACTCTCGACATATTAGCTTTTTCTGGTATAATAATTATATTAGATACTAATAAGATTTTGGTTTATAGATATCATTAAAGCCTATACAATGTTTATATTTATAAGCGATTTTTAGTACTTACAATCTAAAGAAGTTTTGAATAGAGGTGAAGACAATGGAAATCTGTCCATATCTTGAAGAAACCTTTAAAATTGTTGGTAGAAGTTGGAACGGTTTAATCATTAATTATCTATCACGATGCACTGATTATACTGCGCACTTTTCCGATATGAAAAGGGATTTAAAGACCATTACACCACGTGCATTAAGTATTAAATTAACTGATTTAGGTGAATGGGGATTAGTTGAAAAGAAAGTAGTCTCAACTAGTCCAGTTTCAATCATTTATGAATTGACTGATAAAGGTAAAGCTTTAGCAGAAGCTTTAAAACCCATTGAAAAATGGGCTCAAGAACATGTAACACTTGAAGAAGAAGTTAAATCTAAATAATGTAATAAAGAGTTTTGTGCTTTATATTGAATGAATAATCACTTTTTATAATTGTTCATCATTGCTAGGTGCAAAACTCTTTTGTTATTTCATACTAAGATGGTATGTTTAATTTTCAATGAAAAAAGGTATACAAATGACATAATGATTCTTAAGGAGTGAAGAATTTATGAGAAATTATACTCAACAATATATAAATGGCGAATGGATTGATAGCGATAGTAATGAAACGATTGAAGTAATCAATCCAGCAACTGAAGAAGTTATTGGTAAAGTAGCTAAAGGTAATGCTAATGATGTGGAAAAAGCAGTAGAAGCTGCAAATAACGTTTATTTAGAATTTCGTCATAGCTCAGTGAAAGAAAGAAAAGAACTATTAGATAAAATTGTAGAAGAATATAAAAATAGAAAACAAGATATTGTAGAAGCCATAACGGATGAATTAGGTGCACCTTTAACAGTATCTGAGAATGTCCACTACCAAATGGGACTAAATCATTTTGAAGAGGCAAGTAGAGCACTAGATTCATTCGAATTTGAAGAAAGACGTGGAGATGCATTAGTTATTAAAGAGGCAATTGGTGTTTCAGGCCTAGTAACACCTTGGAATTTCCCAACTAATCAAACTTCATTGAAATTAGCAGCCGCTTTTGCAGCAGGTAGTCCTGTTGTTCTAAAACCTTCAGAAGAAACACCATTTGCTGCAGTCATTTTAGCTGAAATATTTGATAAAGTAGGCGTACCAAAAGGTGTATTTAATCTTGTTAATGGTGACGGTGAAGGTGTAGGTAATCCACTAAGTGAACATCCAAAAGTTAGAATGATGTCATTTACTGGTTCAGGACGCACAGGTTCAAAAATAATGGAAAAAGCTTCTAAGGATTTCAAAAAAGTATCACTTGAATTAGGCGGTAAATCGCCTTATATCGTATTAGATGATGTTGATGTTAAAGAAGCAGCGAAAGCAACTACTGGCAAAGTAGTTAATAACACAGGTCAAGTATGTACTGCAGGTACTCGTATTTTAATTCCTGAAAGCAAAAAAGAAGACTTATTAACTGCACTTAAAGAAGAATTTAGTAAAGTTAAAGTTGGAGATCCACGAGAAGAAGGTACTCAAGTTGGACCGATTATTAGTAAGAAACAATTTGATACAGTCCAATCATATATTGATAAAGGTATTGAAGAAGGTGCAGAGTTATTCTACGGTGGTCCTGGTAAACCTGAAGGATTAAATACTGGTTATTTCGCGAGACCAACTATTTTTATCAATGTAGACAATGACATGACAATTGCTAAAGAAGAAATCTTTGGACCAGTTGCTTCTGTAATCACATATAATGATTTAGATGAAGCAATCAAAATTGCTAATGATACTAAATATGGATTAGCAGGATATGTAATAGGTAAAGATAAAGAAACACTTCAAAAAGTAGCTCGTTCAATTGAAGCAGGTAGAATTGAAATCAATGAAGCTGGAAACCAACCAGATTTACCATTTGGTGGATATAAACAATCTGGAATTGGTCGTGAGTGGGGCGATTATGGTATAGAAGAGTTCTTAGAAGTGAAATCAATTGCTGGTTATTTCAGTTAATTTAAAAAATTAATTTATATATTATTTGTATCAGTTCATGGAATATTTTTAGTTCCATGAGCTGTTTTATTTTTGGAAATTTAATAAAATCGTTTTGTATTTAAATTGAAAATTTGCTATATTAATTCTAGTATTCAAGACTTTAAATATTATTTTATGAGATATCCTAAATAGACTTAGTGAGTTCTTGAAATGAAACTATTTAAAATATCTCTTTTCTAATCAAATTGAAGTCTTTATAAATATATAAGAAATGGGTGCAATTTATGCCTGAAAAAGTACGTACATCTCCACAGTATGAGTCGTTTCATGAATTGTATAAAAATTACACAACGAAAGAATTAACACAAAAAGCAAAAACATTAAAACTTACTAATTATAGTAAATTGAATAAGAGTGAATTAGTTTTAGCTATCATGGAAGCCCAAATGGAAAAAGATGGTAACTATTACATGGAGGGTGTTTTAGATGATATCCAGCCTGATGGTTATGGGTTCCTAAGAACAGTCAACTATTCAAAAGGTGAAAAAGATATTTATATATCTGCAAGTCAAATACGACGTTTCGAAATTAAACGTGGTGATAAAGTAACCGGAAAAGTTCGTAAACCTAAAGATAATGAAAAATATTATGGTTTATTGCAAGTTGACTTTGTTAATGATGAGAATGCTGAAGTTGTAAAAAAACGCCCTCACTTTCAAGCTTTAACGCCTCTCTATCCTGAGGAAAGAATCGTTTTAGAAACAGATCCCCAAAATTATTCAACACGTATAATGGATTTAGTTACGCCTATTGGTCTAGGTCAACGTGGACTTATTGTTGCACCTCCTAAAGCGGGTAAAACGTCTTTATTAAAAGAAATTGCAAATGCGATTAGTAAAAATAAACCTGATGCAAAATTATTTATTTTATTAGTTGGGGAACGTCCAGAAGAAGTAACTGATATTGAAAGATCCGTTGAATCTGCTGAAGTAGTGCACTCGACTTTTGATGAGCCACCAGAACACCATGTTAAAGTAGCTGAATTATTACTAGAACGTGCTAAACGATTAGTTGAGATTGGTCAAGATGTTATTATTCTGATGGACTCAATTACTCGATTGGCAAGAGCGTATAACTTAGTTATACCACCAAGTGGAAGAACATTATCAGGTGGTCTTGATCCTGCTTCATTACACAAACCTAAAGCATTCTTTGGTGCTGCGCGTAACATTGAAGCAGGAGGAAGTTTAACGATATTAGCCACTGCATTAGTTGAAACTGGATCACGCATGGATGATATGATTTATGAAGAATTCAAAGGAACAGGAAATATGGAACTTCATCTTGATCGTAAATTATCTGAACGTCGAATTTTCCCTGCGATTGATATTGGAAGAAGTTCTACGCGTAAAGAAGAATTACTAATTAGTAAATCTGAACTTGATTCACTATGGCAGTTAAGAAACATGTTTACAGACTCTACAGATTTCACAGAAAGATTTATTAGAAAATTAAAACGCTCTAAAAGTAATAAAGAATTTTTCCAACAGTTGCAAAAGGCTGCTGAAGAAAGTACAAAAACAGGAAAACCGATTATTTAACGAATGTCTGTTTGAGGGTTGCGTTTTAATCTAATAACTATTATAATTACCAAGTATTGGGTAAAAAACTCACAAATAACTCTGTTCCAGATGGTTCAGGGCAAAGGAGCTGAAAATTAATGAGACAAGGAATCCATCCTGATTATCACAAAGTTATCTTTTTAGATACAACTACTAACTTTAAATTTTTAAGTGGTTCAACTAAAACATCTTCAGAAACAATGGAATGGGAAGATGGTAATGAATACCCAGTTATTCGTTTAGATGTATCTTCTGATTCACACCCATTCTACACAGGACGTCAAAAATTCGCTGCTGCGGATGGTCGTGTGGAACGTTTCAACAAAAAGTTTGGTCTCAAATCAAAAAACAACTAATTATAAGTTTAAACTGTCTGCCTAATCTATTTTATATAGAAATGCGTAGACAGTTTTTTTAAATTTAAGTAGTATTTAAAGTGATATTTATAATACATAGAAATATGATATAATTAAGCGATTATGTTTTTGTAAAAGGTGGAACTTATAATGTATGAAACTTACCATTCCGGTTGGATTGAATGCATTACTGGAAGTATGTTTAGCGGTAAGTCAGAAGAACTAATTCGTAGACTAAGACGAGGGATATACGCTAAACAAAAAGTAGTAGTGTTTAAACCAGCGATTGATGATCGTTATCATAAAGAAAAAGTTGTTTCTCATGACGGTAATGAATTAGAAGCAATTAATATTTCTAGTTCAAGAGATATATTATTACAGGATTTGTCTCATGTTGATGTCATTGGTATTGATGAGATTCAATTTTTCGATAAAGAAATTGTAAATATAGTGGAGAAGCTTGCTGAAAATGGCCATCGAGTAGTGGTTGCAGGCTTAGATATGGATTTCAGAGGGGAACCATTCGAACCCATGCCACAAATCATGGCGGTAAGTGAACAAGTTACTAAATTACAGGCTGTATGTGCAGTATGTGGTTCATCATCAAGTAGAACACAACGCTTAATCGATGGACAGCCAGCTAAAGTAGATGATCCTATCATTTTAGTTGGGGCAAATGAAAGTTATGAACCGAGATGTCGTGCACATCATATCGTAGCACCAAGTACAAGTGACGAGGAGGAAATGTAGTGTTTGACCAATTAGATATCGTTGAAGAAAGATATGAACAACTCAATGAAATGTTAAGTGACCCTGAGATTGTTAATGATTCAGATAAGTTACGTAAATATTCAAAAGAACAAGCTGATTTACAAAAAACAGTTGATGTATATAGAGATTATAAAAGTAAAAAAGAAGAAATTGCTGAAATTGATGAAATGTTAAATGAAACAGAAGATAAAGAAGAAATTGAAATGCTGAAAGAGGAAAGTGCTAGTTTGAAAAGTGTGATTCCTGAGTTGGAAGAACAACTTAAATTTTTATTAATTCCAAAAGATCCTAATGATGAGAAAGACGTTATCGTTGAAATCAGAGCAGCAGCAGGTGGGGATGAAGCGGCAATCTTCGCTGGCGATTTACTAAGAATGTATAGTAAGTATGCAGAATCTCAAAACTTTAAAACTGAAATTGTTGAAGCGGCTGAAAGTGACCATGGTGGTTATAAAGAAATTAGTTTCTCAGTTTCAGGTAGCGGTGCTTATAGTAAATTAAAATTTGAAAATGGTGCACACCGAGTTCAACGTGTACCTGAAACAGAATCAGGTGGACGAATTCATACTTCAACAGCGACAGTTGCTGTTCTTCCTGAAGTTGAAGATGTTGAGATTGAAATCCGAAATGAAGATTTGAAAATAGACACCTATCGCTCAAGTGGTGCTGGTGGTCAGCATGTTAATACAACTGACTCAGCTGTTCGTATCACTCACTTACCTACTGGTGTTATTGCAACTTCTTCTGAAAAATCTCAAATTCAAAACCGTGAAAAAGCGTTGAAAGTTTTAAAAGCACGTTTATATGATATGAAATTACAGGAAGAACAACAAAAATATGCAGCACAACGTAAATCAGCAGTGGGTACAGGAGATAGGTCTGAAAGAGTTAGAACATATAATTATCCACAAAGCCGTGTAACTGACCATAGAATAGGATTAACTTTACAAAAGTTAGATCAAATTATGGAAGGTAAATTAGATGAAATTATTGATGCATTAACTTTATCTGAACAAACTGAGAAATTGAAAGAACTAAACAATGGTGAACTTTAAAGAACAATTAGATTATGCGATTAAACAAGCTGTAGATAAGGGTTATGAACAATCGAGAGCAGAATGGTTGATGCTTGATTTGTTTGGGTGGTCAAGAACTGATTATTTAATTCACATGTATGATGACATGTCAAAAGCAGAAGAAATCAAGTTTTCACTTGCTACTGAACGGATGCTTTTAGGTGAACCTATACAATATATTGTTGGTTTTCAATCTTTCTATGGCTATCAATTTCAAGTTAATGAACATTGTTTAATTCCACGTCCTGAAACGGAGGAAGTGATGTTGCATTTTCTTGAAAATTGTAAATCAAGTGCTACAATTGCTGATATTGGAACTGGTAGTGGTGTTTTAGCTGTTACTTTAAAAAAGTTAAATAAAGATTTTACTGTTTATGCAACAGACATTCTCCAAGAGACCTTAG
The DNA here is from genome assembly GCF_001839115.1 of Staphylococcus sp. HMSC62B09. Taxonomy (NCBI): domain Bacteria; kingdom Bacillati; phylum Bacillota; class Bacilli; order Caryophanales; family Staphylococcaceae; genus Staphylococcus; species Staphylococcus sp. HMSC62B09. Next base: position 39,977 of record NZ_KV840158.1, read on the forward strand.
AAGTTGCATCAGATAATGCGCATTATCATGAGGCAGCTGTAACTTTTTTTAAAGGCAATGCATTGAAACCTTTCATACAAAAGAATATAAAATTGGATGGTATTGTTTCTAATCCACCATATATTGATGTAGATGAGATAGAAATGATGGAGAACACAGTTGTTAAGTATGAACCTCATATAGCATTGTTTGCAGAGAATAAGGGTTTCGCTATTTATGAATTAATCCTTAATGATTTGCCTAAAGTTTTAAATAAAGATGCTTTTGTCACCTTTGAAATTGGTTATAACCAGGGTGAAAGGTTAAAAAATATTATTTTAGAAAAGTATCCAAAACTTGATGTTAAAGTTGTTAAAGATATAAATGGTAATGAAAGAATAGTGTCATTTAAATGGTAAAACTCAAAGTTACTTATCTGATAAAATTTAGATGAGTAACTTTTCATATATATGAATAAAACAATAATGAAGGAGTGAGCTTGATGAAAACTGAGATATGGGATATGCGTAATTATCAAGAATCGCTATTGGATTATCCAGAATTGGAAAATATAAAACAGGTATATAATGATGGTGGTTTAATTGCAATTCCAACAGAGACTGTTTACGGATTGGGTGCAGATGCTCGAAACCAACATGCAGTTTCAAACATATATCAAGCCAAAGGACGTCCTTCTGACAATCCATTAATTGTCCATATACATGATAAATCTCAGCTTGATCAAATTATTTCTCATTTGCCTGAAGAAGCCAAATGTTTGATGGATGAATTTTGGCCTGGACCTATTTCATTTATTTTACCTTTAAGACAGGGTTATCTTTGTGAGAAAGTAACAGGTGGCTTACAATCAATTGCGGTAAGAATGCCAAGTCATCCAATAGGAAGAGCTATACTTCAATACATTGATATGCCTATCGCTGCCCCTAGTGCTAATGTAAGTGGGCGACCTTCTCCTACAACCTTTCAACACGTTTTTAATGATTTGAATGGCAAAATTGACGGTATAGTCAATGGTGATCAAAGTGAAGAAGGATTAGAAAGCACCGTGCTAGATTGTACACAGTTTCCTTTCAGAATAGCAAGACCAGGATCAATAACACAAGCAATGCTCAATGATGTTTTACCAGGAAGTGTTGAGGATTATCATTATGACGTCAGTAGCCAACCAATAGCACCTGGAATGAAGTATAAACACTATGCCCCTGATATACCAGTAACGATGCTAACGCATCTTAGTGAACCTATTAAAACAATTAAAGAATGGAGTAATACAGCTTTTATTTTACCGGAAACTTTGAAGCAGTATGCTCCAAGTGATGCACTATTCATTAAACTTTGTAAAGATGAAAAAGATATAAGACAAGCTAATCATAATTTGTATCAAATACTTCATAGTATTGATGAAAATCCATCAATAGATCAAGCATATATTTATGCTTTTGATAAAACAGATGAATCTGAAGCAATTATGAATCGGATTATTAAAGCTACAGGTAATCACATTGTTAGAGGTGAGAACTTATGAGAATAACATTTGTATGTACTGGAAACACTTGCCGAAGTCCAATAGCCGAAAGTATCGCGAAGAAAATGCTTGTAGATGACACAATTAATTCTAGAGGACTGTTCGCGATTGATGGTCAATCCGTATCACCAGAGTCATTAGAAGTCATTATGGAGCATAATTTTCCTGAACCGACTGTAGCTAAGCAATTTAGTGAGAATGATTTGAATAGTGACTTAATTTTAACGATGACAGATATGCATAAACAACAACTGGTTTCTCATTATGGTGACAATGGTCGCATTTATCAACTCAGTGAATATGTTGGAGAAATAGGTGACATTGTTGATCCTTTTGGTGGTAGCATAGATACTTACCGTCAAACGTTTGAACAACTTCTGTATTTGATAGGTAAGTTACGTACAAATTCATAAGCCAAATATTATACAATTAGTATATGTTAAGCTTTAAATAAGTTATAATGAAGAAGTATAGCTAGTTTGCTATGCTTCTTTTTAATTATGTATTTAAGGTGGAGATTTCAATGCAAAAACTTAAAACTTTGCTTGATGAACTTAAATCGCAATCATTTTTCAATGAAAATGAAATTTGTGTGATAGGATGTTCGACTTCTGAAGTTATAGGACAGAAGATTGGTTCTGTAGGGTCAATGGAAGTTGCTGAAACAATCTTTAATGCATTAGAAGAAGTGAAACAAGATACTGGTGTTTCTTTTGCATTCCAAGGTTGTGAACACATTAATAGAGCAGTCACAATTGAACGTGAAGATTTCAACCCTCTAACTATGGAAGAAGTCACTGTTGTTCCCGATGTTCACGCAGGAGGTAGTCTTGCTACATATGCTTATAAGCATATGAATGACCCAATCGTAGTTGAACATATTTCAGTACTTAAAGGTATTGATATAGGTCAAACATTAATTGGAATGCATATTAAACACGTTTGTGTACCGGTTAGGACAAGTGTCAAACAGGTTGGTGAAGCAATTGTAACGATTGCAACCTCAAGACCTAAGAAAATCGGTGGTGAACGAGCTAAATACGAATAAGCTTGAAAGCGTAGGAGGGGATTTTTATGTCTTATATCCAAAATCAAGATAAAGCTGTCTATGAAGCGATTCAAAATGAATACAATAGACAAAATAACAACATTGAATTAATAGCATCTGAAAATTTTGTATCTGAAGCGGTAATGGAAGCACAGGGTTCTGTAATGACTAATAAATATGCTGAAGGCTATCCTGGTCGTCGCTATTATGGTGGTTGTGATTATGTAGACGTTACAGAAACAATTGCTATCGAACGAGCTAAAGCATTATTTGGTGCTGAACATGTAAATGTGCAACCACATTCAGGTTCTCAAGCAAACATGGCAGTTTATCTTGTCGCTCTAGAGATGGGTGATACTGTTTTAGGAATGAATTTAAGTCATGGTGGTCACTTAACACACGGGTCACCAGTTAATTTTAGTGGTAAATTCTATAATTTTGTTGACTATGGTGTAGATAAGGAAACTGAAAAAATTGACTATGAAGTGGTGCGTCAATTAGCGCATGAACATAAACCTAAATTGATAGTTGCAGGTACATCAGCATATTCAAGACAACTGGATTTTAAAAAGTTTAAAGAAATCGCTGATGAAGTTGGTGCTAAATTAATGGTTGATATGGCCCATATCGCTGGTTTAGTAGCAACAGGTTTACATCCAAATCCTGTTGAACATGCAGACTTTGTAACTACAACTACTCATAAAACTTTACGTGGCCCACGTGGAGGCTTAATTCTTTGTAAAGAAGAGTATAAGAAAGATATTGATAAAACAATATTCCCTGGAATTCAAGGTGGCCCTTTAGAGCATGTCATTGCAGCTAAAGCTGTTGCGTTTGGTGAAGCGCTTGAGCAAGATTTTAAAGTTTATCAAGAACAAGTAATTAAAAACGCTAAAGTACTTTCACAAACATTGCAAGAAGAAGGCTTTAGAATTGTTTCAGGAGGAACTGATAATCATTTACTTTCTGTAGATGTTAAAAATTCAGTTAATGTTACTGGTAAAGAAGCTGAAGCGACTTTAGATTCTATTGGAATAACATGTAATAAAAATACAATCCCATTTGATCAAGAAAAAGCATTCGTAACAAGTGGTATACGTTTAGGTACACCTGCAGCGACTACGAGAGGCTTTGATGAGGAAGCGTTTAAAGAAGTAGGTCGTATTATTAGCTTAGCACTAAAAAATCCTAATAATGATACTAAATTAAAAGAAGCAAGAGAAAGAGTAAGTCGTTTAACTGCTAAATATCCGCTATATGAATAATTTATAAAATTTTGGAGGAAATATAAATGAGTAAAGTACATGTATTTGATCACCCACTAATTCAACACAAATTAAGTTACATCCGTGATATGAATACGGGAACTAAAGAATTTAGAGAACTTGTTGATGAAGTAGGCATGTTAATGGCGTATGAAGTTACTAGAGATTTAGAACTGCAAGATGTAGAAATTAAAACGCCAGTAACAACAATGACTGCAAAAAGATTAGCTGGTAAAAAATTAGCGATCGTTCCAATACTTAGAGCTGGTTTAGGTATGACAGATGGTGTGTTAAATCTAGTGCCAGCGGCTAGAGTAGGTCATATTGGTCTATATCGTGATCCTAACACATTAAAAGCAGTAGAATACTTTGCTAAACTTCCACAAGATATTGATGAGAGACAAATCATTGTTGTAGATCCAATGCTAGCAACTGGAGCATCAGCAATTGAAGCCATCAATTCATTAAAGAAACGCGGTGCAAAAAATATTAGATTCATGTGTTTAATTGCAGCACCAGAAGGTGTAGAAAAGATGCAAGAGGCGCATGATGATGTAGATATTTATATTGCAGCATTAGATGAAAAATTAAATGACAAAGCATACATTACGCCTGGTTTAGGTGATGCTGGGGACAGATTATTTGGTACAAAATAGTATTTAGGAGCTTAAAGTATGAAAAAAATTATGACAGTCTTTGGTACTAGACCAGAAGCGATTAAGATGGCACCTTTAGTAAAGGCACTCGAATATGATGCTGAGTTAGAACCAATGATTGTTGTAACTGCTCAGCATCGTGAGATGTTAGATTCAGTATTACATACTTTTAACATTAAGCCACATTATGATTTAAATATTATGAAGGAAGGTCAAACACTTTCCGACATTACCTCAAGAGCTATGACGAAACTTGAAGATGTTATAAAAAAAGAGAAACCAGATATGGTATTAGTTCATGGCGACACAACTACAACATTTTCTGGTGCTCTTGCTGCTTTTTATAATAAAGTTGCTATTGGTCATGTTGAAGCAGGTTTAAGAACGCGACATAAATATACGCCATTTCCAGAAGAAGTGAATAGGCAAATGGTAAGTAATTTAGCCGATATACATTTTGCACCTACTAAAGGGGCGGCTAATAATCTACTTCAAGAAAACAAGAGTCCTGATTCAATTATTATTACTGGAAATACTGCTATCGACACACTCGAACTAACAATTCAAAAAGAATATAATTCAGATATTATAAGAAAACATCAAGGTAAACGTATTATATTATTAACTGTCCATAGACGAGAAAATGTCGGACAGCCAATGATTGATATTTACAAAGCGATGCGCAAAATTGTGGATGAATATGAAGATATCGTTATTGTGTCTCCTTTACATTTAAATCCTAAAGTAAGAGAACTAGCTTACGAGTATTTAGGAGAACATGAACGTATAGAATTAATTGAACCACTCGATGTTGTAGATTTTCATAATTTTGCAAATAAAGCATATTTAATTTTGACTGATTCAGGGGGGATTCAAGAAGAAGCCCCTTCATTAAATAAACCTGTTCTTGTTCTAAGAGATGTAACTGAAAGACCAGAAGGTGTAACAGCAGGTACTTTAAAGGTTGTAGGCACTGATTTTGATAATGTTTTTAAATCAACAACAGAAATCTTAGAAAATCAAATGATTTATGATCAAATGGCGCTAACTCAAAATCCTTATGGTGATGGCAATGCATCTTTGAGAATATGTGAGAGTATAAAATATTATTTCGGCTTAACTTCAAAAATGCCAAAATCTTTCAATTCATAAAATAATCTTAATTGTGAACATTTTTTGACAACTAAATAGTCAATTTTTACAACAATTTGAATAGAATTGACACACTATTTCCCCTATATTATTATTAAATTTGTATGAGTGGAACGGTTTGCATGGTTGTCATAAGTTAATTTGGAGGAAAAAAATGAGGCGTTTCAGCATCATATTTAAACAATTCATTCAATATTATATTTATTTTCTAATTTTATTGGGTGTATTGTATATCATTATTCCAAAACCTTTTATTCTTGGATTGATAATCGGCACAGTTGGATCTTTAATAAATACCTATATTTTCGAATTATATTTATCTAGGGCAAAACAACCAGATAATATACACATTTCTACAGGCAATACTTGGAGATACTTAGTCGCTATCATTGCGTGCGTAATATGGTTTTTATTAAAAGTTTATGTCAATATTATTGGAATAATGATAGGTCTTATGTTTTCTTATGTTTTAATCATACTACGCCCTCTACTGCTAAAGAGTTAAAATTTTAAGAACGAAAGAGGTGAGTACATGGATCACAAAAACCCACTCGTGAGTTGGAATGTGTTTGGTTTTGATCTCGTTTTCAATTTAGCAAGCATCATGATGTTAGTTATTACAGCAATCATTGTTTTTCTTATAGCAATTATTTGTACACGTAATTTAAAGAAAAGACCATCAGGTAAACAGAATTTTATTGAATGGATCTTTGACTTTGTGAGAAGCATCATTGAGAGTAATATGGCTTGGAAAAAAGGTGGTCAGTTTCACTTCTTAGCTGTAACATTGATATTATTTATCTTTGTTGCAAACATGTTAGGGTTACCATTTGCTATAGTCACTAAAGATCATTATCTATGGTGGAAATCTCCAACAGCAGATGCAACAGTCACATTGACATTGTCAACTATGATGATATTACTTACACACTATTATGGTGTGAAAATCCGTGGTACTAAGGCATACATAGGTAATTACTTCAAACCATTCTGGCCTTTAGCAATTATCAATGTTTTTGAAGAATTCTCTTCAACATTAACACTTGGACTACGTTTATACGGTAATATTTTTGCCGGTGAATTATTACTTTCATTATTAGCCGGTTTAGTTGTAAGTAGTGCTTGGGGTTGGATTATAGGTATTCCAGGTTTAATCGTATGGCAAGGATTCTCAATCTTTGTTGGCTCAATCCAGGCATATATATTTATCATGCTTTCAATGGTTTACATGTCCCACAAAGTAGCGGACACACATTAACTTAAACAAACATTTTAGGAGGAATTATTAATATGGGTTTAATCGCAGCAGCAATTGCAATTGGTTTATCAGCACTAGGCGCAGGTATCGGTAACGGTCTTATCGTTTCAAGAACAGTAGAAGGTGTAGCTCGTCAACCAGAAGCACGTGGACAATTAATGAGTATCATGTTCATCGGTATTGGTTTAGTTGAGGCATTACCTATCATCGGTGTTGTAATCGCATTCATGACTCTTTTCCAATAAGAAAATTTCATGGCGAAGTCACTTGGATCTTCGCCGTTCGTTTTATTTAATGGCAAGTGGTGATTAATTATGAAAGGAGTGTCAAATGCCAGTGAATGCATTAACTAATTCATTCGTTATAGGTGCAGCAGGTGGTGGAGTTGAATGGGGTACTGTCATTGTAACAATTATCACATTTGCTATATTACTAGCACTACTTAAGAAATTTGCTTGGGGTCCATTAAAAGAAGTAATGGATAAACGTGAACGTGACATCAATAGAGACATTGATGAAGCCGAAGAAGCAAAATTAAATGCACAAAAACTTGAAGAAGAAAACAAAAAGACACTAAAACAAACTCAAGATGAAGTTCAACGTATTTTAGAAGATGCTAGAGTTCAAGCACGTAAACAACACGAAGAAATCATTCATGAAGCAAATATTCGTGCAAATGGTATGATTGAAACTGCTCAAAGTGAAATCAATAGCGAGAAAGAACGTGCATTAGCGGATATTAACAATCAAGTGTCTGAATTATCAGTATTAATTGCTTCTAAAGTACTTCAAAAAGAAATTTCAGAACAAGATCAAAAAGAACTTGTTGATAAGTATTTAAAAGAGGCAGGCGATAAATAATGGCAGATGTAGCAAATAAATACGCTAAAGCATTATTTGACGTCGCTATTGATAAAGATAGATTAGATTTAATGTATGACGAATTGAGTGAAGTTAGTGAAGCTACGAGAAACTATGGTGAAGATTTTAGAGCAATTGACTCAAATCCTAACCAACCAGCTTCAGAAAGACGCAAATTTGTTGGTATCATTTTTGGAGATGCTAATTATTACTTGAAAAATATGCTAATGATATTAGCTAATAATCGTCATTTAGTACTTATCAATTCAATTTTTAAAGAATTCAAAAGTTTATATAATGAATATCATAATGAAGATTCAGCAATTGTTGAATCAGTTTATCAATTAAGTGATGAAGAACTTGATCGCATTAAAGACTTAATTTTAAAACAAACTAATTTATCTCAAGTACATATTACTACGAAAATAAATCCAGAATTAATTGGAGGATTTAGAGTTAAAGTTGGTACTACTGTGCTAGATGGCAGTGTTAAAAAAGATTTAGAACAAATCGAACGCAAATTTAGAAGAGTAAACTAAAATAAAGAGGAGTGACATAGATGGCCATAAAAGCTGAAGAAATCAGTGCATTACTTCGCTCACAAATTGAAAATTATGAGTCTGAAATGTCTGTAACTGATGTTGGTACGGTACTCCAAATTGGTGACGGTATCGCATTAATTCACGGATTAAATGACTGTATGGCTGGTGAGCTAGTAGAGTTCTCAAATGGTGTTCTTGGTTTAGCTCAAAACCTTGAAGAATCAAATGTGGGTGTAGTTATTTTAGGACCATATACTGAAATTACTGAAGGCGACGAAGTTAGACGTACTGGACGTATTATGGAAGTTCCAGTAGGTGAAGAACTTATGGGTCGTGTTGTTAACCCACTTGGTCAACCTATTGATGGGCAAGGTCCTATCAATACAACTAAAACACGTCCTGTTGAGCAAAAAGCTACAGGTGTAATGGCTCGTAAATCTGTTGACGAACCACTTCAAACTGGTATTAAAGCGATTGACGCATTAGTTCCAATTGGACGTGGTCAACGTGAGTTAATTATCGGAGATAGACAAACAGGTAAAACAACAATCGGTATTGATACAATCTTAAACCAAAAAGGTTTAGATACAATTTGCATTTACGTAGCAATTGGTCAAAAAGATTCAACTGTGCGTGCAAATGTAGAAAAATTGCGTCAAGCTGGTGCATTAGATTACACAATTGTTGTTTCAGCTTCAGCATCTGAACCTTCACCATTACTTTACATTGCACCTTACTCAGGTGTAACTATGGGTGAAGAGTTTATGTTCAATGGTAAACATGTATTAATCGTTTACGATGATTTAACTAAACAAGCTGCTGCTTATCGTGAGTTATCATTATTATTACGTAGACCACCAGGTCGTGAAGCGTATCCAGGTGACGTATTCTACCTGCATAGTAGATTATTAGAAAGAGCAGCTAAACTTAATGATGATTTAGGTGGCGGTTCAATAACTGCTTTACCAATCATTGAAACACAAGCAGGGGATATTTCTGCATACGTACCAACTAACGTAATTTCAATTACAGATGGACAAATTTTCTTACAATCTGATTTATTCTTCTCAGGTGTAAGACCAGCGATTAATGCAGGACAATCAGTTTCACGTGTAGGTGGATCTGCTCAAATTAAAGCAATGAAGAAAGTAGCAGGTACGCTACGTTTAGACTTAGCTTCATATAGAGAATTAGAATCATTTGCACAATTCGGTTCTGATTTAGATGAATTTACAGCTAGAAAACTTGAAAGAGGTAAACGTACGGTTGAAGTCTTGAAACAAGATCAAAACAAACCACTTCCTGTTGAAAATCAAGTTTTAATTATTTATGCATTAACAAAAGGTTACCTAGATGATATTCCTGTAGAAGACATCACACGTTTTGAAGATGAATTGAATAGTTGGACTAAATCAAATGGTTCAGACTTATTAAATGAAATTAGAGAAACTGGTGGCTTACCATCTGATGAGAAATTTGAAGCAACTATTAATGAATTCAAGAAAAGCTTTAGCAAATCTGAATAATTAAACTTTAAATTGAAAGGGTGGTGAGATAATGGCTTCATTAAAAGAGATAGATGGTCGTATTAAATCGACGAAAAAAATGAAACAAATTACCAAAGCGATGAATATGGTATCAAGTTCAAAATTACGTCGAGCTGAAAAAAACACTAAACAATTTGAACCTTATATGGAGAAAATGCAAGATGCTATTACTGCAATTGCAGGTGCTAGTAAAAATTCTAGTCATCCTATGCTTAGACCTAGACAAGTTCAACGTAGTGGCTACCTAGTTATTACAAGTGATAAAGGCTTAGCAGGTGCTTATAGTTCAAATGTACTAAAACGACTTATTAATGATATTAAAGAAAAGCATTCTAGCAGTGACGAATATAGTATTATTGTATTGGGTCAATCTGGTGTTGATTTCCTTAAAAATAGAGGTTATGAAATTGAGAATTCACTTGTTGAAGTTCCTGATCAACCTTCATTTAAATCAATACAAGCAATTGCTAAACATGCGATTGACTTATTCAGTGAAGAACATATTGACGAATTAAAAATTTATTACAGTCACTATGTTAGTGTTCTTGAAAATAAACCAGCAACTAAACAAGTTTTACCATTATCTCGTGAAGATTCTAGCCAAGGTCAAGGCCAAATGTCTTCATATGAATTTGAGCCTGATAAAGAGTCTATCCTAAGTGTTATTCTTCCTCAATATGTTGAAAGTTTAATTTATGGAACGATTTTAGATGCTAAGGCTAGTGAACATGCAGCGAGAATGACTGCAATGAAAAATGCTTCTGATAATGCAACTGAACTTATTGATGACTTATCATTACAATATAATAGAGCTAGACAAGCTGAAATCACTCAACAAATCACAGAAATTGTTGGTGGTTCCGCAGCACTTGAATAATAATTAAAAGGAGGAAACAACATGAGTAATGGCCGTGTAACTCAGGTTATGGGTCCTGTTATTGACGTTCGTTTTGAACATAATGAAGTACCTGAAATTAATAACGCCTTAATCATCGAAGTTCCCAAAGAAGATGGTACTTTTGAATTAACGCTTGAAGTTGCATTACAACTAGGTGATGACGTTGTTCGTACAATTGCCATGGATTCAACAGATGGTGTTCAACGTGGTATGGAAGTTCAGAACACTGAAAAAGACATTTCAGTACCAGTTGGCGAAGTAACTTTAGGACGTGTATTTAACGTATTAGGTGACACAATTGATTTAGAAGATAAATTAGATGGTTCAGTAAGACGTGATCCAATTCATAGACAATCACCTAATTTTGACGAATTATCTACTGAAGTAGAAATTCTTGAAACTGGAATCAAAGTTGTAGACTTATTAGCACCATACATCAAAGGTGGTAAAATCGGTCTATTTGGTGGTGCCGGTGTTGGTAAAACCGTTTTAATCCAAGAATTGATTAATAATATCGCACAAGAACATGGTGGTATTTCAGTATTTGCTGGTGTAGGTGAACGTACACGTGAAGGTAACGACCTATATTATGAAATGAGAGATAGTGGCGTTATTGAGAAAACAGCAATGGTATTTGGTCAAATGAACGAGCCACCTGGTGCGCGTATGCGTGTGGCACTTTCTGCATTGACAATGGCTGAGTATTTCCGTGATGAACAAGGACAAGACGTTCTGTTATTCATCGATAACATTTTCAGATTTACTCAAGCAGGTTCAGAAGTATCAGCATTATTAGGACGTATGCCATCAGCTGTAGGTTATCAACCTACTTTAGCTACGGAAATGGGTCAATTACAAGAACGTATTACATCAACGAATAAAGGTTCAGTAACCTCAATTCAAGCTGTATTCGTACCAGCCGATGACTATACTGACCCAGCGCCAGCAACTGCATTCGCTCACTTAGATGCTACAACTAACTTAGAACGTAAATTAACTGAGATGGGTATCTATCCTGCCGTGGATCCTTTAGCATCTACATCAAGAGCGTTAGAACCAGCAATTGTTGGTCAAGAGCATTATGAAGTGGCACGAGATGTCCAATCAACACTTCAAAAATATAGAGAATTACAAGATATCATTGCTATTTTAGGTATGGATGAGTTATCAGAAGAAGATAAATTGACTGTAGAACGTGCACGTCGAATTCAATTCTTCTTGTCACAAAACTTCCATGTAGCAGAACAATTCACTGGTCAAAAAGGTTCATACGTTCCTGTTAAAACTACAGTAGCTGATTTTAAAGACATTTTAGATGGTAAATATGACCATATTCCTGAAGATGCTTTCCGTTTAGTTGGAAGTATGGAAGATGTCATTGCCAAAGCAAAAGATATGGGTGTTGAAGTCTAAACAATTAGGAGGTATAGATAATGAGTACAGTTAATCTTGATATTGTCACTCCTAATGGTTCAGTCTACGAAAAAGATGACGTTGAATTAGTTGTTTTTCAAACTACAGCTGGTGAAATGGGTGTCATGAGCGGGCATATTCCGACAGTTGCCGCATTAAAAACAGGCCATGTAAAAGTAAATTTTAGAAATGGTACTGAATATATAGCTGTTAGTGGTGGCTTTGTTGAAATTAGACAACATAAAATATCTGTCATTGTTCAAACAGCTGAAACTGCAAGTGAAATTGATGTAGAACGAGCTAAATTAGCTCGTCAAAGAGCACAATCTCATTTAGAAGATCAGGATAACAGTGATATAAACAGAGCTAAAAGAGCGTTGGCAAGAGCTGAAAACCGCTTACGCGTAGCAGAATTAAAATAATTAAAAAGGTTTGGAAACTAACTTTAGTTTTCAAACCTTTTTTATGTTGTATCATAGTCACGATTAGTATCATTCTGTGCTTATTTAATGTACAATATAGTACAGAAATCTAAAAGGAGAGAATGTCATGGATTATATTGGACAATTTGCAATAGTACACTTAATTTTACATGTTCTGTGTATTTGCATAGCTTATTGGGCATTAAACTCTCTAAAATTAGATCAATTTTTTAAAAAAGGCTATGCTACTCAAGTACAAGTTTGTCTAATGTTTTTAGCAGTATTATTGGGTACAGCTGTCAGTAATTTTTTAATTGATTTATTACAATTCTCAACACAAGTGAAATTTTTATTTCAATAATGAGTTTATTGTAAATTCTTTTTAAAAATGGATATAATAAATAATTGATTGAAAATCGGGAAATGATGATAGTAATAGGAGTTTAAAGTGGAGGATTATTATGGATAAAATAGTTATAAAAGGTGGCAATCGCCTAACTGGAGAAGTTAAAGTTGAAGGAGCTAAAAATGCAGTTTTACCAGTACTAACTGCATCACTGTTAGCATCAGAAGGTCAAAGTAAACTTGTTAACGTTCCAGATCTAAGTGATGTTGTAACAATAAATAATGTGTTATCAACATTAAACGCTAATGTGGAGTATAACAAAGAAGAAGGTGCCGTATTAGTTGATGCATCTACAACATTAAAAGAAGAGGCACCTTATGAATATGTTAGTAAGATGCGTGCAAGCATATTGGTTATGGGTCCTTTACTAGCTCGATTAGGACATGCCATTGTCGCATTACCAGGTGGTTGTGCAATTGGTGCACGACCAATAGAGCAGCATATTAAAGGTTTTGAAGCTCTAGGTGCTGAAATTCACCTTGAAAATGGAAATATTTATGCTAGTACAAAAGATGGTTTAAAAGGTACAGATATTCATTTAGATTTCCCTAGTGTAGGTGCAACTCAAAACATTATTATGGCTGCTTCACTTGCAAAGGGTAAAACAGTAATTGAAAATGTTGCTAAAGAACCTGAAATTGTTGATTTAGCAAATTATATCAATGAAATGGGTGGTAAAGTTACCGGAGCTGGTACTGATACTATTACAATTCATGGTGTCGAAAAATTAAGAGGTGTTGAACATTCAATTATTCCAGATAGAATTGAAGCAGGTACCCTTATCATAGCTGCTGCAATTACACGTGGTGATGTATTTGTTCGAGACGCTGTGAAGGAACACATGACTAGTTTAATTTATAAACTAGAAGAAATGGGTGTTAATTTAGATTTCCAAGAAGATGGTGTAAGAGTCACTGCTGAGGATGAACTTAAACCAGTTGACGTTAAAACATTGCCACATCCTGGATTCCCAACAGATATGCAATCACAAATGATGGCGTTATTATTAACAGCTGAAGGTCATAAAGTGATAACTGAAACAGTCTTTGAAAATAGATTTATGCATGTTGCCGAATTTAGACGTATGAATGCAAATATTACTGTAGAAGGCAGAAGCGCTAAAATACAAGGTAAGAGTCAATTACAAGGTGCTCAAGTTAAAGCAACGGATTTACGTGCAGCTGCGGCATTAATATTAGCTGGTTTAGTAGCTGAAGGTACAACTCAGGTTACTGAATTGAAACATTTAGACCGTGGTTACGTTAATTTCCATGAGAAATTAAAATCATTGGGTGCTAACATTGAAAGAGTAAATGATTAATAAGATATTTTTCGTATAAACTTCTGGAGGACTTACATTATGGAAACAATTTTCGATTATAATCAAATTAAACAAATCATTCCACATAGACAACCATTTTTACTAATAGACCGTGTAGTTGAATATGAAGAAGGCAAAAGATGTGTGGGCTTAAAACAAGTATCTGGTAATGAGCCTTTTTTCCAAGGACACTTTCCAGATTATGCTGTGATGCCTGGCGTACTAATTACTGAAGCTTTAGCTCAAACAGGAGCTGTTGCTATGCTAAACAGTGAAGAGAATAAAGGTAAAATTGCTTTATTTGCTGGTATTGATAAATGTAGATTTAAAAAGCAAGTAACTCCTGGTGATACTTTAATGTTAGAAGTAGAAATTACTAAAATTAAAGGTCCGATTGGAAAAGGTACAGCTAAAGCAACTGTTGATGGACAATTAGCTTGCAGTTGTGAACTAACTTTTGCAATTCAAGATGCTTAAATAATCAAAAATTGCCTCCTAACTTAATAAAGTGTTAGGAGGCAATTTTTTATTCTCTCTCAAATTTTTCTTCTTTAAGTTTTGGTTTTGATTGCATCATTCGATTGAATGTTATTTTTAACTCTTCACCAGAAAGACCTTCATCAATTAACTGTTCTAATAAACTCTCTGCATATACTTGACGTAAAGTATAAATATGACAGTCAAATACTATTGACATTGTTGTTTCGAATTCAGAAATGCTTTTAATTGTGGCATCAAATAAAGCGGGATCATTTGAAGGACGCGTTATCACGACTCTAATGTCCAATAAAGTTTGATCATCATAATATTTTTTCATTGTCTCATAATGTGCATTTGAAATGACAACCTCTAAGAGCCAACCTGTGCCACTATTTTCTTTATTAATGATTACACCATCTTCTAACTCGAATTCAGTTATTCCACCATTTTCGTTAACGATTTGAAAACGTACAGCTTTAAATGTCTTCACTTCATCACATCCCCAAAAAAATTTGAAATTATGCAAAAAATGAAATTATTAATAATCTAATATGAGTTTTACAATTATTTTCTTTAAATATATCAAACTTTGTGTAATAAGAGGAATAAAAATATTAAAAATAGAATTTTGACGCCTAAATTATAAATGAATAATATAGTTATAGAAGGAGGTGACACATGCTAAATAAAATTGTGATAGTAGGTCGATTGACCAAAAAGGCACAAATATTTGAAAACGAGGAGGTGAAGATAGCTACGTTCTGTGTTGCAACTGAACGTAATTATAAAGATGAAAATAATGAAATAGCTTGTGATTATATTTTTTGTAAAGCATTTGGTAAAACAGCAACAAATATAGAATCATATACAGACCAAGGCACTTTAGTTGGTATTACAGGACAAATGAGATCTCGTAAGTACGATAAAGATGGCCAAACGCACTTTGTGACTGAATTATATGTTGAAACAATTAAATTTATGTCCCCTAAATCTAAAAACGATAATATTCTTCCTAACACCTCATATGATGAAGACGCTTATTCCTTTGATCACCTTGAAGTGATTGATGTTAAATAATCTTCTAATAACTCCATCCCTATTTACTATAAAAACTTCTTTTAATTATACTCATGGCCTCTCTTATATAAAGAATTTATAAGGGAGGCTATTAAATTACCCGTTTAATTATCTGAAAGATTTCATAAATATTACAAAGAAAAGATGTTTATATACCTATTCAAAGCTGTCATGATAGTTTGCAATTGAAATAATTATGGTTTTACTAATGTAATTTCTATGTAAAAAAGTCCTGTCTTTTTTTATTTCACTGTAACCTACTATGATTTTATGGATGTTAAAGTGGTACTTGTAAAATTAATTAAGACACAAACATTCTTAGGAGGATATATATATTATGAAAAAGACAATTATTGCTTCATCATTAGCAGTAGGTTTAGGAGTAGTTGCTGGCAACGCTGGACACGCAGATGCGAGCGAAGCTCAAGTAAATAAAGCAGAATTAGCTCAATTAGCTCAATCAAATGATCAATCATTAAATGATAGCCCTATTCAAGAGGGTGCTTACAATGTAACTTTTGATTATGAAGGTTTCACTTATCATTTTGAATCAGATGGTACTAACTGGAGTTGGAACTATGCACAATCAGGTCAAGCTTCTCAACAACAAGATGTAAGTGCACAAGTTTCAACTGTTTCTAATCAAACTTCAGCTGAACAAGTTGGTTCTCAACAACAATCTAGTCAAGTTCAACCAACTCAAACTCAACAAGCACCTCAAACTGAACAAACACAACAACCACAAACTGAAGCTACAACTTCTAACTCAAGTTCTTCAAATAACAATGCTTCAAGTGGTTCTTCTGTAAATGTTAACAGTCATTTACAACAAATTGCACAACGTGAATCTGGTGGCGACATTACTGCTATCAACCCAAGTTCAGGTGCAGCAGGTAAATATCAATTCTTACAATCTACTTGGGATTCAGTAGCTCCTGATGAATATAAAGGTGTTTCACCAGCACAAGCTCCTGAACACGTACAAGATGCTGCAGCAGTTAAATTATATAACACTGCAGGCGCTTCACAATGGGTAACTGCATAATATAGTAATTTAATCATTTAAAGTAAGAGTGGAACAGTGAATTTTGTTCCACTCTTTTTTGTTTTGTTTGATAAAACGCAGTCATTTTGATATTGTTAAATTAATAAATTAATGCTACTAGGGGAGCCATAGTAAATGGCTGAGATGATTAATTCAGACCCTTATAACCTGATTTGGTTAGTACCAACGTAGGAAAGTAGTTATGTAAATGTTACGTTCTCTTTATTGAATGATAGCTACATTTCTACGTTGAAATGTAGCATTTTTTAATTTTAAGGAGGATTAATATGACATTTTCAACTGAGATTAAAGAGGCTGCGCAACCTATTATTGAAGAAATTTATAATGATGGCTTTATACAAGACCTATTAAAAGGGGATTTAGATGCTCAAGCAGTACGTCAATATTTAAGAGCAGATGCGTCATATTTGAAAGAATTTACAAATTTATATGCACTTCTTATCCCAAAAGCGCCATCAATGAAGGATGTTAAATTTTTAGTTGAACAAATTGAATTTATGCTTGATGGTGAGGTTGAGGCACATGAAATCCTAGCAGATTATATCAATGAACCTTATGAAGAAATTGTTAAAGAAAAAGTATGGCCACCTAGTGGAGATCATTACATTAAACATATGTATTATCACGCATATGCTCATGAAAATGCTGCGTATACTATAGCTGCAATGGCACCTTGTCCTTATGTATATGAAGTAGTAGCTAAAATGGCATTAGAGGATCAAAACCTAAATAGAGATTCTGTTACAGCAAAATGGTTTGATTTCTATAGTACAGAAATGCGACCATTAATTGAAGTATTTGATAATTTATTAGATAAATTAACAACAAATTGTACAGAACAAGAGAAGAAAGATATTAAAGAAAGTTTCTTACAAAGTACCGTACATGAACGTAATTTCTTTAATATGGCTTATATTAATGAACAGTGGAACTTCGGAGGCGATAAAAATGCATAAACCCAAAATTGCTTTAACAATTGCAGGAACCGATCCATCAGGTGGCGCTGGTGTGATGGCCGATTTAAAATCATTTCATGCCTGTGGCGTCTACGGTATGGCAGCGATTACAAGTATCGTTGCGCAAAACACTAAAGGCGTTCAACATATCCATAATCTTGAGACAAGTTGGGTACAAGAACAATTAGACAGTGTCTTTAATGATGAATTACCACATGCTATTAAGACAGGCATGATTGCAACTCATGAAACAATGGAGTTAATCCAACATTATTTGAAACAACACTCAGATATTCCATACGTTATTGATCCAGTTATGCTTGCTAAAAGTGGTGATTCACTCATGGATGATGATACTAAGAAACATTTACAGAATACATTACTACCTTTAGCAGATGTCGTCACACCTAATATTCCTGAAGCAGAGGAAATTACAGGTATCAAACTAGACACTGAAGAAAATATACGAAAAGCTGGTAACATATTTATTAACGAGATAGGTAGTAAAGGCGTCGTAATAAAAGGTGGGCATTCTACTGATTTAAACAATGCCAAAGATTTCTTGTTTACTAAGGATGATGTATATACTTTTGAAGATCAACGCTTTGATACAAAACATACTCACGGCACCGGATGTACATTTTCAGCGGTAATTACTGCAGAACTTGCAAAAGGTAAATCAATCTATGAAGCGGTAAAAAAAGCTAAGAAATTTATTTCATTAAGTATTCAATATACGCCAGAGATTGGTCAGGGTAGAGGGCCGGTAAACCATTTTGCCTATATGAAGAAAGTAGGTTTAGATGATGAATAACTTAGAACGTTTGAGACAAGAGAACCCTCTAGTTGTGTGTTATACAAATGATGTCGTGAAGAATTTTACAGCCAATGGTTTACTCAGTATCGGCGCGAGCCCAGCAATGAGTGAAGCACCTGAAGAAGCGAGAGAATTTTATAAAGTCGCTGGTGCATTACTTATTAATATTGGCACGATGACTAAAGCAAATGAACAAGACATATTGGAAATTGGTAAAATTGCGAATCAACAAGGAACACCGATTGTATTTGATCCAGTGGCAGTTGGTGCATCTTCATATCGTAAAGCATTTTGCCAAAAATTCTTATCAGAAGTGAAAGTATCAGTAATTAAAGGAAATGCCTCAGAAATTTTAACGTTAGTAGATGCGACTACAACGATGAAAGGTACAGATGGTGAAACTGACTTAGATGTTGTTGAAATAGCTAAGAGAGTCCATGAGGAATTGAATACAGCCATCGTGTTAACAGGTAAAGATGATGTTGTTGTCCAAGGTGGCAAAGTTGTCAAGTTATCTAATGGGTCACCTTTATTAGCTAAAATTACTGGTGCTGGATGTTTACTCGGTGGTATTGTAGCGAGTTTCTTATTTAGAGAAGAAAATCCAACACTACAAGTGTTAGAAGAAGCAGTGAGCATTTATAATATTGCAGCTGAACTTGCTGAAAAGGATCAACAAGTGAATGGACCAGGTACATTTTTACCCAAACTATTAGATCAAATGTATAACATTGACTTTAATACTTACCAACACCAAGTCAAAAGACAAGAGGTTGAATAATATGTTTAATTCATCATTATTAAACGTTTATTTTATTTGCGGTACGCAAGATGTTCCAGAAGGAAAAGATATTAGAGTAATACTAAAGCAAGCTTTAGAAGCTGGAATTACCCTTTTTCAATTCCGTGAAAAGGGGCCAACATCATTAGATGGTGTTGCGAAAGAAGATTTAGCAATTGATTTATTAAAACTATGTCATGACTATCAAGTACCATTTATTGTAAATGACGATGTTGATTTAGCTGAAAAAATAAATGCAGACGGTATTCATGTAGGGCAAGATGATGTAAATGTGAAGTCTTTTGCTGAACGTTTTAGAGATAAAATCATTGGGCTTAGCATTGGAAATGAGAAAGAATATTACCATTCGGATTTAGAACATGTTGATTATATTGGAGTTGGACCTATGTTTGCAACAATCTCTAAAGATGATGCTAACGCACCAGTAGGTCCTTCAATGATTGCTAAATTAAAGAACATCAATCCTTCGTTACCAATGGTAGCAATTGGAGGCATAACAGAAGACAATATTGAACCTATTTCTCAAAATGGTGCAGATGGTGTTTCAGTTATTTCAGCGATTGCACGTAGTCATAATATTGACAAGACTGTTACTAAAATGAAAAGTTATTTCAAATAAATAATAAAATTTTTCTTTTTTTGTTTTCCAGTACACGGTTACTATGATAAAATAATCTCTATGTGAATATATCAATAGAGGTGTAAAAATGAAGAAGAAAGCGTTACTACCTTTGTTATTAGGGGTAATGGTCTTTTTAGCCGGATGTGACTATTCTAAATCTAGTAATAGAGATGGATTTTTCTATAATACATTCGTAGAACCAATGTCTAAAGTATTACATTGGTTAGGCCATTCAGTATTTAACGATGACTACGGTATTGCAATTATCGTATTAGTTTTAGTAATACGTATTATCTTGTTACCATTCATGCTATCAAACTATAAAAATAGTCATTTGATGCGTGAAAAAATGAAAGTTGCCAAACCAGAAGTTGATGGCGTGCAAGAGAAAGTTAAACGTGCACGTACTCAAGAAGAGAAAATGGCAGCAAACCAAGAAATGATGGAAGTTTATAAGAAATACGATATTAATCCAATGAAGAGTGCATTAGGATGTTTACCTGTATTAATTCAAATGCCAGTTGTCATGGGATTATACTTTGTATTACGTTACCGTATTGGTGGCGGTATTGCAGAACATCCTCACTTCTTATGGTTTAATTTAATACATCCTGATATTTGGATTACTATTATTGCCGGTGTGCTTTACTTTATCCAAGCTTGGGTATCAAGTAAGCAAATGCCTCAAGAACAACGTCAAATGACATATATGATGATGATTGTATCACCAATCATGATTATTTGGATTTCATTAAGTTCGGCTTCAGCTTTAGGTTTATATTGGTCAGTCAGTGCGGCATTCTTGATTGTTCAAACATACTTCGCCAATATGTACTATGAAAAAGTTGCTCGAAGAGAAGTTGCACCAATGATTGAAAAATTTGAGGAAAATAATAGTAACTCAAATAAAAAAGGTAAAAACACTCAAGTCGTTTCTAAGAATAATAAAAAGAAAAAATAAATTAGTTTAATTGAAACTAGTAAGTAAAAAGGCCGATATCCTTACGTAGGGTATCGACCTTTTTTTATATATGCCATTCTTTATAAAATTAATTTAAAAACTGTTCCATAAACGCATGTCTTTCTCTAGCTAATTTTCGACCAGTTTCAGTATGCATTAAATCTTTTAATTTTAATAATTTATCATAAAAGTGACGTATAGCTGAAGGTTCTAAATTAGTAATCGTTTCAATATTAGGTATGTCTCTATGTGGTGATTCTGTCCACATTGGCTCATTAAAATGGCCTGAAAATTGAAATGCTCTAGCAATACCAATAGCACCAATCGCATCTAGTCGATCAGCATCCCTTACAATTTGTCCTTCAATAGGAAGGTCTACATGATTATTTTGTCCATTTCTATAACTTAAATGCTGAATGATGTAAATAATCTTTTTTTGTTGATCAAAAGATACACGAATGTTCTTTAAAAATGTTTTTAAACGATCTAAAGCATTGGCTTTATTTGTTAACTTATCATCAATGACATCATGAAGTAATGCAGATAATGTGATAATTAAATATTCTCCTTGTTGCTCGCATTTAGAGATTGTTTGAGCTAGTGACGTTACACGTTCTACATGTGCAATATCATGACCAGAATAATCATTTTTATGAAAATTTTTCATATAACGATGCGCTAATTCTATTTGTCGTGTTACATTCATTTTAATCTCCTTATTGTTCAGATAAGTTCGGGACTAAAGTATTATTTTAAGTCTATAATATTTTCAATGTAATTTTTTAAACTACTATATCTAAATTATCTATAGAATAGGTGAAAGTAATTGAGATATACCTTCTTTAAATTTAATCCACAGGCTTCGTTTATTATATAAGTCTTCAGTGAGTCGGTAGGATACTTTCATATCTTGAATAAATGCTTCTTTTAGTTGAGTTGCAATTGCTTCATCATAGATAAATGCGTTTACTTCAAAGTTCAATGTAAAACTACGATTATCCATGTTGGCAGTACCTACTGAAGCAATTTCATCATCAATAATTAATGTTTTGGAGTGTAAGAAACCATTATCATAATGATAGATTTTCACACCAGCTGATAATAGAGAAGCTGCGTTTTTTAAGGTAGCCCAATAAACAAAAGGATGATCAGGTTTATTAGGAATCATGATATTGACCTCTACACCACCTAAAGCTGCTATTTTAATTGCATCAATGAAGGCTTGATCAGGAATAAAATAGGGTGATTGAATATAAATAGATTGTTTAGCTGAAGAAATCATTTTCAAATAACCATATTTGATTTGCTCCCAATCTTCATCAGGACCACTTGAGGCAATTTGTACACCTATTGTTCCACCAGAGTCTACATCAGGAAAATAACGATCTTCATATTCGATTGAATCACGGTTTGATTGTGAATTCCAATCTAATATAAATCTCAGTTCAAGTGCGTTTACAGAATCTCCTTCTAATCGCAAATGAGTGTCCCGCCAATATCCAAATTTTTTATCTTTACCTAAATATTCGTCGCCTACATTAAAACCACCAACATAACCAATTTTACCGTCAATAATAACTATTTTTCTATGGTTTCGGTTATTCATACGGAGATTTATAAGTGGGAGTTTAGAAGGGAAGAAAGATTCAACATGTCCACCTTTTTGACGGAAGTGTTTTAAATCTTTTTTTCTTAAAGTTCTTGATCCCATATCATCGTATAACATTTTAACTTCTAAGCCCTCATCAAGTTTATCCTCAAGTGCTGAGAGAATTCGATGACCTAATTCATCACTTTTGAAAATATAGTATTGAATATGTATATAATCCTTTGCATTTTTAATATCACTTAATAATGCATCAAATTTTGCATGGCCATCAGTATAAATCTTGATTTGATTATCAGTAGTAAGGAATGCAGCATTGTTAAAAAGTAACATGCGTACCATTTCTTTAAACTTAACAATTTGATGATTACCTTTTGAGAAATCGTCGCTTTCTAATGCTTCAATTTGTTCATCGACAATCATAGCAAGCCCTTTACGGTCTTCCTTTTTCAATTTAAAAATACGATTGCTTTGAATTTGGCGTCCTAATAGTAAATATAAAATAAACCCTATAATTGGTAAAAATACTAAAACAAGTAGCCAAGCCCATATTGAACCAGCACTACGGCGCTCCATAAAGATAATAACAAACGCAAAAATTAAGTTTAATATAAAGGCAGCAATTAAAATGATATTAATAATCAATGAGGAATGCGTGAAAGACATTGAATATATTTCTACCATAGTACGCCTCCTGTTTATTTTTTAATTCTTGCAAGAATAAGATAAGTCTAGTACTTTCTTAAACTTAATTGTATCATGGCATTAACTAAATAGCATGACTCTTTTTCATGAAAATAAGTTACAGTGTTTGACGAATATGAAGGTAAATTATACGATATGATAGTACTATTAGAAAGGGTGACGACCTTGAATAATCATGAAAATGCACATCATTCCAAACAAATTAAAATGAATTTAAAATCAAGACTAAATCGTATTGAAGGGCAAGTTAGAGCGATTAATCGCATGATTGAAGAAGATGTATACTGTGATGACGTGCTAACTCAAATTAGAGCTACAAGATCTGCATTAAATAGTGTGGCCACTAAGTTGCTAGATCATCATATGAAAAGCTGTATCATGGATAAAGTGAATAACGGCGCTCAAGAAGAAGCGATGGAAGAATTGTTAGTGACATTTCAAAAATTAATGAAAGATTAGGGGTTAATTAAATGAACTTTAGTGAAATTAGAATTAGTGAATTAAATACTGAAGAGCAAGCTAATTCGCTCCAACATAGACTTGAGAAGATGATAGGTGTAGATGAAGTAATTGTAAAACTAAATGACCAATTAGTTAAAATTTCTTATGAAACACCAACGAATTTAAATAGTATTGAAAAAGAAATTTATGATGATGGTTATAAGGTATTAGGTTGATAAATTAAAATAATTTTGTTAAATATCAATTTTATGCTGAATTAATGTAGTAAAACATCGATAATTGGGGTAGTATAACTTTGAAGTCATAAAACGAGGTGAAAGCCATGAGTAATTCGGATAAATTGCAAAATGTTGTTAAATTATTATCGTCATTAGGTGTGAATATTAAAAAAACTAAAACTCGTTTAGACATTATTAATACATTGCCAGCTACAACACCTGTGCGCCAAGAACTTAAATAGTCTGCTAGCAATTGATAAAGGGAGAAGCGTAATCACTTTTAAATGTGATTACGCTTCTTTATTAGGCATTGTTTGTCTTTGATGGAAATGTATAGATAAGACGACACCTATACCAACCATTAAACTCCATAGTGAACTACCGCCGTAACTAATAAATGGTAATGGTATACCGGTAATAGGTAGTAATTGGATTGTCATACCTATATTTTGTAATATATGGAAGACAAGTAGTGATACATAGCCTATGATAAATATTTTGCTGAATGGAGATTCAACTTTCGTAGCAAGTCGAATTAAATGAAAAATTAATGCTAAAAAGATGAGTAGTAAAACTACAGCGCCTATAAATCCCATTTCTTCTCCAACTACTGAGAATATAAAATCTGTATGATTTTCAGGAATGTAAACCTCACCATGATTAAATCCTTTACCGAATAATTGACCAGACCCAATCGCTTTTAAAGATTCTGTTAAGTGATAACCGTCTCCAGCACTATATGAATATGGATCCAACCAAGAATTAATTCGCCCCATTTGATACATTTTCACACCTAGAAGGCTCTCAATTAACGTTGGTTTATAAATGATAGCTAATATAATAGTTCCTCCAAAAACAAAAGCGGCTATAAATAATGGTGCTAAGATTCTCCATGTAATACCGCTAACTAACATTATTCCTATAATAATAGCGCAAATCACAAGCGTCGTACCTAAGTCATTTTGTAATAAGATTAAAGCCATTGGTACTATTGAAATTCCTATGATTTTAAAAAACAAGACCAAATCAGTTTGAAAAGATTTATTAAAAGTAAAACGATTATGGTTAGAAACGCTCTTTGCTAGTGCTAGAATTAAGATGACCTTCATAAATTCTGAGGGTTGAATACTTACTGGTCCAAATGAATACCAACTTTTAGCACCATTAATGATTGGTGTAATAGATGTTTCAGGTAATATGAGTAAACCGATAAGTAGTACACAAAAGATAAAATAAAGAATATATGTATTATTTCTAATCTTTTTAGGTGAAATAAGCATAATAACTAATGCGATAATAGTACCTAATATGTAATATATGATTTGGCGAATACTAAAGTTTGCACTATATTGTCCTCCACCCATAGCTGAACTAATCGTAGTAACACTTATAATGGCAAGTATGGTTAATAATGCTACAAGTATCCAGTCTATCTTACGTAGCCAATGTTTTGAAGGCTGTTGACGGGATGAATATTTCATGAGAAAACTCCTTAAATTCTTATAATCGAACGATTAATATTATATACAAATTTTACATGACTTTATATTAATTTGCTAGAAAATAACAGGCAGAATATAGAAAACTAAAAATTCTATCTAAAATTGTGTTTGAATTATGATTGGTAAATTATTCTAATAAAAACCAAAAAAATTATTTAAACATAATTAGATTTAAGTTGATAAATGCAAAATCACTTTAGACTGTGATAATATTGATCTTTAGAAAGCATAGTTTAAACTAAATAAAATTTATAAAATATTGATAGTTAACTAAAAAGAAAAAGTAAAAATGAATTGAAAGAGATATAGACATTTGTAAGAAGTTGAAATAACGTAATAGTTTAATACTTCTCATAAATGATTGAGTTATGATCTTTCTTAATGGAGGAACTACTTATGGTGAAAGAAAACATTTGTATCGTATATGGTGGTAAAAGTGCTGAACATGATGTTTCTAAATTGACTGCGCAAAATGTTCTTAATGCAATTGATAAAGAAAGATATTTAGTGGATATCATTTATATTACGAATGATGGCTTATGGAAGAAAAAAGAAAATATCACTGAGGAAATTAAAGAAATTGAATCCCTAAATATGACAGATATAGAAGCGGGCGAAATCACTATTTTGCTTAAAGAAAGTAGCGATGGTAAACCTTATGATGCTATATTCCCATTACTTCATGGCCCTAATGGTGAAGATGGAACAATTCAAGGGTTATTTGAAGTTCTTGATTTACCATATGTTGGGAATGGTGTACTAGCTGCATCAAGTTCAATGGATAAACTTGTCATGAAACAATTATTTGAACATAGAGGATTGCCTCAATTACCTTACATTAGTTTCTTAAGAAGTGAATATGAAAAATATGAGGGTAACATTATTAAACTCGTTAAAGATAAACTTACATATCCAGTATTCGTAAAACCTGCAAATCTTGGTTCAAGTGTAGGTATTAGTAAATGTAATAATGAGGATGAATTAAAATCAGGTATTGAGGAAGCTTTCCAATTTGACCGTAAACTTGTTATTGAACAAGGTATTAATGCTCGTGAAGTTGAAGTAGCTGTATTAGGCAATGACTATCCTGAAACAACATGGCCAGGAGAAGTTATCAAAGATGTTGCATTCTATGATTACAAATCAAAATATAAAGACGGTAAAATCAGTTTACAAATTCCTGCAGAATTAGATGAAGAAGTACAAATGACATTAAGAAACATGGCATTGGAAGCATTTAAAGCTACAGATTGTTCGGGATTAGTACGTGCGGATTTCTTTGTTACTGAAGACAATCAAATTTTTATTAATGAAACAAATGCAATGCCTGGATTCACAGCATTTAGTATGTATCCAAGTTTA
Source organism: Staphylococcus sp. HMSC62B09 (assembly GCF_001839115.1). Classification (NCBI taxonomy): domain Bacteria; kingdom Bacillati; phylum Bacillota; class Bacilli; order Caryophanales; family Staphylococcaceae; genus Staphylococcus; species Staphylococcus sp. HMSC62B09. Next base: position 66,927 of record NZ_KV840158.1, read on the forward strand.
TGGGAGAATATGGGCTTATCTTATTCTGACCTAATCACAAAATTAATTGACCTAGCTAAAGAACGTCACGAGGATAAAAAGAAAAACAAATACACAATTGACTAAGAGAGGGATTCATAAATGATAGAAGTTTCTTTACAGCAAATTCAGGAATGGATACCTTGTGATATTGATTCACAATATTTACAACAAACCATCAAAGGTGTGACGATCGATTCACGTGCAATCAAAACTAATATGTTATTTATACCATTTAAAGGTGAGAACGTAGATGGTCATCGCTTTGTTTCACAGGCGTTAAAAGATGGCGCTGGTGCTTCTTTCTATGAAAAAGGCCATGACATTGATGATAATGTGGAAGGACCTATTATATGGGTAGACAATACATTAATTGCGTTACAACAATTAGCTAAAGCATATCTTAAACATGTGAACCCTAAAGTAATAGGTGTTACTGGTTCAAACGGTAAAACAACTACAAAAGATATGATTGAGAGTGTATTACACACTGAATTTAAAGTTAAAAAAACGCAAGGTAATTACAATAATGAAATAGGCTTACCATTAACTATTTTAGAGCTTGATTTAGATACAGAGATTTCAATATTAGAAATGGGTATGTCTGGATTCCATGAAATAGAATTACTTGCTAATATAGCAGAACCAGATATTGCTGTTATTACAAATATTGGTGAATCACATATGCAAGATTTAGGTTCTCGTGAAGGCATTGCTAAAGCTAAATCTGAAATAACAATTGGACTTAAAAAAGAGGGAACATTCATCTATGATGGTGATGAACCATTGCTTGAACCACATGTTAAAGAAATCAAACATGCTAAATGTTTAAGTGTAGGTTTGAAACAAGATAATGCTTTAGTATGCGAAGTAGAACATAGTGAAAATGATGGCATTGCTTTCTCTATTAACGGTAATGAACATTATAAATTACCTATTCTTGGAATCCATAATATGAAAAATGCAGCTATCGCAATTGCTATTGGTCATGAACTAGGACTTAAATATGAGACTATTCAACATAACATTAATCATGTTCAACTCACTGGTATGCGAATGGAACGCCATATTACTGATGATGATATTACTATCATAAATGATGCTTATAATGCCAGTCCTACAAGTATGAAAGCCGCAATTGATACTTTGAGTCAAATGGAAGGTAGAAAAATTATTGTACTTGCTGACTCACTTGAATTAGGGGAAAATAGTCGTTCAATGCACGAAGAGGTAGGCGCATATTTAGAAGGTAAAAACATCCATACTTTATTAACATATGGCAAAGATGCAAAGTATATTAGTGATATAGGAGGTCAATTTGTTGACCACGTTGAATATTTTATTGATAAACAACAATTAACTCAATATTTAATAAATAACTTAGTTGCTAACGACAAAGTTCTTGTAAAAGGTTCAAGAGGAAATAAACTTGAAGAAGTTGTAAATAAATTGATTTAATTATTTTCAAAATTACTATCATGCTAAGCAAGTCACTAATTAGGAATCTAAATCCTTTAGTGGCTTGTTTTTTTACTTTAAAAATTTAAATAATAAGTGAAAAATGTAAACGCTATTATATGAAAATAGATTTGAAAACGAGTTTATCTATAAAATTGCTTTATTGCGATATGTAATTTTAGGTGGTACTATATAGAAGTTGACGTAATAAGAGGACCTTATATACACAAACGTATATTGATAAATAAGAAAGTTAAAAGGAGAATTATATTGCAAAATTTTAAAGAACTAGGGATTTCGGATAAAACAGTTGAGACCCTTGAAGCAATGGGCTTTAAGGAACCCACACCTATCCAAAAAGATAGTATCCCTTATACATTAGAAGGAAAAGACATCCTTGGACAAGCTCAAACTGGTACTGGTAAAACGGGAGCGTTCGGGATTCCTTTAATAGAAAAAGTTGTAGGTCAATCAGGTGTGCAAGCTTTAATATTAGCACCTACAAGAGAATTAGCTATGCAAGTAGCTGAACAATTAAGAGAATTTAGTCGTGGTCAAAATGTACAAGTTGTAACGGTATTTGGTGGTATGCCAATCGATCGACAAATTAAAGCTTTAAAAAGAGGACCACAAATCGTTGTAGGTACACCAGGACGTGTCATTGACCACTTAAATAGACGTACATTAAAAACAAATGGTATTCATACATTAATTTTGGATGAAGCAGATGAAATGATGAACATGGGCTTCATCGATGATATGAGATTCATTATGGATAAAATTCCAGCTGAGCAAAGACAAACAATGTTATTCTCAGCAACAATGCCTAAAGCAATCCAATCTTTAGTACAACAATTCATGAAATCTCCTCAAATCGTTAAGACAATGAACAACGAAATGTCAGACCCTCAAATTGATGAATATTATACAATTGTGAAAGAACTTGAAAAGTTCGATACATTTACTAATTTCTTAGATGTACACCAACCTGAATTAGCCATTGTCTTCGGTAGAACAAAACGTCGTGTGGATGAATTAACAAGTGCTTTATTGTCTAAAGGTTACAAAGCAGAAGGCTTACATGGTGATATCACACAAGCTAAACGTTTAGAAGTATTGAAGAAATTTAAAAATGATCAAATCGATATATTAGTTGCTACAGACGTTGCAGCACGTGGTTTAGATATTTCAGGTGTAAGTCATGTATATAACTTTGACATTCCTCAAGATACTGAAAGCTATACACATAGAATCGGACGTACAGGAAGAGCTGGTAAAGAAGGCATCGCTGTTACATTCGTAAATCCAATTGAAATGGATTACATCCGTCAAATAGAAGATGCAAATGGAAGACGCATGAACGCTTTAAGACCACCTCACCGCAAAGAAGTATTAAAAGCGCGTGAAGATGATATTAAAGATAAAGTGAAAAATTGGATGTCACGAGAAAGTGAAGCACGTTTGAAACGTATCTCAAGCGAGTTATTAGAAGAATATGATAGTACTGAATTAGTTGCATCATTACTACAAGAATTAGTAGAAGCAAATGATGAAGTGGAAGTACAATTAACATTTGAAAAACCATTAGCACGTAAAAATCGCCAAGGTAAAGGTAATGGATCACGTCGTGGTGGAAAACGTAATAACAAGTTCGATAATAAAAACAAACGTTCAAAAGGTAACTTTAATAAGAAAAAAGGTAAAAAACCTGACCGTCGTGAAAGACAAGACAAAGGTAGATCTACGATGAAAGGTCGAACATTCGCAGATTTACAAAAATAAAATAATTCAATATTGGATTTTATAATCAAACCATCTCATGCTTTTGAGGTGGTTTTAAATTTGATTAAATAGTAGAAGTAATTTAACAATTTCGCATATTCAGCAAGGTCAGTAAGCCTCACACTAAATATGATATAATAAAATAAAATTGCAAAGGAGTATATTATGAAGGTAGAAAGTTCATTTCATAAAAGTCCTAAGAATGCACTGACATACCACTGGTTTAATAGTGGTATCTTATTTTTAATAGAACTGATTATCATTGTTGCACTATTCTCAATGTGGCGATATTTTAATTGGTACCACTTTATTGTCTACATACTTATCTTCTTAGTCTTCATTTCGGTTATTCGTTTGCTATTACAACCCATTATTAATTATAAATATCGTTTTTATAGGGTTAATGATAGAAATGTCGAAGTTAAAAAGTCTTTTATTTTAAAAAAACACCAAATGACTAAAATTGAACGGCTACAATTTTTAGAAATTAAAAGTAATCCTATTTTAAAGCTACTAAATTTAAATATTTTAATTTTTGTAACAGCAGGACATGAACTAAAATTACCAATTGTCTCAGAAGAAGAAATGAACCAATTATCAGAAGATATTTTTATAGCATTGCGAGGTGCTGATTCAGATGTTTAATCCTCAAAAATTGCATCCAATTTCATACATAACAGGGATAATAGATGTAATTAAACGAAATATTTTTACATTTATCATATTAGTTGGTTTTAATATAAGGAATTTTGATTTTACAGAAATTCGTCATTATATTGGGCCATCAATCTTCTTGTTTATCTTTATATTGACGTTTATACATCGATTTTTAGAAATTAAAGTTACAAGATATTGGATTGAAAACGACCAATTTATTGTTACATCTGGATGGTTAAATAAAAAAAGAAAAGAACTAAATCTAAGTAGAATTCAGTCATTAGATACAACACAGGGTTCGATTAACCAAATCGTTGGTGGCGTTAGTTTACAAATTAAAACGCCAAGTGATGGCATTGAATTGGCAACAATAACGAAGAAACAGAGTGAGTTCATTGAACAAACCATACGTATGAGACAAAAAGAATTAAATAATGATACTCAAGAATATTTAATCAATGATGAATCGGATGAAAATGAACTAAAAACGGAGCAATATAATGCATCGACAAGTGTAACAGAAAGTAATTCAGAACATGTGTTCAATATGTCCTTAACTTCATTAATTCTAATGGCTATGACGAGTGGGGCAATAGGTGTGGCCTTTGCTGCCGTTTCGCCAATAGTAGGTGCATTTCAAGATATTATACCTTGGGATAAATGGACGTCTAATCTATGGCATTGGGTAAATTCTGTATTTATTATTGTGCTGTTTGTTGTTGCATCGATTTTAATCATTAGTTATGTTTTAGGAACTATAATTACGATTATACGTTATTATAACTACAAAGTTGTACAACAGGGGAATCATCTTAAAATTAGTTATGGTCTTTTTAATGTGAAAAATCTAACAGTTCCAACTGATCGACTACAAGCAGTGTTAGAGAAACAATCTTTCTTAAGAAAAATATTTGGATATACCTCTATACACTTTATTATCACGAGTGATATGGATATAGAGTCTAATGATGATGCAAGTGACAATGGTAAAATTATGATATTACCATTTATAAAACAAAAAGAAGCATATGAAATTATTGGAAAGCTCGTACCAGAAATGAAGTTTAATAAGGTCGAAAACGTTATGCCATGGAGAGGATTTCATCGTCACTTCTTTATACCAAGTATTATCATTTTAATTTTAGCTAGTATCGGAACTTATTTTTGGAGTGCATGGAGCTTTTTAATCGCTTTGATGATAATTATTGTGATGATGTATCATGCATATATCTACGTTAAAAATGCTGGCTTAGTGATAGAGAATGATGAAATAACTTTGAAACGTGTAAGCACTTTTGGTTTTCAAACATATTACTTCAAAACGGATAAAATTATAGGTATAGAAACGAGCCAACATCCTTTTCTCGAAAGAAGTCATTTAGCAAATTTATATTTCCTTATTGCTAAGGGATCAATATTTGAGTTTATGGAATTAAAGTTCATAAGAGAAGATACATCGCAACGCTACGTTGATGCGTATTTAAGAGGTGAGTACGATGTCTAATTATAATTATATGAATAAAAACGGCCCTAAAGTGATGAGGATTGCTTCAATGATTACTACCATTATTTTTACAATTATAGTGATAATAGCAAGTATTTTATGTGATTTATACATTGAGGAAATGAGTCGCGCATTACTTGTAAGTCTTGCGATAGCACTAATCATTTTATGTTGTGTTGTTTTTATAGTTATAACACCATTTTTAAAATATAAAAATTTTCGATATTTTTATTCAAACGATGAAATTTATATAAGAAGAGGCATTATTTTTATCAATACTAAAATTATTCCATTTTATCGAATTCAGAATATCGATATTGAAGAAGGTTTTTTAATGAGAAAATATAAGTTAGCATCATTGCATTTGTCGACTGCAGGAGGCGTTTCTCAAATAGACTTAATTGCAAAGAAAGATGCAATAAAACTTAAACAAATGATACAAAAAAAGAAAAATATTCAGCAAAATGATATTAGTGAAATGAATACGAAAATTGATCATTCAAATATACCTAGTGAGTGAGGGGTTAGCATGATACATGGAATAGGTATTGATTTAATAGAAATTGAAAGAATTAAAAAAGCTTTTGAGAAACAAAAAGACAAGTTAGTAAAGAGAATTTTAACACAAGAAGAGGAACATCAATTTCATTCATTTAAAAGTGAAAAGAGAAAATTTGAATATTTATCTGGTCGTTTCGCAACCAAAGAAGCTTTCAGTAAAGCATTAGGTACAGGCTTAGGAAAAACAGTGGCATTCAAAGACATTAATTGTTACAACGATATAAAAGGTAAACCATGTATAGATTACAATGGTTTTATCGTACATGTTTCAATAACTCATACAGAACATTATGCGATGAGTCAAGTTTTGTTAGAAAAGAGAGATTAACAGTATTATAATAAAAATAATTTCTACCTCGTATATTGAACGAGTTAAATCAATAATAAACAAGATTTTTTTACTAATTAAGAGGAGGATTACGTATGTCAGATAAATTCTATAGATCAACTTATTTAAACGTAGATTTATCAGCGATTTTAAATAACTATAATACTGTTAGAACGTTGCATAGCGATAAAACAGTTATACCAGTAGTAAAAGCTAATAGTTATGGTTTAGGTAGCGTTAAAATCGCACAACATTTAATGAAAAACGGTGCTGACTTTTTTGCAGTAGCAACTCTTGATGAAGCTATTGAATTACGTATGCATGGAATCAATGCTCAAATACTTATCCTAGGTGTCATTCCTCTTGAAGATATAAATAAAGCTATTCAACACAGAGTTGCTTTGACTGTACCATCATTACAATGGATACAACATGCAATAGAATTAATTACTGATGATAATGAAAAGAATTTATGGCTACATGTGAAACTCGACACAGGTATGGGCAGACTTGGAATTAAATCACTGGAAGAATATAAAGAAGTCATTGACTTAATTCAAAGTCATTCTCATTTAGTATTCGAAGGTGTATATACGCACTTTGCTAATGCTGATGAACCTGGCGACTCAATGGATCATCAATATGAACAATTTGAAACCTTAGTAACTCAAGCTGAGAAACCTAAATTCATACATTCTCAAAATTCAGCTGGTTCTTTATTGAGAAACTTTGAATTATGTAATGCAGTTAGACTTGGTATTTCACTTTATGGTTATTATCCGTCAGAGTACGTAAAAGAAAAAGTTGAAACTGAATTACAACCAAGTGCGCAATTATTAACACAAGTTGTCCAAACTAAGTATTTAAAAGTTGGAGAATCGGTAAGTTATGGCAGTACATATACAGCAACTGAAGATATAAAGATCGCGATTTTGCCAATTGGATATGCAGATGGATACTTACGTTCAATGCAAGGGTCATTTGTTAATGTCAAAGGCCATCAATGTGAAGTCATAGGTCGAGTATGTATGGATCAAATGATAATTAAAGTGCCAGATGATGTAAAAGAGGGGGACACTGTGACACTTCTAGATAATACTTATGATTCACCTCAATCAGCTGAAACTTTAGCTCAAAAACAAGACACGATTAGCTATGAAGTTTTATGTAATTTAGGTAGACGTTTACCTAGAATCTATCAAGTTGATGACCAGATGCATGTAACTAATGAATTATTAAAATAGTATAGTCACTTGAAATGAAATTTGTTATTATAAAATTAATTAAAGTTTATAATGTCTTATTTGGTATCAAGTGGAGGTTCATATTATGCTTACTTTCAATCAAAATAGAAGTCACAGTCTTGAACAATCTTTAAAAGAAGGCTATTCACAAATGGCTGAATTAAATCTCTCCCTAGCGACAGAAGCTTTTCCTCTAGAATGCGAAGCTTGTGATTGCAACGAAACGTACATTATTTCTAATTATAAAAGTGAATGATTAGAAGAGGCGATGTATATTTAGCTGATTTGTCACCAGTACAGGGCTCAGAACAAGGGGGAGTCAGACCTGTAGTTATCATTCAAAACGATACTGGCAACAAATATAGTCCTACCGTAATCGTTGCTGCGATTACGGGAAGGATTAATAAAGCGAAAATACCCACACATGTTGAAATCGAGAAAAAGAAATACAGACTTGATAAAGATTCAGTAATTCTACTCGAGCAAATTAGAACATTAGATAAAAAACGACTAAAAGAAAAATTAACATATCTATCTGATGAGAAAATGCAAGAAGTAGATGAAGCACTAGACATTAGTCTAGGACTGCATGATGAAGTTAAAACGCAAAACACATAACTTAATTTATGTATAATTCAAAAGTATTTCATTTTAACTATTAAAGACAATATTTTAAATTCAGTTATTCGAATTTTCGTACTTTAATTTCCATGTACTTAATACATATTAGTCCTATTTGAAGATAAGTACTAGATTAATTGATAGTCTTTAGTTGTTGACTTTAGGTAATTCCTAAAGTCTTTTTTAAATATAAAGTATATTATTTAATATTATGGTTTTAACAATAATGAATTTTATTAATAAATATCAAATGCATATAAAAAAGTTCTAAGTGTTAGATATATTGAAGCGAGGAGGCAGATTTGTGGAAGAATGTAAGCAGCATTATAAGCAACTTATTGATGAAAGTTTAGTTACGCAAAATAAACAACAATTTCTAGAAAAGTGTAATGATTTTACAGATGAAGTAATTAAAAAAGATATTCTACCTGAAGATATTGTGAATATACACAAATCATATGTAACCTCCTTAAATTTAAATAAACAACAAATTTTTGATACATTAGATGTGTTACAAGAGGTTGTAAAAGGGTTTGGATATAGTTATCGTGACTACCAAAAGTTAGTTGATAAAATGCAATTCCACGATAAAGAAATTGATTTAGCTTCTAGGCTTCAACAGACAATGTTAAAAACTGATATCCCTCAATTTGATAGTATACAGATTGGTGTGATTTCTGTTGCTGCTCAAAAAGTGAGTGGCGACTATTTTAATTTAATTGATCATAGAGATGGAACGATGAGTTTCGCTATTGCTGATGTTATAGGTAAAGGAATTCCAGCTGCATTAGCTATGAGTATGATTAAATTCGGAATGGACTCCTATGGGCATTCCCAATTACCAAGTGATGGATTGAAACGTCTTAATCGTGTTGTGGAGAAAAACGTAAATCAAAATATGTTTGTGACCATGTTTTACGGATTATATGAAGAAATGAACCATCTACTTTATTGTAGTTCTGCAGGTCATGAACCTGGATATATATATAGAGCGGAAACTGAAACATTTGAAGAAATTGAAGTTAGAGGAAGAGTCTTAGGTGTAAGTCAGCACACTCGTTATAGTCAACAAGAAATTCCCATTCATTTAGATGATTTAGTTATCATATTTACTGATGGTGTTACAGAAGCAAGATACACAGATGGCGAATTCATAGCTAAAGACACATTGTTGAACCTCATACGTAAGTATAAGCATATGCATCCACAAGATATAGTACAAATATTATATGAAGCTATATTAAAAATACAAAACCCTAACAAACGTGACGATATGACTATTATGATTATAAAACGTGTAAATTAAATATTAAATTTTTAGATTATATAAATCTAACTATGGGTATACTTACTAAAGTATACATATTATTAGTAACAAAAGACTAAACTAGGAGTGTAAGAACTATGAACCTTAACATTGAGACGATAACACATGCTGAATATTATGAAGTCATTGTGGCTGGGGAATTAGATGTTTATACAGTACCTGAATTAGAAGAAGTTTTGATGCCAATGCGTCAAGAAGGTACTCATGATATTCACGTGAATGTGACAAACGTTAGTTATATGGATTCTACAGGATTAGGTTTATTTGTAGGAACATTAAAAGCTTTGAATCAAAATGATAAAGAATTATATATTTTAGGTGTATCAGATAGAATCGGAAGATTATTTGATATTACTGGCCTTAAGGACTTAATGCATGTCAATGAAGGAACGGAGGTAGAGTAACTTGCCTATTAAAAATGATTATATCGAGATGAAATTACCTGCCTCTGCTGAGTATGTGAGTTTAATTCGTTTAACTCTATCAGGTGTATTCTCAAGAGCAGGCGCATCTTACGACGATATAGAAGATTCTAAAATTGCAGTAAGTGAAGCCGTTACTAACGCAGTGAAGCATGCTTATAAAAATGATGAAATAAATGGTATGATTAATTTATGTTTTGAGTTATTTGATGATAAAATAAAAATAGTTATCTCTGATCAAGGTGAAAGTTTTGATTATGAAACGACTAAATCACAGCTAGGACCTTACGATGAGAATGAAAATATCGATTTCTTACGTGAAGGCGGACTTGGTTTATTCTTAATTGAATCCTTGATGGATGAAGTGAAAGTCTTTAAAGAATCTGGTGTAACAATCAGCATGATTAAGTATATAAAAAAAGAGCAGGTGCCAAATAATGACGAAAGAGTCGAAATCAGTTAATGATGTATCACCTGAGCAAATTAACCAATGGATTAAAGAACATCAAGATAACGCTAATACAGAAGCTCAAGATAGATTAGTTAATCATTATCGAAAATTAATTGAATCTTTAGCCTATAAGTATTCTAAAGGACAATCACATCATGAAGATTTAGTTCAAGTTGGTATGGTTGGTTTAATAGGTGCTATTAACAGATTTGATTTGTCTTTTGATCGCAAATTTGAAGCATTCTTAGTACCGACCGTTATTGGTGAGATTAAGAGATATTTAAGGGATAAAACTTGGAGTGTTCATGTTCCTAGAAGAATAAAAGAAATAGGCCCACGTATCAAAAAAGTAAGCGATGAACTAACAAATGAGTTGGAAAGATCTCCATCAATTGCAGAAATTGCTGACCGTTTAGAAGTTTCAGAAGAAGAAGTGTTAGAAGCTATGGAAATGGGTCAAAGCTATAACGCGCTTAGTGTTGATCATTCAATTGAGGCAGATAAAGATGGTTCAACAGTAACTCTATTAGATATCATGGGGCAAAAAGATGATAATTATGACTTAACTGAAAAACGTATGATTCTTGAACGTATTTTGCCTATTCTCTCAGATAGAGAAAGAGAAATTATTCAATGCACGTTCATAGAAGGATTAAGCCAGAAAGAAACTGGGGAACGTATTGGATTAAGTCAAATGCATGTATCACGCTTACAAAGAACTGCAATTAAGAAATTGCAACAAGCTGCTAAACAATAAAATATTACATTTAGAGTCTAGAACATTAATTATATAAAACTATAGTGGACAGTCGCAATTGTTGCACGTATTGATAAGAAGTTCAACTAGTAGTTTTTCAGTTCTAGTCATCTATGTGGGGGTGGGACAATGAATTCACTATGAATTCTATCCGACTCCTTTTTTACTTTTGAATTAAAAAAGCAATGCTTAAAATTAAATATTGTATACTTAGAGAAATAAGAATTTTTGAAAAGTGTGGTTATATAAATGGATAAAATGTTAATGAATGAAATAGTTTCTAAATATCAATTTTCTGAAAAACAAGTAAAATCCGTATTAGAATTGCTAGAAGAAAATAATACTGTTCCTTTTATAGCAAGATATCGTAAAGAAGCAACGGGTGGTTTGGATGAAGTTCAAATCAAACAAATTTCTGACGAATATCAATATGTTGCAAATTTACAGAAAAGAAAAGATGAAGTTATACATAATATTGAACAACAGGGTTTATTAACAAATGAATTAAAAGAAGATATTCTTAAACAAACCAAATTGCAGCGTGTCGAGGATCTTTATAGACCTTTTAAACAAAAAAAGAAAACAAGAGCAACTGAAGCTAAGCGAAAAGGACTTGAAAGTTTAGCCCAATCGATTAGTGATGGTCAACAGGGTGAATTGAGTCAACAAGCTGAGGCGTATATTAATGATGAAGTAGCTACTGTTGACGAGGCAATTCAAGGAGCGTTAGATATCATTGCTGAACACGTTTCAGATAATCCTAAGTATCGCAGTCGTATATTGAAAGATATTTATAGGCAAGGAAATATTGTAACGGCTAAGAAGAAAAAAGCGGATGATGAAAAAGAAACATTTGCAATGTACTATGATTATGTGGAACCTATTAAGAACGTTGCTAATCATAGAGTGCTAGCTATGAATCGTGGTGAAAAAGAAAAAGTGCTTTCAGTCAAAGTAGAATTTGATACTCAACAAGTAGCAAGTGCTATTGAAAAAAAATGAGGTTAAAAATAATAATCCACATGGAGATTATATAAAATTAGCAATTGAAGACAGTTTAAAAAGATTAATAATGCCTTCGATTGAAAGAGAAATACGCGCTGATTTAACTGAGAAAGCCGAACAACATGCTATTGAGGTCTTTAGTGAAAATTTAAATCACTTATTGTTGCAACCGCCTATGAAAGGTAAGCAAATATTAGGAGTTGACCCAGCATTTAGAACAGGATGTAAACTAGCAGTCATTAATCCTTATGGGACTTTTGTTGATAAAAGTGTAATTTATCCACATCCACCTAAATCTAAAGTAGAAGCATCTGAAAAAGAAATTGTCCGAATGATTAAAGAAAATAATATAGAACTTATTGCAATTGGTAATGGTACAGCAAGTCGTGAAACTGAACATTTCGTTGCTGATGTTATCAAAAAATATAATTTAGATATTAAATTTATTATTGTCAATGAAGCGGGGGCCTCAGTGTATTCTGCTTCAGAAATTGCTAGATCTGAGTTTCCTAATTTTCAAGTTGAAGAACGAAGTGCTGTTTCAATAGGAAGACGAGTTCAAGACCCATTAAGTGAATTAGTTAAAATAGATCCTAAATCTATTGGTGTGGGTCAATATCAACATGACGTAAATCAGAAAGAACTTGAAAGTGCATTAACATTTGTTGTTGAAACAGCCGTAAACCAAGTCGGTGTAGATGTAAATACAGCATCCAAATCTCTATTACAGTATGTTTCTGGTCTATCTAGCGCAATAGCTCAAAACATTATTGATTACCGTGAAGAAAATGGAGCAATCAAGCACAATAAAGAAATAAGTAAAGTGAAACGATTAGGTGCTAAAACATTCGAACAAAGTATAGGATTTTTGCGTATTGTAGATGGCTCTGAACCACTTGATAATACATCAATTCACCCTGAGAGTTATGATGTGACATATGAATTATTGACTGTTTTAAATTTTGATATCAATGATTTAGGTACTGACAAGTTAAAAAATGAATTATCCAAAATAAACACAAATCAAATAGCTGAACAATTAAATGTTGGAGTACCAACCTTAGAGGATATTATTAAATCTCTAACGGCACCTAATCGAGATCCTCGTGATGAGTTTGAAACACCTATCCTAAAATCTGATGTACTATCTATTGAAGATTTAAAAGAAGGTATGAAATTAAGTGGAACAGTAAGAAATGTTGTTGATTTCGGAGCATTTGTAGATATAGGTGTGAAACAAGACGGATTAGTACACGTATCTAAATTATCAAAAAAATTCGTCAAAAATCCTATGGATATAGTTAGTGTTGGAGATATAGTAGAAGTTTGGATTCTTAATATTGATCAAAATAAAGGAAAAGTTTCTCTAACAATGATTGATCCATATGAATAATAATGAACTTCAAAATATGGTTGAAAGCATTTCAAACCGATATTTTAATGAACCTTTTCGTCATAATGCTTTGTTTAATAATAAGCTACGTACTACAGGTGGACGTTATATTTTAGATTCACATAACATTGAAATTAATCCTAAACAATATCAATATTATGGTAAAAATGCATTAATCGATATAATTAAACATGAATTATGTCACTATCATCTGCATTTAGGTGGAAAAGGTTATAAACATAAAGATCCAGACTTTAAAATGTTGAGTAAGCAAGTCGGTGCTCCGAGATTTTGTAAACCTATTCAATCATATGAAGCCCGTGCTAATTATTTATATAAATGTCAATCATGTGGTTGCAAATATTTAAGGATAAGGAAAGTAGATGTTCGGAAGATGAGGTGTGGAATTTGCAATGGAAAGTTGTCACTAATCGAACATTTAACTTAGCTACTAAGTAACTAAAATTGAAATTCAGGTCTACTTTTACATTAATTGTAGATCTGAATATTTTTGTTTATTAAATGTTGACATTAATTATAAAAACATGTATAGTATATATAATTGCTTTATTAAAAGAGTTAAACATTAATTGATTGTAAAACGTATTTAAAAATATGTTAAAAAGTTATTGACATTTCATTACAAAACATTTACAATAATTTATGTTCTCGATAGTTAATAGTAATTATTGCGTTTTGCCAGCGGTCGTGGCGGAATGGCAGACGCGCTAGGTTGAGGGCCTAGTGGGAGAAATCCCGTGGAGGTTCAAGTCCTCTCGGCCGCACCAAATAAACTTTTAATTTAATATGCGGGTGTAGTTTAATGGCAAAACCTCAGCCTTCCAAGCTGATGTTGTGGGTTCGATTCCCATCACCCGCTCCATTATATTATTCCGCAGTAGCTCAGTGGTAGAGCTATCGGCTGTTAACCGATCGGTCGTAGGTTCGAATCCTACCTGCGGAGCCATGGCTCCTTGGTCAAGCGGTTAAGACACCGCCCTTTCACGGCGGTAACACGGGTTCGAGTCCCGTAGGAGTCATACAAACAGAAGTGAAATATCGCTTCTGTTTTTTTATGTAATTTAGTTATTAATATTGAGGAGAACTGTCCGAGTCTGGCCGAAGGAGCACGCCTGGAAAGTGTGTAAGCGCCATAAGCGCTTCAAGGGTTCGAATCCCTTGTTCTCCATAATAAAAGCTTATCACAATATGTTTTAGAGTGAGCAAGTGTCAAAGAAGTGCCTAGAAAGTAAAATTTCTGGCACGTTGACCTTGATTTTTTTATTGTTGAAATTGTGATGAAAAGCAACTTTTTAATGAAGTGCGTGGGTAAAACTAAATTTTAGAATTAATAATAAAAAATATCTTTTAATATTATATTAAGCTCAACATAGTGCGTTGAGTTTATAAACGAAATACATTGAATTTCGAGGGTTTAAAATGAAAATTTCAAAACAAGCAGAAAAAGGAGCTAGTGTAGTGGATACGCTAGCTCTTTTCTCATATCATATTAATATTTAAGAGTATTAAAAACATAGATAAACGGAATAAACAAGTTCAGTTTTTAATCATGTTGGTGACATTCAACTATTAGATTATGAATCGAGATAAGAAAATTTAAGAATAATTATATTTTAATATTTAAATTATTATATAAATATATTATAATATTCATATATCAACGACAATGCGTGGAACTTATAAAACGAAATACATTGAAATCAGTAGCCAGCCTACTATGAGGCTAGGCAATAATTGAATATCATAGCTTATTTGAGTTTAAAGTGGTAATCATCACTTTAAACTCTTTTTTAATTTAAAAAATAAAGCTAATTCATTGTTTAATGATTGAAATTTTCCAAAATGTCAATTTGTAATAAGCTAATATCACTGAAATATGCTGCTTCTTAAACACAACCAATGCTAACTAACTAAATTATCGTTATAATTATAATGTATTTATATGGAGGAATGAACAGTGGATTTTTGGTTAAAAGAGCAAAGTATTAAAAATAGAGATAAGGTAGCAGTTACAGATGGAAATCATTCTATAACTTTTAAGGAATTGTATGATAAAGCATTTTCAATATCAGAACAAATTCTTTCTTTAAATAATAATAGAGTAGGATTGTATATTAAAAACGATATTGCGTCTATCACGCTGATTAACGCTTGTTGGTTAGCTAATGTTGAAATAGCAATGCTAAACACGCGATTAACAGAAACTGAAATGATAAATCAAATGAATTCCATCAATGTATCAACAATATTAACGACGCAACCATTTCACTTGTCGGATTTTAATGTAATACATATATCTGAAATAGAACAATATTCAAAACGTATCAATAATCAAACATGTAATTATGATCGAATTGCTTCGATTATGTTTACATCTGGAACGACAGGTCCTCAAAAAGCAGTACCACAAACCTTTAAAAATCATTATGCAAGTGCAATTGGGTGTAAAGAAAGTTTAGGATATGATGAAACCACTAAATGGTTATCTGTTTTACCGATATATCATATTTCAGGTCTCAGTGTTTTATTACGTTCTATAATTGAGGGTTTTACGGTACGTATATTGGAAAAATATAATACACAAACGATGTTATCGATCATTAAGGAAGAAGGACCTACCCATATATCACTAGTCCCACAAACGCTTAAATGGCTTATGGATGCAGGATTAAACCAACCGTTCTCAATTGAGAAAATATTACTTGGAGGTGCCAAATTATCAACTACATTAATTGATGAAGCCCTAAATTATCAGTTACCGATATACAATTCATTTGGAATGACAGAAACGTGTTCTCAATTTCTAACTGCTACACCCGAGATGCTTGCACAACGGTATGATACTGTCGGCAAACCAAGTGAAAACGTTAATGTACGTATTAAACATCCAAATAGTGAAGGTCATGGCGAACTTCTCATAAAAGGGAATAATGTAATGAACGGTTATTTATATCCAGCAGGGTTGAGCGATACTTTTGAGGATGGATACTTTAAGACTGGTGATATAGCAGAAATTGATGAGGAAGGATTTGTGATGGTTTATGATCGTCGCAAAGATTTGATCATAAGTGGTGGGGAAAATATTTATCCATATGAGATTGAATCAATTGCTAAAACACATTCAGATATTAATGACGCTGTATGTGTAGCGCAAGAGGATGAGACATGGGGTCAAATACCAGTACTATATTATGTTTCGGATGATACAATTCCAGAAATAGAATTAACTAAATATTTGAAAACATATTTGGCAAAATATAAAGTACCCAAAGCCTTTCATCAGGTTGAAAGTTTACCGTACACTTCTACAGGTAAATTACAACGCAACAAAATGATTAATAAAGGACAATAATATGAGGATTAAAGCAGTAAATTTTTATCTTTACAATCATGAATTTAGAGATCCAATTGTAACTCCCAAAGTTAAATTGACATACCGAAAAGCACTTATTGTTGAAATTTTAAGTGAAGAGGATCAATCTTTTTTTGGAGAGTGCAATGCATTTGAAACAAATTGGTACAACGAAGAAACGATTGAAACTGTGCAAGAAATACTTTCACAATGGTCAGAAAGTATTGTTAAAAAGTCTGTTCATAAATATGAAGATTGGAAACCATATTTAGATATACTTGACAATTATCCCACAGCGAGAAGTACTGTAGTTATGGCGATTTATCAGATGTATCATGATTTACCGAAGTTTAAAGTAGCGTATGGTGCAACGATAAGTGGCATAAGTGCACAACAACTTGATTATTTAAAACAAACTCAACCCAAACGTATAAAGTTAAAATGGACAGGTCAACTGAATGATGACATCTCACTTTTAGATGACATATTGCCTTATGATTTTGAATTAGCATTAGATGCTAATGAGTCACTAGATGTTTCTGATTTTCAAAAATTAGAATCTATAAATGACCAAAATATACTTTATATAGAAGAACCATTTAAATCGCTTTCTTCAACTTTACACATTGATCATACACAATACCCTGCAATTGCACTCGATGAAAAAGCTACTGATATCAATAGTATTATTTCAATTGTTAACCAATTCCCGGTTAAAGTAGTGATTGTTAAACCATTTAGAGTTGGTGGTCTTGATAGAGTACAATCATTGATTCGTGAATTGAAATCAATTGATATTAAAGTGGTTATAGGTGGAATGTACGAATATGGACTAAGTCGTTACTTTACTGCATTATTAGCTCGAGAAGGTGATTATCCTGGGGATGTAACTCCAGATGGTTATTATTTTACTGACGATTTCACGCAAGGTGTCGGTAAATTAAAAGAGGGGATGATTTCATTTTCCCCCCCTCAAATCGATAAATCAAAATTACTTAAATTAAATTAGTGTCTATGTTTATCCTTTTTTAAAGGAACTGGATCAAATCCACCTTTATGTAGTGGATGACATTTAAGAATGCGACGTATTCCCATGTAGCCGCCTTTGAGTGGGCCGTAAACTTCAATCGCTTCTCGTGTATATTCTGAACACGTAGGATAAAATCGGCATGTGGGTGGTGTCATAGGTGAAATATAGCGTTGATATATATGGATTATTCCAAGAAATAATTTTTTTAACATTATAGGCCTCCAACAAGTAATACGATTATAAATAAGTTTAACATATTGAAGGGAGTAGTATGGAACATGGAGTTTCTAGATAAAGATAATAGACGTGTCACAATGTGTTACAAAACGAACAACGACCATCCAGATGGTAATCATGTTTTAGCTATTCCGTTATATCAGAGTCAGTTACTATTTACCCATCATAAATTACGTGGCATCGAGTTCCCGGGTGGTAAGGTTGAAAAAGGAGAAGAAAGCATACAAGCTATCAAGAGAGAGCTTTTTGAAGAAACAGGAGGCATACCTGAAACGATAGATTATATTGCTCAATATCAGGTTCATACATTCGATAACTCAATTTTCAAAAAAGATGTATATATCGTGAAGGTTAAATCATTTAAAGAGAAAAGTGATTATTTAGAAACGAGAGGGCCATTATTATTTGATAATATTAATTCTATTCCATTAGATAAACAAAGTTATTTAATACAAGATAATGCAATTCTTAAATGTGTTGAGAGGATGATAGAACTTGGATATTATCGCGACTAAGAAAATGCCTATAGCATCAAGAACACACCAATTCGATGAAATTACTTATAAAGTTGATGGCTTAAAAGTAAAAGCATTACAGATGTGTCCTTTAACGAAGACAGTAAAAAGAATCGTAGTATATTTGCGAGGAGGTAAGGGACAAGTCGGACGTGTACGTGCAGCAAGACTAATGCAGTTTGCAAATGATAATACCTTAGTTGTAGGTCCTTATTATAGAGGAAGTAATGGAAGTGAAGGTAGAGATGAGTTTGCTAACGCTGATTTAAAAGATGTTACCTATCTCATAAAGATACTTAAACAACGATTTCCTAATGCATATATACACATGATTGGTTTTTCAAGAGGTGGAATACAAGGACTACTTACATATCAAGATTACCCAGTCGATAGTTACATCATCTGGGGTGGTGTATCAAGTATGCACTTGATGTATGAAGAACGTACTGATTTAAGAGGGATGTTGCGTCGAATGGTAGGACATCCTTCCAAAAATAAAGAATCTTATGACCAAAGAGATGCGATAAAACTTATTGATTCTAATAGTCCACCAATTTTAATCGTTCATGGTGGCAAGGATAAACAAGTAGGTATTCATCATGCCAATTACTTGGAAGAACAATTGAAATTAAAAGGTGTTGTTCATGATACATTTTATCAACTTGATGAAGGGCATGTACCTAGACCACAAGCAATGAAATTAGCGCTCGATTATGTGCATCAATGGATGACGAAATGTGAAGAAATATAATAAGACAACGTATAAGGTTTCAGTATAGTATGCCTTATACATTGTCTTTTTAATAAATATTAATTATTTGTTAAAGCCACCAGTGTTAGCAATTTCTTCAACTTCTGGACCGAATTTCTTGAAGTTTTCTTCAAAACGTTTAATTAAGTCATCCGCTTGAGCGCGATATTTATCAGAATCACTCCAAGCATTAATTGGATTCAGTATTGTTTTTGGAACATCTTCCATTTCAGTAGGAATACTTAAACCAAATTTCTCATCTTTTGTGAACTCTGCATTTTTCAATTTACCTTTAATTGCTTGATCTACCATATAACGAGTGTAATGTAGACTAATACGTCTACCTACGCCGTATTTACCACCAGTCCAGCCAGTGTTAACTAAATATACATCAACCTCATGTTTATCTATTAGCTCACCTAATAAATCTGCATATTTAATAGGATTAAGTGGTAAGAAAGGTGCACCAAAACAAGTTGAGAATGATGGTTCTGGTTCAGTAACGCCACGCTCAGTTCCAGCTAATTTAGAAGTGAAACCACTTAAGAAATGGTACATCGCTTGAGATTTAGTTAATTTAGCAATAGGTGGAAGTACACCAAATGCGTCAGCAGTTAAGAAAATTATTGTATTAGGATGTGCTGCTTTAGATGGTAATACAATATTATCAATGTGATGAATTGGATAAGCAGCACGTGTATTTTCAGTATATGAATTATCATCGAAATCAACAACACCACGCTCGTTAACCACAGTATTCTCTAATATAGTACCGTATTGAATCGCGTTATAAATTTGAGGTTCTTTTTCTTTAGAAAGGTTGATTGCTTTTGCGTAACAACCACCTTCAATATTGAAAATACCGTTTTTATTCCAACCGTGTTCATCATCACCAATCAATTTTCTATCAGGTGCTGCTGATAAAGTTGTTTTACCTGTACCTGATAATCCGAAGAATAAGGCTACGTCTCCTTTATCTCCAACATTCGCAGAACAATGCATACTCATAATATCTTGCATTGGAAGCAAATAGTTCATTACTGAGAAGATACCTTTTTTCATCTCACCAGCATACTCTGTACCACCAATTAAAATGGTTTTATGTTTGAATGAAATGATAACAAAAGTTTCAGATTTAGTTCCATCAACTTCAGGATCAGCTTTAAAGTGAGGTGCTGAAACAATTGTGAAGTTAGGTTTTATATTACTAGCTTCTTCTTTAGAATCTGGGCGGATAAACATGTTTTGAGCAAAAAGGTTGTGCCATGCAAGTTCATTGATAACTGTAAGTTTCAATTGTGTGTCTTTGTCACTACCTGCATAACCATTAAAAACGTAAAGTTCGTCTTTTTTATCAAGATAGTCTAAAACTTTAGAGTAGAGATTTAAGAAAGTTTCTTCATCGATAGGTTGGTTGATATCTCCCCAATGAATATTATCTTTATAAGAAGGTTCTGTAACAATGAATTTATCTTTAGGTGAACGTCCAGTGTATTTACCTGTGCTCGCATTGATAGCACCAAGTTCAGTTAATTCTCCTTCATTATTATCCATAATTTTGTAATAAAGTTGAGTTGTTGAAAGCTGAAAAAGAGAGCTTTCTTTTTCCAATAATTTTTTAATTTTAGGTGTTTCGCCGTATGTATCTACTGACATACCCAATCCCTCCAGCGTGTGTTATAGAAATTCAATATTGTAAGCCTTTACATGAAAATAGTATAACATAATGCCGTAATTATTCCACCTGGAAAAAACAAAAACCATTTAAAAACAAAATTGACATTAATAAATGAATTAGGTAGTATAGTTCTTAACGGATTCTCTTATCCTGAGTGGTGGAGGGACATGGACCCAATGAAACCCAGCAACCTCTTTTTTAAAAGAAAGGTGCCAAACCGTTTGCAGACATATATTCGTCTGAACGATAAGAGCGAATGGACGTTTAAGAGCCTTCTCTCTGTCTTGAATAGTGAAGAAGGCTCTTTTATTTTTGAGCTCACATTTAAAAGAGAATTTTCGTAAATATAGTTATAAAAGGAGCAAATCATGACTTACAATAAACGTTTATTTACTTCAGAATCAGTGACAGAAGGACATCCAGATAAGATTGCTGACCAAGTATCTGATGCCATTTTAGATGAAATCTTAAAAGATGACCCCAATGCACGTGTTGCTTGTGAAACTACTGTAACAACTGGAATGGCTCTAATTTCAGGTGAAATATCTACATCAACCTATGTAGATATCCCTAAAGTTGTAAGAGAAACAATTAAAGGTATTGGCTATACTCGTGCTAAATATGGCTATGATTACCAAACTATGGCAGTTTTAACTGCAATCGATGAGCAGTCACCTGATATTGCACAAGGTGTTGACAAAGCACTTGAATACAGAAATGATATTTCAGAAGAAGAGATTGAAGCTACTGGTGCCGGTGACCAAGGTTTAATGTTCGGATATGCTACAAATGAAACAGAAACATATATGCCTTTACCTATCTTTTTATCTCATCAATTAGCTAAACGTTTATCTGATGTACGTAAAGATGGAATTTTAAACTATTTAAGACCGGATGGTAAAGTTCAAGTAACAGTTGAATACGACGAATCAGATAAACCTAAGCGTATTGACACGATTGTAGTATCATCTCAACATGCGGATGACATTGAATTAGAACAAATTCAAAGTGACATTAAAGAACATGTCATATACCCAACAGTTCCTGAAGGATTAATTGATAATGAAACGAAATTCTTTATCAATCCTACTGGAAGATTTGTTATCGGTGGACCTCAAGGTGATGCTGGATTAACAGGACGTAAAATCATTGTTGATACTTATGGTGGTTATGCACGTCATGGAGGAGGTTGCTTTAGTGGTAAAGACCCAACTAAAGTAGACCGATCAGCAGCTTATGCGGCAAGATATGTAGCTAAAAATATTGTTGCTGCAGGACTAGCAGACCAATGTGAAGTACAACTTGCTTATGCTATTGGCGTGGCTGAACCAGTTTCAATTTCAATTGATACATTTAAAACGGGCAAAGTTTCTGAAGCTCAACTTGTTGAAGCTGTTAGAGCTAACTTTGATTTACGTCCAGCAGGTATCATTAAAATGTTAGATTTAAAGCATCCTATATACAAACAAACTGCTGCTTATGGTCACTTTGGTAGAACAGATGTATTGTTACCATGGGAGAAATTAGATAAAGTCAATGTATTAAAAGATGCTGTTCAAGCTTAATAAACGCTTTAAATAATATAAAGAAATTGTCGAAATTATAGATAGTTTCCATTATAATTAGATTTACTGATAGATTAAAGGAGCGTTGATTTAATGAATTCATTTGGACCAATCGAAATTGGTTTAATCGTAGCAATTGTAGTTGCAATTATCTGTTTAATATTATTCTTAGTTACACTTAAAAGTAAAAACAATATTAAACAGAAAACAAAAGAAGAATACGACTTAAAAGAAAAGCAAATGAAAGCGTCACATGACGAAGCCCTAGAGAAAGAACGCATACAAAATAAAAAGCAAGTTACTAAACAAAAAGAAGATTTTGATGCAACTGTAAGCGGTAAAGATCGTGAAATTGATGCATTGAAACTATTCTCAAAAAACAAAAGTGAATATGTTACGGATATGCGCTTAATTGGAATTAGAGATCGTTTAGTGAAAGAAAAACGTATTAGACCTGAAGATATGCATATTATGGCAAACATCTTTTTACCAAGTAATGAATTCAATGATATTGAACGCATTAGTCACCTTGTACTTACGCGTACAGGCCTATATATTATAGATTCTCAACTATTAAAAGGGCATGTTTATCAAGGTATAAGTGGTAAGCAATTTAACGAATTGCCTATGATGGAACAAGTATTTAGTACTTTGGATTTAGATGTTAAGTCACCTCAAACACTAGTACTCGATCAAAATGAAGATAAATCTTCATTGTCATTCGTTAATTACTCAGAACAACTTACTTCAATTGAAAAGCTAGCGTCAGACTTGCAAACACAATTAGGGGCTAAATATACGCCAACTGCGATTTTATACTTTAATCCTAAACACGATGGAGACGTAACGATTTCAAATTATGCACAAAGTTCAAGTGTTAAAGTTCTAGTTGGACCTGATCAATTAGATGAGTTCTTTAATAAATTTGTATTCCATGGACGTATTCAATATAACGTAGATGAATTACAAAATGTTATGGATAAAATTGAATCATTTAATTAGTATTAATCCGAGATAAGGTTATATCTCGGATTTTTTAATTTTGAGGAGAAGCTTATTAAAATAATAAACTAAACTAATATTAAAGTTTTCAATAATGACAATTATGGGAATAGAGTAGTAATTATTAAAATATAAAGAAAAGAGGTTTCTTTTATGGAAACAATTGAATTTTATAATGGTCACACAATGCCTAAAGTTGGAATTGGTACTTTTAGAGTAGAAAATAACGATGAATGTAAGGAGGCAGTTAAGCATGCAATTGTCTCAGGTTATCGTAGTATTGATACAGCTAAAGTATATGGTAATGAAGAACAAGTTGGTTTAGGAATTAAAGAAGGTCTAGAAGCTACTGGGTTAGAACGTAAAGATTTATTCATTACATCAAAACTATATTTTGAAGATTTTGGGCGCGAAAATGTTGCAAATGCTTATGAAACAAGTATCAATAAATTAGGACTAGATTATTTAGATTTATATCTTGTTCATTGGCCTGGTACTAATGAAGCAATAATGATTGATACATGGAAAGGTATGGAAGATTTATATAAAGATGATAAGGTTAAAAATATTGGTGTAAGTAACTTCAATGCAGAACACTTTGAAGCATTATTAGCTCAAGTTTCTATTAAGCCAGTCATCAACCAAGTAGAATTTCACCCATATTTTACTCAAAATAAACTACGTAAATATTTAGAAGTACAAAATATCCATATGGAGTCATGGTCACCATTTATGAATGCCCAAATCTTAGGTGATGAAACACTTAATCAAATTGGCAAAGAAGTTAATAAATCGGCAGCACAAGTCGTCATTCGTTGGAACATGCAACATGGTGTCATCGTTATTCCTAAATCAGTTACACCTCAAAGAATAGAGGAAAATATTAATGTTTTTGATTTCGAACTAACAGATGAACAAATGGAACAAATTGATTCTCTAAACAAAGATCAACGCATTGGTCCTGATCCAGCAACATTTGAGGGACATTAATAAAAATATAAAAATACACTTCATAGTTGCAAGATTTAATCTTAAAACTATGAAGTGTATTTATTTATATCGAATAACCAATAAAGCAAGAGATAAACCCTATTACAAATTGTAAAATAGAATAACTAAAAAATTGAACAGGTTTAAAACTTGGCGAAATAAATTGGACGATTTCATAAGACAGAGTTGAAAAGGTTGTTAATCCTCCAAGAACGCCAGTTATAAAAAACAGTGAAAATAATTGATAATCTTGAGCTATCCCATACACGAAGCCAATTAAGAAACTACCAACGAGATTGACTATTAAAGTTGCAATCGGTATAGGTGACGTTATTTTACTTTTAAAGACATCTGTTAACCAAGCTCTGATAACAGCACCAATGCCACCACCTACCATAATAAGTAGTATATGTATCATGTAGGTTGCCCCCCTAATTTAACACCTAACCAGCAGAAAAGAATGCCTCCTATATAACTGGTTAAGCCATAGATAAAGAGCAAAGCGATACTATTATTTTGTGACATTGTAACTAACTCAAATTGGAAGGTTGAAAAGGTGGTTAAAGCACCTAGTAGTCCCGTTGTGACACCTTTTTTAATTAGTGGGTTGTTTTTAAAAAATTGAATGGATAACGAAGAAAAATATCCCATTGAAAATGTACCCACAATATTCGCAATTAATGTACCGAGTGGTAATCCAGAATCGGCATTAAGAGTTGATAAGACATATCTTAGTAATGCTCCAAATAAGCCCCCAATAAACACAAATAAATATTGCATTTTGTCACACCTATTCATTATTTTTATTACGTTAAACAGTAATCGTTAATTATTTTTAAATTAAAAAGTTAGTTCTGGCATTTAAAAAAGTTTACGACAATATACCAAATGTCTTAATTGAGGCATAGATATGGAATACAATCACCAATAAAATGATTATTGGCAAAATTTTACTCGCAATTCTTATCCATCCTTGTTTATCACCTAAATGTTTAATCGCTTTATCTGAGAATATAATAGAAGCAATTAATATAATCACATTAATGATACTGCACGCAATAAGTAAATATTTAACAGAAGTAATTTGCTGACTTAATAGTGGGTTGAATGTATTAAAATAAAAACTTATGATGAGTAAAATTATTGAGATATAGAAGTATTTTTTTGGCTTAGACATAATGTTCCTCCTACCTAATATCATCTAATCATATTACCATATTTTAATTAACATTTAATAGTGACTAGTGAATTTGATAATTAATTTTGTTAAAAAGCAAAACATTCGCCAAGTGTTTCTAAGAATGATATAAATAATTTATAAATATTTTATTGATGCGGAATAGTCTGATCATCATATGAAAAGAAGTATATACATATAAGAAATCTATTGTGATGTAATTTAACTATCATCGTAATCGTAAATAAAGGAGGAAGAATGTAATGGCAAAATTAAATGTCGAAGTATTTGCAGATGGCGCAGATATTGAACAAATGAAAGCAGCATATAAAAATAAAGAGGTAGACGGTTTCACTACTAATCCTAGTTTAATGGCTAAAGCGGGTGTAACAGACTATAAATCATTCGCTGAAGAAGCGGTTAAAGAAATTCCAGATGCATCTATTTCATTTGAAGTATTCGCTGATGATTTAGAAACTATGGAAAAAGAAGCTGAAATATTAAAACAATATGGTGATAATGTTTTTGTCAAAATTCCAGTTGTGAATACTAAAGGTGAATCAACAATTCCGTTAATTAAAAAATTATCAGCGGACAATGTGCGTTTAAATGTTACTGCAGTGTACACTATTGAGCAAGTAAAAGAAATTACTGAAGCGGTAACTGAAGGAGTACCTACATATATTTCAGTATTTGCGGGTAGAATAGCTGATACTGGTGTTGATCCATTACCTTTGATGAAAGAATCAGTAGATGTGGCGCATAGTAAAGAAGGCGTTAAATTATTGTGGGCAAGTTGTCGTGAATTATTTAATGTTATTCAGGCAAATGAAATTGGTGCCGACATTATTACATGTCCAGCAGATGTAGTTAAGAAAGTAAATACTAATTTAGGTCGAGATATTAATGAATTATCAGTTGATACTGTAAAAGGTTTCGCTAAGGATATTCAAAGCTCAGGTTTATCTATCCTTTAAAATTTAAAAATTAAAAATAACTCCGTAATATAAGATATTGATTAGAACTTCTACATACAATTAACATTTTCATGTCTGTGTATAGATTCTCTAAATCAATCTCTTTCAGAAACGGAGTATTTTTATATAGTAAAGCTTATGTTTTTTAACTTGTAAGTAATTAAGAACTTCGCTAAAATTTAAAAGAAATCATATTAGAAGGAGATAACCACATAGTATGAAATATACAGAATTTGAAGAGAAAGTTAAAAAACAATTGTGGTTTTTAAATAAAAAGGAAAAAAAGCTATTACAAAATAATTTAACGCATTACTATAATGAGGTTGAGGGTAATGAAGGGGATATTCAGTCAAAGAAATATCGCAAACCAATTCAGTACGCAAATCAATTTTTAAAAAATAACATATTTAAACAAAAAGAAGTGGCAAGCTCCACATTGTTATTTTTACTAATTGGAATTGTACTCATTTATGCTTTCTTGCTAGGGTTATTTTTAACAGGGTTTATTACAAGTCTTACTGCAGCGAATTATTTTATAAACCCACAAGTTTCAATGCCAGTTATAAATGTGATCTTAATTTTAATAGGTGCAGTACTTCTTGCAATCGTAAGTTTATTACTCATTAAATCAGTTACTGCATTTTTTACAAAAAAATTATTAGAATATAAATTTAATAAATCTGCATAGTTTTTTGTACTAAATGATACAATAATGTACTTTCTTGCCATTTTTTATAAATTAACGAATAGGGTTCATCAACTTGTAATTGGATATTGTTTTCAAAAGTAATGATGACGCCATTTGTAGTAGAAGTTAATCCAATAATTGTTAATGCGTTGATGTAAGTTTGTAAAGGTGCACGTTGATGTTTAATAGGGAAGAGGACAACTTTGTCAGATATATATAAAGGTACTAATTTATTAATTGCTAATAATCGTTTTGCCAACTTTAGCCTTTGCAAATACGATTGATTATGCTGTTCGAAATAATAAATTAGTACCTTTTTAATTGGAAAAGGTAGCACCATGTCATAAGTCGAAAAGCAGCATTTAGTTTTATGTTCACTATGTTGCAATGTTTGAATATAAAGCAAATGTTAAGAATTGTGTGGAATCATATTATTCACCTTTAAAATAATAATCGGTGAGCTTTTTTATAGAAGAGGATTTATACTTTTTAATACTCGATAAAGAGACATGCATTAAGTCGGCAATTTCGAATTGTTTATAGCCTTGAATAAAATAGTTATACCATGCGAGTTCTTGTGCATTTAAAATTTTGGAAATGTCATTATAGTCGAAGAAAGTTATCTCTGTATTAATAGAAGTAATTTGAGGAGTTTGTAAATTATCGACTTCAACTATTTCTGGTTTTACATTTTCTTTTCTAAATAAATCAATTAAGTAAAAATTGAGCCGTTGATAGAGATAAGAGGATAAACAAATATTTGAATTCTTATTGTAATTCTTAGATAATTGCCACAGTTTAATTAGCAATAACTGATAAAATTCATCATAATTATACTTGACGTAATAACGTTTTAACAAATAATGAATAATTCTATGATATTTATGATATATGTCATCAAAATTCATTGTACTTGGAATTCGCTCCTAGGTTAAGTACTTAAACAAAATTTCCGGATATCTAAAATTTAAACTAACTTATTTAAATTATCATTTGCGTAATTTGAAAAAAGGGTGTTAAATAGTAAACATAGAATAATGAAAGTATGCAAAATAATGGTTTAAGTCATAAGTAACTCAGTAATGCGACAATTAATTATGAACATACCTAACATTCATAAATATATTTAAGTTCTAGTCAATTTGTAACGTGGGAGGTATAAATTTGGATTACGCACATTTAAATTTAGAGCATTTTTTTGCAAGAAATGATGATTTAGACATAATTAGGGATCGTTCTGAATTTGTAATGATTAACAATTTCACAAATGAAATGATGTATCGAGATGGTGAAATAGAAGGAACAGTTGATTTAAATCAATATTATTACAAGAATAGATCTCAAGCAGCTAGTTTTATAATGATGGATTATCGCAAAGATAACTAACAATAAATAGTTATGCTTTAGAGAATCAAGTAATGAAATTCTATATGTTTCATTACTTTTTATTTTGCAAAGTTTCATTTTGATTACTTTTATTTTATGAATATGTAACATCGCAAGTATAAAATTGTTTATAAGAATTAATAATGTTAAACTTTATTATCATAAAGATTTTAAAGAAAAAACAACATTGACCTAAGAGGTGTGAATATGACGAAGCACAAAAAAGGCTCAATTATTAGCCTAGTGGGGTTATTGATTGTTTTAGTCGCAGCAGGTTTTATTTTCTTTACTATGATTTCAGATCAAATATTCTTTAAAAAAGTAAATGAAGAAGAAAAAGTAGAGCATTTAAACGTTACACTAAATAAAGCTGCCGATAAACAAATTGATAATTACACAAGTCAACAAGTCTCTAACAAGAATAATACTGCTTGGAGAGATGCTTCAGATAATGAAATAAAAGCTGCAATGGACAGTAGTAAGTTCATTGATGATGACAAACAAAAGTATCAATTTTTAGATTTATCTAAATATCAAGGTATTGATGAAAACCGTATTAAGCGTATGTTATTCGATCGACCTATGTTATTAAAGCATACTGATGCATTTATTAGTGCTGCTAAAGAGAAACATGTGAATGAAGTTTATTTAATTTCTCATGCTTTATTAGAAACTGGTTCAGTTAAAAGTGAATTAGCCAAGGGTGTAGAAATTGATGGTAAAAAATATTATAACTTCTATGGTGTAGGTGCTCTCGATAGTGATCCTATTAAAACTGGTTCAGAATACGCAAAAAAACACGGTTGGGATACTCCAGAGAAAGCCATCAAAGGTGGTGCTGATTTTATTCACCAACACTTCCTATCACATGATGATCAAAATACGCTATACAGTATGAGATGGAATCCTAAAAATCCAGGTGAACATCAATATGCTACTGATATTAAATGGGCAGAAAGTAATGCTCAAATTATCGCAGATTTCTATAAAGAGATGAAAACAGAAGGTAAATATTTTAAATTATACGTATACAAAGATGATAATAAACATCAAAAATAAATAATTGTAAGTAAACTAAAGCCAACGATCACACTGATTCAAGCAAGTGATGACGTTGGCTTTTTCTTTAATATATTTTATGTTCACAAACATTTATTTGGCTTTATTTTTTCGAGTTATCCAACTAAATGCTATAACAAATACTACTAAAACTTTTAAGAGAAATTTCATTTTAGTTCACCTCATTAACTCAATATTAACATATCAATATAGGATAAAGAAAAATGGAGAATGTTAAGTGCATATAAGTATAAATTATTTTAAGCAATTTATGATATTGATATAATTAAATTATTAAAAATTCTTGTTAGAGAAAATTAAAAGGATGATGAATATATGCGTGTAGCAATTATAGGGATGGGCACAGCTGGTGTTAGTGTACTAAGGCAATTAGTCAAAAATGAAGCGTTTAAAAATCTTGAGGTTGATGTATATGATCATGATAAGAATATGGGGCAGGGTGTACCTTTTCAAAATGACAGCAGCCAATTATTAATTAATTTGCCAACTAAGCAAATGAGTTTGAATTTGGATGATGAAGAAGAGTTCTGGAAATGGTATCAAGAGCAATCAGAATTTAAATTCGATAATCCTAAATATCTTCCGAGGTTTGTATTTGGTCATTATATGAAGTCATACCTATCTAACTACGACTTGTTATTTGATAATTTAACCATTATTAAGCATCCAGTTCGCGAAATTTTTACAAATTCAGAAATTGATGAGACTACATTAACATACTATGTATGTACTTCAGAAGATATGAGTGAATGGAAAGAGTATGATTATATATTCTTAACGACTGGCACATTCGCATATCATGATCCATATAAACTAAAAGGGAATAAAGGTTATATTCAAACACCTTATCCTACATATAATACATTAGATGAAGTGTCTCAATCAGACGATATTGCAATTATAGGCACTGGATTAGCCAGTTTAGATGTAGTTAGATACGTGACTACACATCATCCTAAATTACCAATAACTATGACTAGTCGCTCAGCACATTTACCTAGTGTTAGAGGAAATATGATAGATGTTGAGTTTAAACATTTAACTAAGCAAAAGTTTAATGAATTGAAGTCGCAATATTATGGAAATGTACCTTTAGAATTAGCTTTTGAATTATTCCAATTAGAATGTAAGAATCATAATATTGATTTAGAGAAACTAGTATATCGTCGCACAGGAAATACAATTCAAGATTTACAGTATGATCTTGATAGACCTGATGAAATTGGTGTGTTTCAAAGTTTAATAGAAAATATTAAAGAAAATCTAAACTGGATATGGAATAGCTTTAGTCGAGAAGATCAGCAAGACTTTGATAAACGTTTCTCAAAAATTATTCAATTAAATTCTAACCCTATGCCACCTCGTACTGCAGAGTTAATTATAGACTTAATAAATAATCAATCATTAATTGTTAAAAGCGGATTAGAAGATATTACTTATAAAGACAACCATTATTTATTGGAATTTAACAATGATGATTATTATTATCAATATGATGTCATTATTAATTCGACTGGATCAAAAACACATTTATCAGATTTAGATGAGGAAGATCAGCTTATTCTTAACCTACAAAACAGACAAATTGTTCAACCACATCCAATGGGAGGTATACAAATTATTCCAGAAACCAATCAAGTCATAAGTCCAAGATATGGAACTCTCAACAATATGATAGCTATTGGGCAAGTAACTAATGGCGTTAATAAATTGCGTAATGGAGTGAAGATGATCGTTGATCAAGCGGTCAATTCTGTAAATTATTTATATGAAAACCAAAGTAAATTTGACCATTTTAGTTCATAATGTAGACATTTACACTTAAATAACTAAATTCCATTATTAGTTACTCTGTTAAATAATATGCAGCGTTGACGGTTTGTAATTTTTAAACAATAAGCGTATGATTAATGTTGTAGTTATTAAACTACGTTAACTCAAACAATCACAATTTCATATGAATTCTTTCGGGGCGGGGTGCAATTCCCAACCGGCAGTAATATAAGCCTGCGACCTGTCAAAGTAAAAGGTAATAACTTTGATGGCTGATCTAGTGAGATTCTAGAGCCGACAGTGAAAGTCTGGATGGGAGAAAGAATGAGTCGTCATTATTTGATAATTATGATGGTTATTTAGCATACACATTTACTAATGTTGTAAGCTTATTTGAATATATTTGGTCTCCCTATGCCTTTAAGCACTTTATTGGTATAGGGAGTTTTGATTATGAGGTGATTTATTGAGTAATTTTATGAAATACGTTATACAACTCGCACAAATGGTTAAAGGACAAACGGGTATCAATCCTCCAGTTGGTGCGGTCGTTGTTAATAACGGCCGAATAGTTGGACTCGGTGCTCATCTAAAACAAGGTGAGAAGCACGCGGAAGTACAAGCACTTGATATGGCTGGAAAGGAAGCAAATGGTGGCACAATCTATATTTCGCTAGAACCATGTACCCACTTTGGCTCAACACCACCATGTGTGAACAAGATTATTGAATTTGGACTAAGCAAAGTTATTTACGCTGTTAAAGATACGACATTACCTTCTGAAGGGGACGCTATTTTAGAACAAGCTGGGATTGATGTAGAACATCAATACTCTGAAGAAGCAGCTGCCTTATATAAAGACTTTTTTAAAGCTAAGTCAGAGCAAATCCCTGAAATTACGATGAAAGTGTCTGTATCATTAGACGGTAAACAAGCAACAGATTTAGGTCAGAGTAAATGGATTACTAATTCAGAAGTCAAACAAGATGTCTATCATTTAAGACATACGCATGATGCTGTGTTGACAGGAAATGGCACAATTAATGCTGATAACCCACTTTACACGACTCGTATTCCAAATGGTAAAAATCCAATCCGAATAGTGCTTTCTAAAAGTGGCAATGTTGACTTTACGAAACAACTTTTTCAAGATTCGTCGAGTGAAGTGTGGATTTACACTGAAAATCAAACGCTTGAAAGTCCAAATCGAAACATAAAGGTTGTCTGTATAGATAAATGCGATTTAAAAGATATTCTTACAGATATATATAAGCGAGGTATTGGTTCATTATTAATTGAAGCTGGTCCTCGTATAACTTCCAAATTTCTCCAAACTGATTTTATTAATCAACTTATTATTTATTACGCCCCGAAAATAATAGGTGGTTCTGGAAAAAATCAATTCTTTCAAACTGCGGATACTATTGATTTAAATGAAACCACTCAATTTGAAATTTCTTCTACTGAGTTAATTAATCAAAATTTAAAAATGATTTTGCGAAAGAAGTGACAACTTATGTTTACAGGTATTGTTGAAGAAATAGGTACTGTCAAAAATATTCGTACTCATCAATCGGTTAGAACATTGGATATAGCTTGTCAAACTATCACAGAAGACATGAACATCGGTGACTCTATTAGTGTGAATGGAGCTTGCTTAACAGTGATTGACTTCACAAGGAATTATTTTTCTGTTCAAGTTATAAAAGGTACTGAAGATAAAACATATCTATCTCAAATCAATAAAAATGATGAAGTCAACTTAGAAAGAGCAATGTCAGGAAATGGACGTTTTGGAGGTCATTTTGTTTTAGGTCATGTTGATGACAAAGGTGTTATAACACAAGTTAAGGAAACTCCTAATTCAAGGATAGTTTCGATTAAAGCATCTACAAATATCATTAATCAAATGGTCAAACAGGGTTCAATCACTGTGGATGGTGTGAGTTTAACAATTTTCGATTTACGACATGATAGTTTTGATATTCATTTAATACCTGAAACAAGACGTTCAACGATTTTATCTTCTAAACAAAATGGCGACCAAGTTCATTTAGAAACGGATGTTCTTTTTAAATATGTTGAACGAATGATAAGTAGAAATGAGTCAAAGCTTACATTAGATAAGTTAAGAGAATTTGGCTTTTAGGAGGCGTAATTATAGATGGAATTTGACGATATTATGGATGCATTAAATGCTTTAAAACGTGGTGAAAGTATTATTGTTGTAGATGACGAGGATCGTGAAAATGAAGGAGATCTTGTAGCTATAACACAATGGATGAATGATAATACTATTAATTTTATGGCTAAAGAAGGTAGAGGGCTAATTTGTGCACCAATTAGTAAAGACTTGGCACTCAAACTTAAACTCCTGCCTATGGTAGAACATAATACGGATGGTTTTGGAACTAATTTCACAGTAAGTATCGATCACGTTACAACATCAACCGGTATAAGTGCATTTGATAGAATGGCAACGGCACGTGCTTTAATTAATCCAGAATCTGGGCCTGAAGATTTCCATAAACCTGGACATCTTTTTCCACTAATAGCTAAAGAAAACGGTGTGTTGGAACGTACTGGTCATACAGAAGCAGCTGTAGATTTAGCGAAACTAACGAAAGCAGTTCCAGCAGGTGTTATATGTGAGATCATGAATGAAGATGGGACAATGGCTAAAGGTGAACAACTAGAAGCGTTTAAACATCAACATGGTCTTAAAATGATTACTATTGAAAGTTTAGTTAATTATCAAAAAGACAAAGACACTAGTGTTGAGTTAAAAGCAAAAGTTAATATGCCGACAGATCATGGAACTTTTGAAATGTATGGATTCGAATCACCATTAACTAAAGAAGAAATTGTTGTACTTGCTAAAGGAGAACCACGTACCACAGAAAATGTGCGTATTCATTCTGCATGTTTAACAGGGGATATTTTCCATAGTCAAAGATGTGATTGTGGTGCACAACTAGAATCAGCGATGAAATATATTAATGAGCATGGTGGCATGATTATTTATTTGCCTCAAGAAGGAAGAGGCATAGGGTTAATCAATAAATTAAGAGCATACGAATTAATTGAACGAGGTCATGATACAGTAACTGCCAACCTAGCTTTAGGATTTGACGAAGATTTGAGGGATTATCATATAGCAGCTCAAATTTTAAATTATTTCAATGTACAACAAGTGAATTTGTTAAGTAATAATCCTAAAAAATTTGAGGGATTATCTGAGTATGGTATTAAAGTTGCGGACCGCACACCAATTATTGTAGCTGAAACAGAACATAATCATGATTATATGAATACTAAAAAAATAAAAATGGGACATTTAATTTAGGAGGAATAAAGATGAATTTTGAAGGTAAATTGGTAGGAACAGATCTAAAAGTAGCTATTGTTGTAAGTCGATTTAATGATTTTATAACGAACCGTTTATTAGATGGTGCAAAAGATACACTTGTTCGTCACGGTGTGGAAGATAGTAATATAGATGTTGCTTATGTACCTGGTGCATTTGAAATTCCTTTAGTTTCTAAAAAACTAGCTCAGAAGGGTGAATATGACGCAGTCATCACTATAGGTTGTGTAATTAGAGGTGCAACATCTCATTATGATTATGTATGTAATGAAGTTGCTAAAGGAGTATCAAAGGCGAATGATGTAAGCGATATTCCAGTTATATTTGGCGTATTAACCACTGAAAGTATTGAACAAGCGGTTGAAAGAGCTGGAACTAAAGCGGGTAATAAAGGTGCTGAAGCATCAGTAAGTGCTATTGAAATGGCAAATTTATTAAAACAATTTTAATTAAAAAAATAAATCCTCGACAAAGCACTAGCAGTGTCGAGGATTTATTTTTTTATCTTTTTAATAATCTTGTAAAACCAGAAATAATAAATGCAACTCCAATGCCTAGGCTAGTGAAAAGACCAATTTTCTTCAATGTTTTAGTTGATACAAATTCTTGATATGCAAGAGCAAGGTTTTGAGGGCGTTCAGCTAATCTACGCATGAAGTAACCGAACCAATCATTGCCATAAGGAACATAAATTGTGAAATGGTATCCTTGACGAGAAATATCCTCAGCTAATTCACTACGGAATCCGTATAACATTTGGAATTCAAATTGATCTCTATCAATATTATGTGATTTAATAAATTGTTTAACGTGGTTAATTATTTGATCGTCGTGTGTAGCGATTGATGTATAGTTTTTCGCATTTAAAAGACGTTTCTCAATGATTTTTATATAATTTGCATCAATCTCTTCTTTAGTTTGATATGCAATTTGTTCATCTTCTTTATATGCACCTTTAACTAATCTTAAGCGCAAATTAGGATATTTTTCAATTAAGTCAATTGCATCATAAAGGTAAGCTTGTATTACTGTTCCAACGTTTCTGAATTCCCCTTTAAGTCTATCTAACACTTCAACAATTTGCTGTAAACTGTCATATTTTTCAGTGTCGATATTAATATGCATATTATCAAATTCGTTGGCTTTAAGTAGAATCTCTCTTAAATTATTATAAGCTAGCTCAGTATCAAATTCACCACCAAGAGAACTTAATTTTACAGACATATGAGCATCGACATTATAATCTTTAATAGCTTGCATAACTTCTAAAATTTCATTCTTAGCTTGAGTAGCCTCTTCAACCGTTCCTACAAACTCGCCAAGATTATCAACTGTAACTGCTATATTTTTATCGTTGAGTCTCTCAATTGTGTCAATTAATTGCTCGATAGTATTACCAGCCACAACTTTATTTGCACCCATTTTAGGACCTACTTTTTTTGCTGTTTCATTTAAATAAGTGCTATTTGATAATGCAATAAAAAAATTCTTAAAAAGTGACATATCCCATTCCTCCATATTACATAAAACTTATAATTTAATAATAGTTTAGCATGAATAGGTGATTGTAGAAAGCGTTTTCAATTATCTGAATACTATAAAAAAAGGTATAATTACAATATCGAACTAAAATTTGTAATCACTTTGTCTTTAAGATTTACACCAGTCCAAACCAATAATCTGATATAATACATTTATTGAAATATAAGTTAGAGAGGAATTATACATATGTGGAAATGGGAAACTGAATACGATGCTAAAGGTGTCGTGGTTATAGTACATAACATTTTAGAACACACTGGCAGATATGCATACGTCATTACAATGTTAAGACGTAATGGCTATCACGTTATAATGGGTGATTTACCTGGTCAAGGTCAAACTTCTAGAGCAAACAAGGGACAAATTGAGCATTTTGATATCTATCATGAAACACTAATAGAATGGGTTAGAATTGCTAATGAATACAAGATTCCTACTTTTGTCATGGGTGTTGGACTAGGTGGATTAATATTATTAAATGTACTTGAAAAAACAGAATTGCCTATCGAGGGTATGTTACTCCTTTCTCCATTGTTAGAATTTAAAAGAAATAATAAGACACGTAAAAATATGTTAATTTCAAATGTAGGTAAAGGTTCTAAGGACGCACGATTCAAATTAGGTATTGAAACTAAAGATTTAACGCGTAATGATGAAGTTATTGAAGAAACAAAACAAGATGGATTAATGTTAAGAAAAGTAACCTACAAGTGGTATAACATTGTGTTGGAAACAATGAAAGATACAATTCAACATTTCAAAGATATACAATCTATGCCAATGTTACTAATGTATGGAACGGAAGATAAATTATTGGAATTACGCTCATTCAATGAACTTAAAAATAATTTAAACACTAATGAATTTTATTTTAAAGTATGGGAAGGCTTCTATCATGAAATTCATAATGAACCTGAACGTGATCAAGTGATGCGTTACGTGTTGACGTTTTTAAATAATAGTGTGAATACAATGGGTTTTATAGTAAATGAAGAAGAAATCGAAGAAGTTTAAAAATCAGAGTGTGTGATGAAGTAATATTTCATGACTACAACGCAAATTCGTCGTAATTGATCAAATTGAGAAACGATTTATAATATTTCTTCATTTCTAGTTATCCTTGAGGAGCTGGGACTAAGAATTCGATGAGAATTCTGTTCTGGCTCCTTTTTGATAAACAATTATATGAAATGCAATTGATTAATGCACAAAGATAATTCAATATTTAGAAGTTAACATCTTTTAAATTAAAGTAAAAATATAATATAATTTAAATATTATATGTTTTTAATTTTAATTATATTTAGTTGAGTTACCAATAAAAATTTAAAGTAATTTAACATATGCTTTAATGTAAGTTAATTTTTTGGAGTTATTATAAATTGTTTAATTACAACGAGAATAATTGGGTAAATATATAATGATAGTTAATTCTATAATTATTTAATCGGGATGTGTACAATTATTTAGGGAGGGAGCAACATGAATAATCAAGCAGACGAGAATGTTTCTATGATTTTGCAGCTTGAAGAAGTGTGTAAAGAAATCAATTCGATTTTTAAAGTAATTTATGAAACTTATGATTTGACCAAAGAAGAGGTTCTCATTTTACTAACTTTATGGGACAAAGGGTCCATGACGTTAAAAGAAATGGATAGTTACGTTAATATTAAATCGTATAAACGTACACGTACATATAACAAACTTGTTCAATCTGAATGGATATTTAAAGAGAGACCATTAGATGATGAACGAACTGTAATTATTCATTTTAATAAAGAAAAGCAAGAACTTAAAGATGAACTACTAAATTTTATTACTTCTACTATTAAGAAACGATATGAAATACTTGAAAATAGTCTAAACTCATTAATGCGTATTTAATCGATTTGATGTTTTAGTTTATATTGTTTTGAATTTAATTTAGAGAGATTTTTCGACAAAACAATCCACTCCATAATTAAACTATGGAGTGGATTTTATATATTATTTAAAATTATGTCAGAGAAGATGTATGATGTTAGGTTTAGCGTTTCTCAATCGCACATATAAATGGCGCGTGATTCACTTGATTTATAAATTGATATTTAAGAATATGAGCTTTCTCTTGATCAAAATGTTCTAAGAAATCTAATAAAGCATCTCGTTCAATTTTTCCTTCAGCATGCCCATGGTATATAACTAACACGATAATACCTTCAACACTTAAATAATCAAAAATGTTATTAATTGCTTTTATTGTAGTTTCAGGTCTCGTAACAATTGATTTATCACCCTTAGGTAAGTAGCCAAGGTTAAATATCGCTGCATCTATTTGACCTTTAAATTTAATGTCAATGTGGTTCTTAATGTTTTCATGACCATCACGAATTAATGTTACATTATGAAATTCTTTTACTTTTTCGAAAGTTAACTGAATTGCTGAGTCTTGTATATCTAAACCAAAAACATGACCATTTGGAACCTGTTGTGCAAGAAACAACGTGTCATTACCATTCCCACAAGTAGCATCAATGACAATACTATCTTGTTTAATATGATCTTTTATTAACGTTTTTGAAAAGGGGAGAATACGTTCTAATTTCATGAGTTAACCTTTACCTCAGATGTATAATGTTTACCCTGATAGGAGTTACGTCGTGCTAATTCATCATCAATTTCATTTAAAACTTCCCATTTATTAACACTCCACATAGGACCAATCATTAAATCAATTGGACCATCTCCAGTAATTCGATGAATAATCATTTCAGGTGGTAAAATTTCTAATTGATCGCATACTAGATTGGTATAGTCTTCTTGAGACATAAACTCAAGCATTCCTTTTTCATATTGTTTAACCATTGGTGTCCCTTTTAATAAATGAAGTAAATGAATTTTAATGCCTTGAACATCCATTTGAGCTACTTCACGTGCAGTTTCCATCATCATTTGATAGTCTTCACCAGGTAAGCCATTAATAATATGAGTACACACATTAATGTTTTGTTTTCTTAATTTAGCAACGCCTTCATAATAAGTTTGCATATCATGAGCACGGTTAATTAAGTCTGAAGTTTCTTGATGTACAGTTTGTAAACCTAATTCTACCCATAAATAAGTACGTTCATTTAACTCGGCTAAGTATTCTACTACATCATCAGGTAAACAATCTGGTCTGGTTGCTATAGATAAACCTACAACACCTTCTTCTTTTAAGACAGGCTCATACTTTTCTTTTAATACTTCTACTGGTGCATGCGTATTCGTGAAAGCTTGGAAGTAGGCAATATATTTACCCTCACTCCATTTTTCATGCATCCTATCTTTAATTTGTTGAAATTGAACTTCAATTGGATCAGCTCTGTTACCAGCAAAGTCACCGCTACCTGCGGCTGAACAGAACGTGCATCCACCATGTGCAACTGTGCCATCTCGGTTAGGACAGTCAAATCCACCATCAAGTGCTACTTTGAAAATCTTTTGACCAAATTTATTTTTTAAATGGTAATTCCATGTATGATATCGTTTATTTTCAAAGGCATACGGGAAATAGTTACCCATAACACATTTTCCTTTCTATCTAACTTAGTTCTAAGTAAAGATTTTAACATACTTTAATGTTATAGTGTTTAATGTAGTTCAACAAAAATATAAAGAGGGGACTAAAAATATGAATATACCTAGATCAGTATGGTGGCTAGTTATAGGCATGGCGCTAAATATAACTGGCTCTAGCTTTTTATGGCCTTTAAACACAATTTATATGAAAGAAGAGCTTGGTAAGAGCCTGACTATTGCTGCGATTGTTCTAATGGTTAATTCATTCGGAATGGTAGTCGGAAATTTACTAGGAGGTTCATTATTTGATAAATTAGGTGGTTATCGAACAATTATGATCGGTACCGTTACATGTTTAATCAGTACTACGCTTTTAAACTTCTTCCATGGATGGCCATGGTATGCTGTTTGGTTAGTATTGTTAGGTTTTGGTGGCGGAATGATAGTTCCCGCGATATATGCAATGGCTGGTGCAGTTTGGCCTAACGGGGGGAGAACGACTTTCAATGCAATATACTTAGCTCAAAATATTGGTGTAGCAACCGGTGCAGCTATGGGTGGTTTCGTTGCGGAATTAAGCTTTAATTATATTTTCTTAGCAAACTTGATTATGTACGTCTTGTTTGGAATTGTAGCGATAACTCAATTTAATCTTGAATATCATGCTAAAATCAGAACACCTGATAGTCTAGATATCCATAGCAAAGAGAATAAAAAACGTTTCATTGCACTCTTACTACTGTGTGTAATGTTTGCTATTTGTTGGATTGCTTACATTCAATGGGAAACTACAATTGCATCATTCACTCAAGAATTAAATATTTCTATGTCGCAATACAGTATATTATGGACAGTGAATGGTATTATGATTTTAGTTGCTCAACCGTTAATAAGACCAGCAATTATTTTATTAAAAGGTAATTTAAAATATCAAATGTTAGTTGGTATTTTAATTTTTATGCTTTCATTCTTTGTAACTAGTTTTGCCGAACAATTTACTGTATTTTTAATAGGAATGATTATATTAACTTTTGGTGAAATGTTTGTTTGGCCAGCAGTACCAACTATAGCTAATTATTTAGCACCAGAAGGAAAACAAGGTCAATATCAAGGTGTCGTAAATTCAGCTTCAACTGTTGGTAAAGCATTTGGGCCATTAATAGGTGGGGTATTAGTTGATACCTTTAATATGAGTGCGATGTTCATTGGCATCATGTTCTTATTAATTGTAGGGATTATTTTCCTTTCAATCTTTGATAAAGGGCTGCCAAAAGGAAAACAATCGCGACAATCAAGATAGAAGTTTTATTTATACATGAGTTTAAACAAAATAGTAACTACCACTTGCAATTAGTGCTTGAATCTCATAATATTAAAATGTATTGGAGTAGTAACTTAAGTACTTTTCATCAGAGAGCTAGTGGTGGTGAGAACTAGTGTTAAGAATTAAGTGAACTTACCGTTATTCGATTAAATTATAAACATCTCTTACTATTATAAAGTGCACAATTTTTGTGAATTAGGGTGGTACCGCGGCTAAAAGTCGTCCCTTTAATAAATAATAGTTTGAGGTGTTTTTTTATTTATAGGAGGAAAAAGATTTGGGATATAATCACAAGGAAATTGAGAAAAGATGGCAAAATTATTGGGCAGACAACAAAACGTTTAAAACGAGTGATAATCTAGGACAAAAGAAATTTTATGCATTAGATATGTTCCCTTATCCATCTGGAGCAGGTTTACACGTAGGGCATCCAGAAGGTTACACAGCTACTGATATTGTGTCTAGATATAAACGTATGCAAGGTTATAATGTACTTCATCCAATGGGATGGGATGCTTTTGGATTACCTGCCGAACAATATGCATTAGATACTGGTAATGATCCTAGGGGATTTACAAAGCAAAATATTCAAACTTTTAAACGTCAAATACAAGAATTAGGTTTCAGTTATGATTGGGATAGAGAGGTAAATACTACTGACCCTGAATATTACAAATGGACACAATGGATTTTTATCCAACTGTATAATAAAGGTTTAGCCTATGTAGATGAAGTTGCTGTCAACTGGTGTCCAGCGTTAGGAACTGTTCTATCTAATGAAGAAGTTGTTGATGGAGTTTCTGAACGTGGAGGACATCCAGTATATAGACGACCTATGAAGCAATGGGTATTAAAAATTACAGAATATGCTGACCGATTATTAGAAGATTTAGATGAACTTGACTGGCCAGAATCTATTAAAGACATGCAACGTAATTGGATTGGACGTTCAGAAGGTGCGCGTGTTTCTTTTAAAATTGAAAATGAAGATGCTAGTATTGATGTGTTTACAACGAGACCAGATACAATTTACGGTACAACTTTCTTAGTATTAAGTCCGGAACATGATCTCGTAAATGTTATTACTTCTGAAGATAAATTAGAAGAAGTAAAAAAATATCAAGAAGACGCATCTAAAAAATCTGACCTTGAACGAACAGATTTAGCCAAAGATAAATCAGGTGTCTTCACAGGTGCTTATGCTATAAATCCACTATCAGGTGAGCAATTACCAATTTGGATTGCGGATTATGTACTTTCTAGCTATGGTACAGGCGCAGTCATGGCTGTGCCCGCGCATGATGAACGTGATCACGAGTTTGCAACTAAATTTGATTTACCTATTATCGAAGTAATTGAAGGCGGCAATGTGCAAAAAGAGGCATATACTGGTGAAGGTCAACATGTTAACTCAGGAGAACTTAATGGTTTAGATAATGAAGCGGCTATTGCTAAAGCAATTGAATTACTAGAAACGAATGGTGCTGGAGAGAAAAAAGTAAATTATAAATTAAGAGATTGGCTATTCAGCAGACAACGTTATTGGGGTGAACCAATACCAGTTATTCATTGGGAAGATGGTACTATGACTACAGTTCCAGAAGAAGAATTACCACTTTTACTACCAGAAACTGATGAGATTAAACCTTCTGGTACAGGTGAATCTCCATTAGCTAATATCGATGAGTTTGTGAATGTTGTTGATGAAAAGACAGGCATGAAGGGTCGTCGTGAAACTAATACTATGCCACAATGGGCAGGAAGTTGCTGGTATTACTTAAGATATATCGATCCTCATAATAGTAATATGTTAGCTGACCCAGAAAAATTAAAACACTGGTTACCAGTAGATTTATACATTGGTGGGGTAGAACATGCTGTACTTCACTTACTGTATGCTAGATTCTGGCACAAAGTTCTTTACGATTTAGGTGTAGTACCTACTAAAGAGCCGTTCCAAAAATTATTTAATCAAGGTATGATACTTGGTGAAGGTAACGAGAAAATGAGTAAGTCTAAAGGCAACGTAGTTAATCCAGATGATATTGTAGATTCACACGGTGCTGATACATTGCGATTATATGAAATGTTTATGGGACCATTAGATGCAGCTATTGCCTGGAGTGAAAATGGTCTTGATGGTTCAAGACGTTTCTTAGACCGTGTTTGGAGACTATTCATCAATGAAGACGGTTCATTATCAAATAAAATAGTTGAAAATAATGATAATGGATTAGATAAAGTTTATAACCAAACTGTTAAAAAAGTTACAGAAGACTTCAACACATTAAACTTTAATACTGCGATAAGTCAATTAATGGTATTTATTAATGATTGCTATAAAGCAGAAACGATTTATCAACCATATGCTGAAGGCTTTGTAAAAATGCTGGCTCCAATTGCGCCACATATTGGTGAGGAATTATGGAACCGTTTAGGTAATGAAGACACTATTACTTATCAACCATGGCCAACATATGATGAATCATTACTTGTA
Organism: Staphylococcus sp. HMSC62B09; assembly: GCF_001839115.1. Taxonomy (NCBI): domain Bacteria; kingdom Bacillati; phylum Bacillota; class Bacilli; order Caryophanales; family Staphylococcaceae; genus Staphylococcus; species Staphylococcus sp. HMSC62B09. Next base: position 110,947 of record NZ_KV840158.1, read on the forward strand.
GATTCAGAGGTTGAAATTGTAGTACAAGTGAACGGCAAAGTAAGAGCAAAATTAAATATTCCTAAAGATACTTCTAAAGATGAAATGGAAACATTAGCATTACAAGATGAAAATGTTAAACTATCGATTGAGGGTAAAGACATTAAAAAAGTAATTGCAGTCCCTCAAAAACTTGTTAACATCGTTGCAAAATAATAATATAAGGAGTTTTAATAATGGAATCTATTACAGTAGATCAATTAAAAGAAAAAGTATTAGAATCTAATCCAGTGAATATTGTGGACGTTCGTACAGATGAAGAAACTACAATGGGAGTCATTCCTGGAGCTAAAACAATTCCTATGGATCAAATTCCTGACAACTTAAATCATTTTAATAAAAGTGAAACATATTATATTATTTGTGCCGCAGGAATGCGTAGTGCAAAAGTTGTAAAATATTTAGAAGATCAAGGTGTACATGCTATTAATGTTGAAGGTGGCATGAATGAGTGGGGTACTGAAGGTACAGTTATTGATAGCATCTAATTAACATTAAGAGGCTGTGAACTGCACCCAGTCAAGTAGACAATTAAATAATTAAAATGAATGGTTGATTTTGTTTTTAGACAAAATCGGCCATTTTTAATGTGATTCTTTCTGTATTAAAGAAATGAATGTATTTTTCTATTTGTTGCTTTGCCTCTTCAACATTATTAAAAATAAATCGTTTGTTGCCTTTGAAAATCTCACTTTTAATCGTCCCCCAAACCCATACCATAGGATCACTATCTATACATCTACTAACACGAGACATACTATGAAACATACCGTTTTGTTCTAACTTATATTTAAATAACTTGGAAGTATACTGAAAACCACAGTCACTTTGAAACAATATACCTTTGGTATTTTGAACTTGTTGGACTGCTTTCTCCAATGTGCTGAAAACTAACATATTATTATTAGATAAGTCTAATTCATAGCTAACAATTCGCTTAGTCCCTAGATCATAAATAGCACTTAGATAAATTTTACGACCATCTTTGATTTTAATTCTGTGACATCTGTTAACCAAGTTGTATTCGGTGATGCAACTTCAAATTGGCGATTGAGTATATTGACTGCTGTAATTTGTGGTGTTGAACGACGGTAAGGTTTGCGCTTAAATCGTATTACTGCAGCTAATTTGAGTGTTTTCATCAAACGGTAAACACGTTTGTAATTTACTTTTTTATTTAAATATTTTCTAATATAGATATAAACACGGCGATATCCATATATGCCCTTATACTTATGATAAATGGTTTCAATGTTTTGTTTAAGTTGTTCATTGTCCATTTCTCGTTTAGTAGGTTTACGATGGCACCACTTATAATAACTTGACCTAGAAATACCTAATACATGACATAATTGTCGAATCGGATATTGATTCTTTAACGTTTCGCTTGTTTTGTACGACGTGATTTGTTGTCTTTACGAATCATCTCCCTTTCTAATTCGTTGTACTTTTTTAAAACATTATTTTCCATTTCTAGTAATCGATTACGTTCTTTTAATACTCTGATTTCTGCTTCTTTTTGCTCTTCTGATGTCAATATAGATTGCGGTTTGCCTTTGCCACGGCCATCTACTAATCCATCACTTCCATTAGCTTGATATTTTTGGACCCACTGATAAATTTGGCCGTATGTGATATTAAAGTGTTCTGCAACTTCTCTATAAGATTGTTTGTGATTTAAGTAATATTCAACAATTGCGACACGTTCTTCGAATGTGGTTTGTCTTGCTTTCATGATATACACCTCAGATTTAGGAGATTGTTTTTTAATCTCTTTTCCTTCAGTATCTATTTTTAATGTATCGATTAAATACTGGAATGAAACACCTTTTTCATATTCTTGAAATATATATAGTAGTAAGTCTACATCTACTTTAGGATGGCTTGTCATAAAAAAGCTCCCTTCAAAGTTTTTCATTTTTTCAATGTCTACTTTGAAGGGAGCATATCACTGACTAATATGTCAGTCTCTTTTTTTGTGATCATATTTTATAATATTTTTAAAAGAATAATTAAATATACACTAGCGTACAATAATCAATAGTGATAGAATAATTTCGTAAGTGGTCAAATAGTGTACAGACTATATTTTGACAAATTCATTAAATCAAAGACATCAAGATCAGACTACAAGGAGGATATTTAATGAATCTATTTAAAAAACAAAAATTCAGTATACGTAAATTTACAGTTGGGACGTTCTCAACAGTGATTGCTACTCTAGCATTTATCACTCACACAGGACATGCAGCTGAATTAGATGAGCATAGTCAATTAGCTCAACCAAAAATTACTGAATCAAAAAATACGGAAAACTTAAATCAACATCAACCAGATGCTATTAAAGATTCATCTAAAAGTGAATCTAAGACAGATGATAATACTACTTTAAATAGAGAGGCTGTTAGTGAGACTACTGAAGTTCCAAATAAAACTCAAACTACAAATAGCTCAGAAAATATAAATAGCACTGAAATATCTGACAAAGATAAAGATAATAATGTTGATACAAATCAACCAATTCTAGAGAATAATAAATCCAATAAGGATAGTAAAGCGACAACAGTTCACAAACGAGCGAAACGTGATGCTAATGATGTAACTTCAAATACTCAAACACAACAAGACCCAATGGCTATTAATGAAACAAACTCAGGTCAAGTCGTTAACGGTAACTTTACTGATACATCTAACGGAGCTGAAATTCCAACAGCAAATACAGAATCTGCAATGGATGAAGCAAGTAAGATTCCTGGATGGAAAGTAGTCAATAGCCAACAAACACAAATACCATTAGTATGGGGACCAAAAGTCTTACCATCATACACTTATATCACATTCGATAAGACCAATAATAAAATTGGTGCTGTATTATCTAAGTATAGCGATAATTTATCTTACGGAAGACCAGATAATAGTGTAGGACCGATATATCAAGATATCGATGTTACACCTGGTTCTGAATTACAATTTCATTACTTAGGTTCCTCAATAGGTAATATTTCTGGGTTTAATAGTGCACGCATGTATATATATGATGCTAATAATCCATCAACATTATTGTATAAAGGTACGCCTAAAACAAGTAACCAAGCTTTCGGTATTTTTAAAGGTGTTTTTAATGTACCTGAAAACATTTCAAGGATCAGATTACAATTTGAGTCTTTAGTGAATGTCAGTCATGACACTTATAATGGACATCGTTTACTTAAAGGTCCTAATAACTTTGGTGGTGGTGTAGTTGCGGATGTTTCTGTTAATACTGGTGCTTATTTAAAAGTGAGTGCAGTTCAAACTGAATACCAAGCTAACTCTACATCTGATAGTTCACCTGTTGTAAATGCTAAATTAAAAGTTTCTATTGAGAACAAAGGTCACTCTAGTTCTAACAAAACACAATATAAAGTTGTATTACCTGAAGGGGTGACTTTTGTCTCAGCTGAGAATGCAACTGGTACATTTAATGAAGGTACTAGAGAACTTACGCTTAATATTAATCCAATAGATACTGATACTACTCGAAATATTTCTTATACTGTATCAATACCTACTACAGTTCCAATTAAAAAGGATTTTAATGCGAATCTAATTTATCAAACTGAAGGTATTAACATGAACCGTAAAAATGGTTCAAGAGACTTTGCTGTGCAAACACCTGGTGACAACAACTACTTAAGATATGGTGGTAATAATGAATTTATTATTACTGAGAGTGATCAAAGACAAGGTAGTACAATAGCTCCAACGCAATCTGTAACTGTCAATATGTATAAAGATGCCATTAATAGTAAAATAAGTGAAATTGAAACTGAACTTGGTCAGGTTAATCAAAGTAATTATTCTACAGAAGCATGGAACAATCTACAATCAGCACTCACAAGTGCAAAGGTTGTAAAAAATGAAACAGATGCTACACCATTAACCGATAGAAAGAACCAAGCAGAAATCAATAACTTATTATTAAACTTAGAGAAAGCAAAAGCTAAATTTGATATAGATAAAGCAGCTAAAGCTAGAGAAAGTGTTATCAATAGTAATACTGAAGCTACAACTGAAGAAAAACAAGTTGCTTTAACCAAATTACAAAATAAATATAACGAGAATAAAGCTGAAATTGATAAATTAACTATTAGTAATGATATCGCTCCACTAAAAGAAAGCAGTATCTCTCAAATCAATTTAATTAATGTAACCGCTACTAAAAAAGATGAAGCTAAACAAGCAATTGAAGCGGCTTTAACCCAACGTAAAGTATACATTGACGGTCATTATGATGCGACACAAGAAGAAAAAGAGGTAGCAATGAATAAAGCTACTGAAGAAGCAAATAAAGCAAAAGCTTTAATTGATCAAGCTACATCAAACAATAATGTAGATCAAGCGCAAACTAATGGTATAGATATTATTAATACTATTGATGCGGTTGTTACAAAAAAAGCAAATGGTAAAAAGGCTATAGAACAAGCAGCTGAAGCGAAAAAAGCTTTAATTAATCAATTGAGTGATGCAACACAAGAAGAAAAAGATGCAGCAATTCAAAGGGTAACAGATGAAGTTAGAAAAGCTGACAGACTCATAGACCAATCTACCACAAATGATGGTGTTGATGAATTTCAAGCGCATGGTATTAGTGCAATTAATAATATTCAACCAGAAATAGTAAAAAAATCAGATGCTAAACAATCGATTGATATAGCGGTCTTAAATCAAAAGGCATTAGTAAATAATAACAATGAGGCTACTCAAGAAGAGAAAGATGTAGCTTTAGTCAAAATTGATGAAGCGGCTAAACAAGCAAAGGCTGCAATTGATGCTGCAACTACAAATAACGCAGTAGATGAAGCAACCACCAACAACACTACAATAATTTCTGGAATTCTTCCTGATACGGTTAAGAAAGCAGCAGCAAGAAAAGCAATTGACGATGCTGTAACTGCAAAAAAAGAAGCTATTAATAATACGCCGAATGCGACAGAAGAAGAAAAAGTAGCGGCAAAAG